>ONYS01000036.1 GCA_900322095.1 uncultured Prevotella sp.
GGGGAAGACGATGAGGTAGAGGACGTTGAGCAGGATGTTGAGCGTGATGTTGAGCACCTTGAGCGTGGCGAACTTGATGGGGCGGTGGGCATAGCGCAGGTAGGCGAAGGGGATGGCTGTGAAAGCGTCGATGGCCACCGTGACGTACATCACGAGGATGTACTCTGGATGGTCGGCGTAGCCCAGTGCGGAGGCCAGCGGATGGATGAACAGGCAGACGAGCACCGCGAAGAGAATCGACGTCGTGCCCACCATCTTCAGCGTGGTGGCGTAGACCTTGCGCGGGTCTTCGCCTTCGCGGCTCATGAAGCGGAAGAAAGTCGTCTCCATGCCGTAGGTGAGCAGGATGATGAGCAGTGCCACGTAGGCATAGACGTTGGTGATGACACCGTACTGTCCGCCTGCGGCGTTGAACTTTGCCGTCTGTATGGGCACAAGCAGATAGTTGATGAATCGTGCCATGATGCTGCTCAATCCGTAGATGGCCGTATCCTTGGCGAGAGATTTTAAACTTGGCATTATGTTTTGATGTTTTTGTTGCGTTGGGGGGTGATGGGGTGAATGGGGCTTTATGGGGTGGATGGGGGAGATAATATCAACCGAAGAAAATATACGCGATGAAGATGGCGGCTATCACTCCGGCCAGGTCGGCGAGCAGGCCGCAGGCTACGGCGTGGCGCGTGTACTTGATGTTCACGCTGCCGAAGTATACAGCCAAGATGTAGAACGTGGTGTCGGTGCTGCCCTGGAAGATACACGACAGCCGGCCCACGAAGGAGTCGGCTCCGTAGTTTTTCATAGCCTCCAGCATCAGACCGCGAGCACCGCTGCCGCTCAGGGGCTTCATGAAGGCCGTGGGTAGGGCTCCGACGAAATCAGTGTTCAGTCCGCATTTCTCCACGCCCCACGAGATGCCGTTGATGAGCATGTCCATGGCTCCGCAGGCGCGGAAGACGCCCACGGCAACGAGTATTGCCACGAGATAAGGGATGATGCGCACGGCTGTGGTGAAACCGTCCTTGGCTCCCTCGATGAAGGCGTCGTAGACATTGATTTTCTTTATCCAGCCCGCCACGATGAACAGCGTGATGATGCCGAAGAGTATCAGGTTGGAAGCCACGCTCGTCACGGTGCCCATCGTCTGCGTGTCCATCTGTCCGAAAGCCCAGATGGTGAGTCCGACGAAGGCCACGAGACCGCCGATGGTCATCAGCAGCACGGGTTGCAGCAGGTTGATGCGCTGCCACAGCGAGGTGATGATGATGCCCGCGATGGTGGCCACGCTCGTAGCCAGCAAGATGGGGATGAAGACGTCGGTGGGAGTCTGTGCGCCATTGGCGGCACGGAAGGCGAGAATCGTCGTGGGGATGATGGTCAGTCCCGAGGTGTTGAGCACCAGAAACATAATCATCGGGTTGGTGGCCGTGTCTTTCTTGGGATTCAGTTCCTGCATCTGCGCCATGGCCCGCAGTCCGGTGGGCGTGGCGGCATTGTCGAGGCCGAGCATGTTGGAGGCGATGTTCATGAAGATGGTTCCGATGACGGGATGATTCTTGGGGATGTCGGGGAAGAGTCGGGAGAACACAGGACTGAGTGCCCGCGCCAATACATTGACCACTCCGGCGCGCTCACCGATTTTCATGATTCCCAGCCAGAGCGAGAGCACGCCCGTCAGACCCAACGCCACCTCGAAAGCGCTCTTTGAGGAGTCGAATGTGGAGTCCACGATGTGCTGAAACACCGCGGTGTCGCCCATTGCCAGTTCCACAGCGCCTGTGACAAAGGCAATGACGAAGAATGCTATCCAAATATAATTCAAGACCATAGCAGTTGCAAAGTTACAAATTATTTTATATAGAGGGCAATATGGTGGGCAAACTTTCCTTTTTACGGTGTGTTTTTTCCTATATTTCCGTTTGCTGAGCTTTCCACATCGGACATTATTAGCTGTAATCCACCCAGCAGGATGCAGAAAATCAACCTTCGTCTGCTAGGCGTTGACAGCACGAAATCCGATGACTCATGGTTGCTGACAGCTGTCAGCAGATCTGCTCTCAGCTGTCAGCAGTTCTGCTCTCAACTGTCAGCAGTTCTGCTCTCAATTGTCAGCAGACATGGAAAATCGCTTTCCAGGGTTTGTCTTTTACAGAAAAAATCTCCCGCTAAACGGCCAAAGTTCAAAAAAAATAGCTATCTTTGCTCATTATCATTAACAACACAAACCCTATAGAACCATAATCATGGACATTATCTTCATTCTTTTGGGCATAGCCGTTGGTGCCGTGTGCGGTATCCTCTATGCCAAAAATGCCAGTGCCGGACAGATTGCCAAGACCAGTATGCTGCAGGAAAACTATGACCGCGCCGATGCTGAGGCCCGTCAGCTGCGCGAGCAGACCCGCCAATTGGACAGTGAACTCGCTGCCGCCAAGACCGCCAAGGAGTCGCTTGAAAAACAGCTCGACGACGCCAAGCAGGACTTTGAGCGGCAGAAATCTGAAATCAACTTACAGCACAACCGCCAACTCGACGAACTGCGCCAGCAGCAGCGCGAGCAGATGGAGAGCCAGTCGAAACTCATCCGCGAGCAAATCAACACCGCTTCGGAGGATATACTGAAAAAGCGCGCCCAGGAACTTAACGTCACCAACAAGCAACAGCTCGACCTGTTGCTCAACCCTCTGCACGAGAGTCTGAAGCAGATGCGCGACAGCGTGGAGCAGAGCAACAAGGACCGCCTGGCCTCGCTCGCCAACCTGCGCGCCACCATCGCGGAGAACCAGAAGCAGGCTGAGGCTCTCGGCGAACGTGCCGACAAACTCACGGCTGCCCTCACCGGCGAGACGAAGACGCAAGGCAACTTTGGCGAGCTGCGGCTCTCCACTCTCCTTGAGAACATGGGACTGGAGAAAGGCGTGCAGTACGAGGAACAAGTGCTGATAAAGGACAATGGCGAGGCCCTGCGCGACGAGGAGACGGGACGAAAGAAAATTCCTGACGTGATACTTCACTTTCCCGGCGAGCGCGATGTCATCATCGATTCGAAGATGTCGCTCACGGCACTCACCGACTACTACAACGCCACCGACGATGCCGCCCGCGAGAATGCCCTTCGTCGCCACCTCACGTCGATGCGCAAGCACGTTGATGAACTCGCCAGCCAGCGCTACCAGTACTATAAGCCCAAGGGCAGACGGCAACTCGACTTCGTGATGATGTACGTCTACAACGAAGGCGGTCTGCAGTTGGCCCTCGCCAAGGACCCGTCGCTCTGGAAGGATGCTTACGACAAGGGCGTCATCATCTCCGGTTCGCAGACGCTCTACATGATGCTGAAGGTGCTCGAGATGACGTGGCACCAGGTGCGTCAGGCTGAGAATCAAGAGGACATCATGCGTGTGGCCAACGAGCTGGTCAACCGCGTGCAGCTCTTCTATGAGCGGTTTAAGGCCGTCGACGAACAACTCGCGAAGACCACCAAGGCTTTCGACGACCTGAAGAAGACCACCGCTCCTTCGGGCACGAGCATCACCACGGCGGCGCGCAAGTTGCTGAAATACGGTGCTACGGAGAATGCCAAACGCAAATATCGCCTTCCCGAGAAGGAAGACGAGAGCGAGGAAGAGAATTAAAAGACCATTCGCCGTGTCGTTGTGGGGGCTGTTGGGCTTAATAGACCAGCAGTCCGATGATACCACAGACGAGCAGGGCCAGAATGGGATTGACCTTATAGCGCAGCGTGGCAAAGAAAACGGCTATACAGAGCGCTATGCTCAACACGAACAGCAGCAGGCTGGCCGACGGCGTGCCGAAGTTCTCCTTGTTCATCAACAGCAGGGCAGCAGCGGCGATGAGACCGATGATGGCCGGGCGCAGTGCGGCAAAGACGTTCTTCACCCAGGGTGCATCCTTGTGGGTGAGCAGGTAGTGGCTGATGCAAATCATCAGGATGAACGACAGCCACATGATACTCAGTGAGGCCAACACTGCGCCCAGCACTGCCGCCCACGCCGGATAGCCCGCGTTGATGACCGACGTATAGCCCACGTAGGTTGCGGCGTTGATGCCGATAGGACCTGGTGTAGACTGACTGATGGCCACGATATCGGTAAACAAGGCATTGCTCAGCCAGTGGCTCTTCACCACCGTCTCGCTGTAGATGAGCGACAGCATGGCATAGCCACCGCCAAAATTAAAGATGCCTATCTTGCTGAAGACATAAAATAACTTGAGAAACAACATATCGCTTTTTCTTTTCTATCTAACTGTTATCCCTTATCTCTTTTTCGTTATAGTGTTGTGTACCGCGTCTTATCAAGGCATGAATAAGCACGGAAGCCTCATGGCTTGGGCGCGCCCTCTTTCTTCATTCGACCATACGCGTAACCTCCAACTCCTGCCACAAGGATAATCCATATCGGCGAGACGCCCAGGGCCGCTATGAGCAGACAGCTCACCACCGGTATCCAGCTTGTCGCCCACGTGATATGGGCCGTACGTGCCATCTTGAAGCACGGTGCGGCGATGAGCGCCACCACGGCCGGTCGCACGCCGCGGAAGAATTTCTCCACGTAGACGTTGTCCTTGAAGTTGTGGAAGAAGATGGCGATGAGCAGGATGGCGATAATCGACGGCAGGGCGATGCCCAGTGCTCCCACGATGCCGCCCCACACGCCGCGCAACTTGTAGCCGATGTGGCTGGCGATGTCGATGGAGAAGATGCCCGGCGTGGTCTGCGCCACTACCATGATATCCATAAACTCCTCGCGGCTCAGCCAGTGGTTCTTGTCAACATACTCGCGTTCCATGATGGGAATCATGGCGTAGCCGCCACCCAGCGTGAACGCACCTATCTTATTACAGGTAAGGAAGAATTTCAACAACATTTTTCTCGTCTTATTTTGTTATCTTGCGGATGTAAAGGGAGAATATATCTCTCTTTGCGACTGCAAAGGTAGGGAGCTTTCTCTGCATGGACAAAAAATGGAGATTAGAAACCTTTAATCTCGAATGAAAGCATTCTCATCGGTTCTGTTTCAATGGATTGCGCAAAGTGAGTAATTTTGCGGCCAATGAAAACGATTAAACTTTCTTTCATCCGCTTTTGGCTCTTGCTTCCGGCGGTCAGCATGCCGCTCTTGATGCAGGCGCAGAAGCTAAGTTTCCGACAGGCCGACAGTCTGTTGGTCATGCATAGTCACGACCTGCGGTCGGCCCGTTTGGACGTTGTCGCCGCCGAGGGCCAACTCGCCCAGTCGCGCCGCTACGACAATCCCACGGTGAGCATGATGTACAACGTGCGCAACCCCAACAACCGCCGCTGGTTCGACGCTGGCCGCGATGGTGAGCTCGACGTACAGGTCTCGCAGTCCTTCGCCATTGGCGGTCAGCATGCCGAGCAGGTGCGCCAGAACGACGCCCTCCTGCAGGCCTCTAAAAGTCAGTTGCGCGTCACCGGCCGCGACCTCCTCACGCAGGCCCACACCACGCTCGTCGACCTCTACTACCAGCAACGTCAGGCCGAGGTCTACGACCTGGAGATTGCCTCGGCCGAGAAGATTCTTGCCGCCTACAAGGAACAGAGCGCCAAGGGCAACATTGCCGAGATGGAGACACAGCGCATCGCGACGATGCTCTACCAGCTCCGCAAGTCGCGCGCCGATTTGCTCATCGGGGCCGAAGGCTTGCAGAGTCAACTCCGGCTGCTACTCGGACTCAACAATACGATGCCCGTCACGGCCGACATCGACGAGGCTGTAGCCCTCGATGAGGCTTCGCGGCTCTACCTCTCGCTGCAAGGCGACCAGCAGATGGCGTTCGACACCCTCCCCGAGCTGCGCTTGCTCAACAGCCAGGCCGATGCCGCCCGCCACGCGTTGAAGTGGCAGCGGTCGCAGGCCCTGCCGCAGTTGGCCGTTCAAGGCGAATACGACAAGAACGGCAGCATCGGCCACAACTTCTACGCCGTGGGTCTGAGCATTGCCGTGCCCTTATGGAACAGCAACCGCGGCAACATACGAAGTGCGCAGGCCGCCGTTGAGCAGGCCGCCATCGCCGTCGACCGTCAGCGCCTCGCCCTCACGCAGCAGCGCCAGGCTGACCTCGCCACCGTGGGACAGTATCTGCGCCAACTGGGCCAATCGTCAACGCTCGACGCTGACCTCAGCACGATGCTGCAGGCCGCCGAGCAGCAGTTCATGAACCGCCACATCTCGCTTGTGGAGTTTGTCGACCTCTATGCCAACTACCGCGACACGATGCTCGCCCGCCTCGATGCCAAGAGCCAGGCCCTGCAAGCGGCTGAGAGGCTCAAGGGAGTATGGGGCGGAGGCCTTGAAGCGAGAGAGTAGAGATTAGTTGCTATAGGGGTTATAGGCTCTATAGTTTCTATAGTCGCTATAGTTACTATAGTTTCTATAGTTGCTATGGCCCCTATAACTATAAAATACAAGATGATGAAAAACAATATTCTTTTCCTTGCCAGCCTCTTGTGTCTGGCAGCCTGCTCGCCGTCGAAACAGAAGGCGGGCGGCGACTATAGCTCTCTGCGCAGCGAGACCGTCGAGACGACACCCGTCGAGCTGGGCAGCTACGGCGATGAGCTCACGCTCAACGGCGACGTGAGCTGCGATGAGAGCCTCGTGCGCAAAATCTTTATTCCCTGCTCGGGCCGCGTGAGCGGACTCACCGTTGAGGTGGGCGACGCCGTCAGGCGCGGACAGACGCTCGCCGTCATCCACAGCGAGGAAGCCGCCGACTACAACAAAGGTCTGGCCGATGCCGACGCACAGATTCGCATGGCCGAGCGCGACTACGAGATGAAGCAGGACATGCGGCGCTCGGGTATGGCGTCGGACAAAGACGTCAGCGAGGCCCATGCCGCCCTCGTCATGGCACGCGCCGAGCGCAGCCGACTGGGGGCTGTGGCGGGCATTAATGGCTTTGGCCGAAAGGCTACGGCCGTGCTGCGCTCGCCCATCAGCGGCTATGTCACCGTGAAGAATGTCTACGACGACAGCTACGTCAGTCCCGACGGCGAGGGTGGCGGTGAGGCACTGGAGATTGCCAACCTCAGCCGCGTGTGGATTATCGCCGACGTCTATGAGAGCGACATCGCCAAGATTCGTCAGGGAGCGCCCGTCACCGTCACCACGATGGCCTACGACGGCGAGGTGTTTCACGGAACTATAGATAAGGTATACAACGTGCTCGACAGCGAGAGCAAGACCATGAAGGTGCGCGTCACCCTCGACAACAGCCGTGGGATGCTCCGTCCCGGCATGTTTGCCACCGTCCACGTCAGCACCGGTGGTGGAGGCAAGGCCCTCTGCCGGGTGCCCGCCAAGGCCATCGTCTTCGACGGAGGTAAGGACTATGTGGTCGTCGACAGCGGCAACCGCCATTACCGTCGTCAGCCGGTCAAGACCGACCACGTGGGCAGCGACTATGCCTATGTGACCAGTGGTCTGCGGGCCGGTGAGCAGGTGGTGAGCAAGAACGCATTGTTGGTCTTTAATACGTTGGGTAATGAATAAATTCATCGATTCCATCATCGCTTTCTCTCTCCGCCGCAAGTATCTCATCCTCGTGGTGACGCTGGCCGTCATCGTCCTCGGTGTGGTCAGCTTCCGCCAGACGCCCATTGACGCCTTCCCCGACGTGACCAACACCAAGGTGACCATCATCACGCAGTGGCCCGGCCGCTCGGCTGAGGAGATAGAGAAGTTCGTCACCATCCCCATCGAGATTGCTATGAATTCGGTGCAGAAGAAGACCGACATCCGTTCGACGACGCTTTTTGGTCTCTCCGTGGTCACCGTCTGCTTCGAAGATCATGTCGACGACGAGTTCGCGCGCCAGCAAGTATACAACCTCATCAACGACGCTGACTTGCCCGATGGCGTGGAACCCGACGTGCAGCCGCTCTCCGGTCCTACGGGCGAGATTTACCGCTACACGCTGCGCAGCGACAAGCGGTCGGTGCGCGAGTTGAAGACGCTGCAGGACTGGGTCATCGAGCGCAAGCTGCGCTCCGTGCCCGGCATTGCCGACATCGTCAGTTTCGGCGGTGAGGTGAAGACCTTCGAGGTCAGCGTCAATCCCAACCAGCTTGCCACCTACGGCGTCAGTTCGCTCGAGCTCTATCAGGCCATCGCCAACAGCAACGTCAACGTCGGCGGTGACGTCATCGAGCGCAGTTCGCAGGCCTACGTCGTGCGTGGTATTGGACTCATCAACAACGTTCGCGAGATTGGCGACATCGTGGTGAAGAATGTTGGCGGTACGCCCATCCTCGTGCGCAACCTCGCCACCGTCCATGAGAGCTGTGTGCCACGTCTAGGACAGGTAGGGCGCGGCAAGGAGGATGATGTCGTTGAGGGCATCGTCGTCATGCGCAAGGGCGAGAACACCGGGCAGGTCATCAAGGCGCTGAAGTCGAAAATCAGTGAGATTCAGCACGACGACCTGCCCAAGGACGTGAAGATTGTGCCGTTCTACGACCGCGAGGACCTTGTCAACCTGGCCGTGGGTACGGTGATGCACAACGTTCTGGAGGGAATCGCCCTCGTCACCCTCGTGGTGCTGCTGTTCATGAAGGACTGGCGCACCACGGTCATCGTGGCATCCGTCATCCCGCTGGCCCTGCTTTTCGCCTTCATTGCTCTGCACCTCTGCGGCATGAGCGCCAACCTGCTCTCGATGGGTGCCATCGACTTCGGTATCATCATCGACGGAGCCGTGGTGATGGTCGAGGCACTCTTCGTGGCTCTCTCGGCTCAGGCGCGCAGCATCGGTATGGAAGCCTTCAACCGCCGCAGCCATCTCGGCATGATACGTCAGACGGCACGCGGTAAGGCAAAGTCTGTGTTCTTCTCCAAACTCATCATCATCACGGCCCTGCTGCCCATCTTCACTTTCCAGAAGGTTGAGGGCAAGATGTTCTCGCCCTTGGCCTATACCCTCGGCTTCGCCCTCCTCGGCGCTCTGCTGTTCACGCTGACACTCGTGCCCGTGCTCTCGTCGATGCTGCTCAAGAAGAATGTCAGGGAGAAGAAAAACCGTTTCCTCGACTTCGTCTATCACTATGCCGACAGCGCCTTCGCCTATTGCCATCGCAACAGCCGTAAGGTCATCGCCGTGGCGCTCGTAGCCATGGCCGTGGGACTGGCCTGCTTCAAACTGCTCGGTTCGGAATTCCTGCCCGAGATGAACGAGGGTTCCATCTACGTGCGTGCCACGTTGCCGCAGAGTGTCTCGCTGAGGCAGAGCGTGAAACTCGCCAATGAGTTCCGCGGCATCCTCAGTTCTTATCCCGAAGTGAGTCAGGTGATGACGCAGACGGGCCGTCCCAACGACGGTACCGATGCCACCGGATTCTACAACATCGAGCTGTTCGTGAAGATGTATCCCGAGAACCAGTGGCACACGGGACGCTCGAAGGATGAGGTCATCGACGACATGAACCGCCGGTTGAGCGTCTATCCCGGCATCGACTTCAACTTCTCGCAGCCCATTTCCGACAATGTCGAGGAGGCCGTGAGTGGTGTCAAGGGAGCCATCGTCGCCAAGGTTTATGGCAAGGATCTCGCCGAGAGTGAGCGTCTGGCCTGGCAGGTCTACAACACGATGAAGCCCATCCGCGGCATCACCGACCTCGGCGTCATCCGCAATATGGGACAGCCCGAACTGCAAATCGACATCAACGAGGACCGGTTGGCGCGCTATGGCGTGAAAAAAGACGACGTGCAGAGCATCATCGAGATGGCCATCGGCGGTAAGGCGGCCTCGCAAGTGTATGAGGACGAGCGCAAGTTCAACCTCGTCGTGCGCTATGCCGAGCCCTACCGCGACAATGCTGAGGCCATCGCGAAGATTAAGGTACCCAACGACGACGGGCAGATGATTCCCATCGGTGAGCTAGCCACGATACGTGCCATCACTGGTCCGCTCATCATCTATCGCGAGAACCACGCCCGCTACTGCGCCGTGAAGTTCAGCGTGCGTGACCGCGATATGGGTTCTGCCGTCGACGAGTCGCGTGCCAAGGTGGCGAAGGCGGTGAAACTGCCCGCAGGCTATAAGATTACGTGGAACGGCGACTTCGAGAATCAGAAGCGCGCCTCGGCCCGACTGGCACAGGTGGTGCCCATCAGCGTGCTGCTCATCTTCGTCATCCTCTACGTGCTCTTCGGCAATGCGCGCGACGCCGGACTGGTGCTCACCAACGTGCCCTTCGCGGCTGTGGGCGGCATCCTCATCCTGCTCCTTACCCGCACGAATTTCTCTATCTCGGCGGGTATTGGCTTCATCTGTCTCTTCGGTATCTGTATTCAGAATGGCGTCATCATGCTCATGGACATCAAGCACTTCCTGCGGCATCGCTATGCCTTGCCCGATGCTGTCACCCGCGGTATGCACTCGCGCATCCGCAGTGTGCTGATGACAGCCATGATGGCTACTCTCGGTCTGATGCCTGCTGCTTTGAGCCACGGCATCGGCAGTGAGAGTCAACGTCCGCTCGCAACGGTCATCATCGGTGGTCTTGTCGGTGCGACCATCTTCACGCTCTTCATCTTCCCCCTCGTGGTGGAGAAGATTTACAAGCATGTGAATATTAAGAAGATGAAGTAAGCCCCTCAACCCCCATAAACCCCATAGGCCCCAAAGCTCCACCCCTGGTCTCAAAGACCCACCCTGGCCCTCCCTACAAGGGAGGGAAAGCACATCACAAGTTACTCACTAAGAATAAATATGAATAAGAACATGAGAAAGAATAAAATAATTGCTGAAGCACCCCACCTCCTTCAAGTTTATTTATGTGCGTTGGCATTCTTGCTTCTCCCCCTTGTAGGGGGAGCCAGAGGGGGTCTTGATGTGAGAGTGGGTCTTGAAACTAGGCATTGTCTCCAAACGGCGAAGTTCTCGGTGCAGGCCAGTACGGAGCAGAGGGCAGTTGTCGACTCCACGATGCGGGCTCAGCCCGGCGTGTTCTCTGTGTCGTGGAGTCCGCATCGCCAGATTCTCATCGTGGTCTACAACCGTATGGTGACGAACAAGCGACGGCTGAAAAACCACGTTGAATGTATCATTCATGAACAGTCCTCAACATTGCAATAACATCAATGACATTTTCAGAATTAGAGAAAACACTCAATTTTAGTTACTTCATTTGTACCTTTGAAAAAATATAACTATCTTTGGGGCAAAATCGTGATTTATCATGAAAGAGGTCAATATTAAAGACAAGGCGGAATATATCATTGCGTCTATCAGTGAGTTTGGCAAGCGGCATTCGTTGACGCCTGTGGAGGCTTATCGTTACCTGAATCGATATAGAGGCATTGAGATGCTCGACAAGTTCTATGATGTGATGCA
Source organism: uncultured Prevotella sp. (assembly GCA_900322095.1). Taxonomy (GTDB): domain Bacteria; phylum Bacteroidota; class Bacteroidia; order Bacteroidales; family Bacteroidaceae; genus Prevotella. The sequence continues at coordinate 11,377 of ONYS01000036.1, forward strand.
TACGCTGAGCTTCAAAGATACTACCGATGATCTAACGACTTTTTGTCATCGCAACGGAGGAGGATTGGTATGAGATTATATCATGGTTCAACGGTCGAGATTACGGATATAGATTAGTCAAAGTCAAAACCGAATAAAGATTTTGGACGTGGCTTCTATTTAAGTGCCGATAAGCAATAAGCACAGAAATTAGCCGAGTATAAGGTATTCCAGACAGGTGGCACCCCTATGGTTAATACTTTTGAGTTTGATGAAAAGTTGCTTACCGATGGGACTTTAAAGACTTTGGAGTTTAACCTGCATTATTCATGAACATTAAACGCTACTTTTTTGAACATGAATTATCACAAATTACCCATGAATTATTCGTAAATGATTATATTCATGAGAAATTTTAATGTAGGTTAAAGAATATTCTAAGGAATGGGCCGAGTTTGTATTTGCCAACCGTCAGTCGGCATCTGGCGAGAGTGTTCATGACTATGATGTAGTGATAGGTCCAATTGCAAACGACAAGGTTGGTGTGCAGATTCGTAAATATGTAGACAAAGAGATCTCTTTAAAGAATCAAGAAATACTTTTGTTGCTAAAATACGTCCTCTAAGTGACTTTATGGGCATCAAGTAATCGATGTAAATGCGAAGGCAGAGAAGAATATTTTAAAAACAAATGATATGGCAAAGACGGATACAACTTCACTTGACGTGTTGACCGATGAAGTGTTTGGCAAAAAAGGCACTCCAAAGCGCGATGCAATGGAAAAACAATTAAAAGAGGTGGTAAATGCCTATTATGTGGGTGAGACAATCCGCAAGATGCGCCAGGCCCGAAAACTCACCCAAGAAGAATTTGGTGAACGTGTTGGCGTGAAGAAAGCTCAAATATCAAAATTGGAGAAAGGAAAGAGTATAATCACGTTGCCTACAATGAGCCGAATTTTCCAGGCTCTCGGTGTAGCATCCGCCACACTTGACTTGGGCATTGGCGGCAAAGTCGCATTATGGTAAGCAAATTATGAAACGTATCTTATTGGCTGAGGACGAGGAGAATATCGCAGACTTCGTCAGTCGGGGACTGGAGAGCTTCGGCTACGAGGTAGACAGCGTGCGGCGCGGCGACGAGGCGTGGCAGCGGCTGCAGGAGCAGCAGGACTACGACCTGGCGTTGCTCGACATTCGTATGCCCGGAATGACGGGACTGGAAGTGTGCCGCCGGCTGCGCGAGAGTCAGGGCTACGTGCTGCCCGTGCTGATGCTCACCGCACTGGGCACTACCGACGACATCGTGCTCGGTTTGCAGGTTGGTGCCGACGACTATATGGTCAAGCCTTTCAAGTTCACAGAGTTGCTTGCCCGCATCTCGGCCCTGCTGCGGCGCGTGGAGAGTTACCAACAGGCGGCACCGCTGTCCTCGGCCGACCTCTCTATAGACGCGGCCACGCACAAGGCCCGTCGCGGCGACCGCGAGGTGGACTTGAGCACGAAGGAATACCGACTGCTGGAATACCTGATGCGCCACGAGGGCGAGACGCTCACCCGCCGCCAACTGCTGCGCGACGTGTGGGACAAGGACTTCGACACCAACACCAACGTCGTCGACGTCTATGTGCGCTATCTGCGGCAGAAGATTGACGAGGGCTTCGACCACAAACTCATCCATACCATCGTGGGCACCGGCTACCGCTTCGGAAAGGAGGACGACGAATGAAGCCCGGACATAAAATCTCGCTCATCTACTCGGGCATCACCATCGGACTGGTGCTCGTGGCCGGGATGGTGTTTTATTTCTTCGCATCCAACTACATCCGCAACCTCTACTTCCACTATATGGAGGAGAAGGCGCACGCCGTGGCTGAGGAGAAATTCTCCAAGGACGAGCTCGACCCCGTGAAATACCGCAATGTCGTCATCCGCCGGAAGAACTCCATACCGACTTCGAAGGAATTGTTTATCCGCGTCGATAATCGACAGTTGGCGCGCCAGGCTTTATCGGCTTATCTTACCGATGACCAGATAGAAGAACTCTACGGCAATCAGACGGTCAACTTCGAGCACGGCGACGAGGTGGGCACGGCCTTCGTCTACTACGACAACACCGGTACCTTCGCTGTCATCGTGCTCAGCCGCAATCCCTACGGTGCCGACATCGCCAATACCCTGCGCTGGGCCCTGCTGCTGTTGGTGCTCATCTCGGCCGCCGTGCTCTGGCTCATCAGCCGGCTCTACGCCATGCGAATGCTCGACCGCATCGACCGCGACTATCAGACTGAGAAGATGTTTGTCAACAACGCCTCTCACGAAATCAACAACCCGCTCACGGCCATTCAGGGTGAGTGTGAAGTGGCGCTGCTTGCCGACCGCACGGTGCCCGAATACAAGGACACGCTACGGCGCATTGCCCACGAGGCCGACCGCGTGGTGACCATCATGCGCGAACTGCTCCACTTCTCCCACGTCAGGAGCGGTGAGGAGATGGGACAGCGCGAACCAGTGGAGATTGGCCTGCTGGTGAAGGCTGTGGCGGAGGGACTCTGCACAGTAGATTGCCACGACGACTTCACCGTGATGGGCGACGCCAACCTCCTGCGTATGGCCTTCCACAACCTCATCAACAATGCCGTGAAATATTCCGAAGGAAGACCGGTCAGCGTCAACATCGTCGACCGACGCGTCACAATCCGCGACCACGGCATTGGCATACCGCCCGAAGACCTGCCCCACGTCTTCGAGCCATTCTTCCGCGCTTCCAATACGGGCAGCGTGATGGGGCAGGGCGTAGGCCTGGCACTTGCCAAGGCCATTCTCGAGAAGCATGGCGCCCGCATCAAGGTGGAGTCGCAGCAGGGCGAAGGCACTACGGTGCAGGTCAGTTTTTAGTCTCCAATCCCCCCATTACTCCCCATTAACCCCATCCACCCCATCACACAGCCGGACGGTAGCAAATTCGATGGAATTCGCGACATTCATATAAATCAAGTGAATACTTCATTGTTGTCTTTGCTGACCGTGGACAAAAAGTTTTCTCAGGCGGCAAACGTTTTATTTGCTTTGTCCGTCGGAATTGCGTATCTTTGCAGTAATATAATAAGGTATTATGAAACAGCAAGTAGTTATCAACCATCGGACCTGCACGGTCTTTCAAAGCAGCGAGCAGGCGCAGGTGCTCCTGGTGCAACCTGTCGACGGACACGACCTCGAGGAACTCGACGCAGAACTGGATTGGATATCAAGTAATGCTAACGTTCCTTTTCGATTCATTGCCGTGCATGTCGACCGGTGGTTCGACGAACTGGCTCCGTGGCCCGCACCGCCCGTGTTCGGTAAGACGCCCTTTGGCAATGGCGCAGCGAAGACTCTCGAAAGTTTGGGGCAAATAGTTAATGAGGAACTCGTCAAGATGACTTCTCAGGATGGCGCCAAAGTTCAGGTTATCCTTGGTGGTTATTCCTTGGCCGGACTTTTCGCTCTGTGGGCTGGCTATCAAGCCGGACAGCCCTTCGAAGCCGTTGTTGCTGCCTCGCCTTCGGTGTGGTATAAGGATTGGCTCGACTATGCCGCAGCGCACGCGCCGCAGGCGAAGGCCTTCTATCTGAGTCTTGGCGACCGGGAAGAACGTTCGCGCACGCCCATCCTTACCACCATCGGTACGGCCATCCGGCGTCAGCAGCAACTCCTGGACGAAGCTCATGTCGCGAATATCCTCGAATGGAATCCCGGCAACCACTTCCAGGACAACGGTGTACGCACCGCCAAGGGATTCGTGTGGGCAATGAATACAATTCATAATTCATAATTTTGCTGGCGCGGCCCTCAAAGAATGAATTATATTCCGTAGAGTTCGCGATTGTCAAACTACCCACGAAGAGGGTTGCGTAAATCATAGGCTTTATGAACATATATTGGGTATTAACGCAACCCCCAAGGGGGTATCGCAATCGGGATGACTCCCCAACGAGGGGAATCGCGCCATTCGCTTTGCTCATGTCGCTCATCCCCTCGCTATGTTGACGCAGCCCCCTCCCGGGGGTACAATGATCACACCGAATCTAAACACAAAGTGTAGTAGGAGCGGCGGCATTCCTGCCGCCGAATGATTTAACAAAGTATGTGACGTCAAATGATGTGTCATGGCCTGGAAGGCCACACCTCAGAAACCGGGTACATGGTAGCGAAGCGGACATGTGCCCGGTAATGGACTATAAGGATTGCTTCTGCCTGGAAAGCAGTACCTCCGAAAGATAATGCCTTGAAAAGTAGATCAATGGGCACAGTGCATCTCCAGCCTTCTCTCCGGGTACATCCACTCGCTTTGCTCGTGTATTTACTCGGTTTCTTTGATATTGTTTTCTTGGTAAATTTTCTTTTTTAACTTACTGCTCATGTCTCGTGACATTTGTCACGAAAGTGCGTGACAGCTGTCGCGAACGAGCGTGACAGTTGTCACTAACGAACGTGACATTTGTCACGCACAAACGTGACAGTTGTCGCGTAAGATGATTATAGTTGTAACGAAAGAACGCAACAGCTTTTTCGAAAGAACGCAGCAGCTTTAGCGGAAGAACGCGTCAGCGTAACAATGTTTCGTGACGGTCGTCACAAAACAACGTGATGGTCGTCACGCACGAACGTGACGGTCGTTACGCACGGACGTGATGTTCGTCACGAACAAACGTGACGGTCGTCACGAGACATTTATAATCGGTGAGCATACTTGAAAGAAATGGTTCTGGCAACATAAATCATGTGCAGAGCAAAAAAAATGAGCAATACCTCAGCGGGGTATTGCTCATTCTGCAATGTCGAAACATGCGTTTACATTAAAATAGGTGTAGCGCCAGCGATTATCCATACCTTATAATATAGGCATCCTTGACTATTGGTGGTATTCTCTTTCTATGCCAGATACTGCACGATGAGCGTGAGATTGTAGGCCAGCATGGCGGCGGCAATAAGCAGAACCATGAAGGTGAGCAGGCGGCGGGGCCAGTCGCGCAGTCGGCTAATCAGGAATCCTATCATCAACGGCAGGACGAAGGCCCAATGACAAGCCATGATATAAACTTCGTTGAGGCCGAATCCGAAAACAAAATGAATCACTACATCGAAGCCCAACCACGACATGGCCAACCACGCCAGTCGCTGACGCAGGGCTACAATAAAGCCCAATACTGCCAATATAAACAATATGGCCTCGATGGCGTAAGGCACAGCGCTCTCGTAGGAAATGAATGTTGGGCGGCCCGTGCCAATATCTTCGAGCAGGTGGAAGCGGTGGAGAATCAGCGTCTCGCCCATGAAGTTCTCGCGCAATGAGGCCCAGCGAGGCGTCTGTGTGTCTGCCCAGCGAAGGTACGTGGCGAAAGGACTCTTGCTTTCTTCGTGGTGCGGGGCCCGTTGGGCGGTGGGTTTGGGTTGAGGCTTCTTTTCAGCCCTCTGTTTAGCGGCAGTGCGTGCCTCTATGTCGGGCTTCACGACGAGCTCGAATGAGATTTTGCCTATTCCCCAAATCAGCAATACGCCACAGGCCAGTGCGGCAACGTTGCGCCAGCGGAAGACGCGGCGGCCGTTGACAAGCCATTGCGCGAGCAGCGTCTTCACGCCATTGGTGAGTGTCACGCCGGCCGTGAGGATGAACAGCCAGAAGGTCTCAGCAGTGGTCATGGGCTTTCGCGATGCCATGCGGCGCCCTGCGAGCCACAGAGTGAAGAGCAGGAGAAAGAACGAGAAGATGAAATGGTCGGGAACAGCCGTGCTCACCATAATCATGCCAAACGACAGAAGCAGCCAGACAAGCGTGGCGGACTCAAAGCCCGACAGCAGCAGCGTGTCGCGAAGCAGGCGGAAGAAAAACAGAAAGCCATAGAAAGCGCAGAGACCGAGCTGCAGGCCCAGCACCCACTGCACGCTGTTGTAGCCCGTGATGAGCAACAGGAGTCGCGTCACGGCCCACGTGGGGAGCAGAAAATAGGGCAGCAGCGGATGGCGGAAACAAATGTTGTAGAAGATGTTCCAACGGGAGGACATCGAATAGAGCAGCGCGTCGAAGCCCGAGACGTGGAATTTGCTGGGGAATGGACCGAAGACGCTGTCGCTGGGCTGGGAGAACAGCGGCCAGTAATGCAGAATCACCAGCAGGTTGACCGTCAGCACCACGAGCAATACGGGAAGCATTGCCGGCCATTCGTCACGATGGACACGAAAAAGACGAAGAAAGCGTTGCATTATCGTTTGAGAAAAAACCTGACGAGAAGAAAATTGACCGGCACGCAGATGCAGAACATCGGTATCGGTGCCCACTTATTGCTCACGCCGATGAAGAGGAAGAAGTTGAGCGTCACCATCTGCAAGAGATAGTTGACGACGTGGGAGAAGAGAAAACCGGCTCCACGGCGCGTGTTGGCCTTGACGCGGAAGGTGAACCGCGTGGAGGCGAAGAAGTTGAAGACGAAGCTGAGGATGTAGCCAATCGTCATGCTCACCGACGACCACAGATGGGAGTGGGCCGCCGACAGCGACTTGGGCGCCAGCCACACCAGCAGGAGATAGATGCCATACTGCAACAGCGTGGCCACCACGCCGACAATGCCAAACCTCACGACCTCGCCCAGTTGGGCACGGTGCTCGCTACTTAAACGGCTTATAATATTTTTCATCGGCAAAATCCATCATTTCTTTGTCTCCCCTGCTGTCGCCAAAGGCGATGAGCCGGTATTCTTCGCGATAAGGATAAAGCTGGGTGATGCGGCGCACCTTCTCGGCGCCGTAGCAGTTGGGCGTGGCGAAGTGGCCCGTGAGCCAACTGCCGTGAACCTCAGCCCTCGTGCCCACGATGCGCACCTGGGGATGCTGTCCCGTCGTCGTCAGTCCGGCCTGCTCGAAGAAGGGGCGCACCCAGTTGTCTACGCTCGCGCTGACGATGAGCACGTCGCAGCCCTCCCTGACGGCTTCCTTCACGCGCTGCATGCCCTTGGCCCGGATGATGCGGGCCCGGCGGCGGGCGAAGTGCTCGCAGAGATCGTTAAAATAGCCCTCGTCGACATCGTGGAAGAAGAAGTGGAACAGCCGCTCCTTGCACTTGCCGTTGTCGTAGAGATGCAGTTTCATCAGCACGATGAGCGGCAGAAACATCAACAGCCCATAGGCGAGCGTGATCCGGCCACGGCTGAAAGCTATGAAGTCTATGAGCGAATCGTGGCGGGTGAGGGTTCCGTCGAAGTCGAAGGCGTATATTTTCTTTCTATGTTTCATTCTTAAAAATAGATGATGAAGAGGTAGGACAAGCCCCAAGCCAGCACGACCAGTTGCGTGAAGCGGTCGCGCAGGATGACCTTTGTCGGGTCGCCGCTCTTCTTGTCGACAACGGCGATCTGTATGTAGCGCAGCAATCCCACCAGTACGAAGATGGTCGTCAGATAGACATAGTGGCTGTTGAAGCGCGCTGTAACCTCGGGCGACACCGTGTACATGATGTAGCAGACGAGCGTGATGCTGGCGGTGATGGTGATTGCCTGATTGATAAACGTAAGATTATAGCGAATCGTATTTTTGCGGGGCGGTTTTCCTGTTGATTCCATCCGCAGCACGTCGTCGCGCCGCTTGGCGAAAGCCAGGAAGAGCGTGAGCAGGAAGGTCATCAGCACGAGCCAGTTGCTGGGTTCGATGTCGGTGGCGAGTCCGCCGGCAAGAATGCGAAGCACGAAGCCGAAGGCGATGACGCAGACGTCGATGATGGCATAGCTTTTCAGCCACACGCAATAGCCGACGTTCATCGCCCAATAGCCGAGCACAACGGCGCCGACGGTCAGTCCACGGTCGCCCATCAGCGGACAGCAGCCCAGCGACAAGAGCAGCATGACCATCATGAGCACGTAGGCAGCGAGCACCGACACCTGGCCTGAGGCGATGGGACGGTGGCACTTGACGGGATGCTGGCGGTCGGCCTCCACGTCGACAATGTCGTTGAGACAGTAGATGGATGAGGCGGCCAGCGAGAAGGCCACGAAGGTGATGAGAGCTTCGATGAACAAGGAGGTATTGGCCATCTGTCCGCCGAAAAACAGCGGCAGGAAGACGAAGAAGTTCTTCACCCACTGCCGCGGTCGGATGATGCGGATGGCGGGCAAAAGATATGTGGACCAAAGACGTGATATGTTATGCATTGCTTTAACTATTTTTTGGAACACAGAGACTCAGTACGCGATGGAGCACCCACGCCGTGGGCAACGTGATGGCACAGCAGAGGAAGAACGTGGGCCAATAGCCCAGTTGCAGCCGGTTGAGCCAGGGTATGACGAAGCCCGCATGGATGAGATAGGTCTCGAGGCTGATGGCTCCCACGAAGGTCAGACATCGGTTGAGCCCCGACGGCGTGCGGCGCAAGAGGCGGTTGAGCAGCAGGATGGCCGTGACGGTGAGGGGGATGTAGAGCATGCGCTCGATGAAGAGCGGAAACGTTCCGTGGGCGGTCTGCTCGAGGAAGATGCTGGCTGCCAGCGGCATGACAAAGCCGAGGATAATCAGCCAGATGGTGGCTCCGTCGAGCTTGCGCTTCGCCATGACCTCAGCTCCCATGTTGATGCCGATGAAGAAGATGGGCACGCGGCTCCAGAAAATCTCCAGATGACCCAGCGCTGCATGGATGGGCGCCACCCACTGCACGAGTATACACCAGCAGATCATCAGCACGGGAGCCCAGCGATAGACGGGATGTCGGCGGATGAGTTCCATATAGGCTGGCGCTAAGAGATAGAGCATCATCGTTGCGGGGATGTACCAGAAGGTGAGTTCGGCGTGGAGCCAGAAGTCCCAGTTGATGGCGATGTCGCCGATGAGGTCAACGAGACTGGTCGAATGGTAGCCGTGCTGGAGGTAGTCGGGAATGTAGTAGGCGCAGGCCACGACCAGCCAGGCAGGATAGATGCGCCACAGCCTGCGGCGGAAGAACCGCTTCAAGTCGGGATAGCGCGTCCAGGAGTACCATAGTCCGATGCCGCTCAGGAAGAGAAACATGTCCACGCCGATGTTGCCCATGCGGCGCAGCCCGTAGAAGCTGTCGCTGCGGGGCAGTGCCACGTGGAAGAGCACGATGAAGAGCATGGCCAGTCCCATGAGCTCACCACGGAAGCGCGAGATGTTGGCAAGTTCGATGTCGGGAATCCTCTTCATCATCTGCGCAGGGTTGGATTGGGAATCTTGTTGAGCAACAGCCTGAACAGCCATGCCAGGCACACGGAGGCCACGACATAGAGCAGCAGTCCGGTCCAGACGTCACCGGCGCGGCTGATGGGGATGAAGATCTTTCGGGTGATGGGGTGGCAGACGAACAGCGCCGCCGAGATGCCGCCCATCCATGCGCATCCGTCCAGGAGCAGGGGCCAGTGGGCCAGCAGTCGGACGAGAGCCACGCCAGCCGTGCAGACAAAGGCAGGGACGAGCGACCAGCCGATGAAGCTGCCGCTAAGCATGACGATGAGCAGCGAGCTAAGGAGCAGCGTGAGCAGGTCGGTCAGCACGGGATTCAGCCGCCCGCGCCATCTGAGCAGGGGCTCCTCAAACCGCGCATACAGAAGGCCGAGGGCAAAGGGCAGCATGCCGCCCATGAAGTTGTAGCGGTAGCGCTCGAGAGCCGCGCCTTCTGGGTCGAAGAACCATTGGGCCACGGTGAACGCCACGGCCAGCGCTATGGTCCATCCCCAATGACGGCGATAGAGCAACAGCCGGTAGACGATATAGAGTTGGAGCATGAGGCCGAAGAACCAGTAGGGTCCCGGCCAGATGACTTTGCTGGGATTGGGCAGCACGTTGTTGACCAACAGCAGCTGGGCAATGACATCCGTGAAATGATAGTGATGGGGCTGGGGGGTGATGGCGTCGAGCATGGTGAAGGCAACGAAGCCAACAATCATCATCTTGAAAAGTTTCAGGAAGTGATAGCAAACGAAGGGAACGGTGGAAATACGGGTTTGCTGATTGGCCTCGTATTTGCGCACGAGACCGAAGGCGCTGAGAAAAAGGAACAGTGGTACGCCGTAATGACCGAAGAACGAAAGGAGATGCAACGGCAGTGAGGCGTCGGCGCACTGCACGGCATGGGCAAGCCGGTCAACGTTGAGCTGGAAATACTGATATTCGTTTTCCTTCACGATGGGACCGAGCCAATGACAATAGTTGTGGAGAAAGATGCCGATGATGGCAATTCCACGAAGGGCGTTGCATTCTGTGCGCGAAAATCCGTTATTCGTCATGGGCGTAATGTGTCGTAGTCAACTGAGTTCTTGAGCAGCCGTGGCCGTTTCTCGTCGTATTGCGGACTGAGAATGTCAAACTGCGGCTGGTAGAGCTGTGTGTAGATGCCTGCCAGATGGAGCATCAGGTAGGGCAGGGCGTCGGTCATGAATCGGCGGTGGCGGGCTGCGGTGATGGTGTGCCAGAGGTCGGGATGCCGCTGACGGAAGATGCGCGAGCCGTAGATCCAGAACGGAATCTCAAACTCGTAGTGGGCCAGCTTGTAGTCGACGCGGGCCGAATGCAGACGGCAGATGAATCCTCTGTTCTCCTCGTAGCACTCCTCGCCGTGGTCGGGCATGTAGATGACGACGGCGTCCTGCTTGGCGAAGAGTTTCACGACGGCCGCCACGATGCTGTCGTTGTAGAGCACGGCGTTGTCGTAGTCGGCCAGCACGGCGCGCTGCTTGTCGTTGAGCTCTGTGCGCCAGCCGTAGTCGTCCTTGGTGAACTTTCTGCGGTCGGCGGGATAGCGGTCGGGATACGTTACGTGCTGCCCCAGGAGGTGGATGATGGTGAGGTTGTGGTCGGTGTCCTCACGCTTCAGCGCGGCATAGTCGTCGAGCAGTCCTTCGTCGTAGGTGTGGAGCGAGGTGTTGCGGGTGTCGAATTCCTGCTCGCTGAGCGTGGGGTCGTTGAGGAAGAAACCGCCGCTGAAGTCGTAGACCTCCTCCTTGGCCTTGGAGAGGAACTGATTGGTGATGAACGTGACGTGGTAGCCGGCCTTGCGGAATATCTGCGGGAACAGCGGATAGTCGCACCAGTCGCCCTGCTGTCCCACGACATGCATCGACAGCACGTTCTTGAACACGTAGCTCGTGAGATTGAAGGGCGTCACGACATCGTCGAATCGCACCAGTTCGCCCCGCCGCATCAGCCTGCGCTGACGGGGAGTGGTGGGCATGCGGTAGCCGTAGAGCTGACTGTGGTGGCGGCCGTAGCTCTCACCGATGATGAGCACGATGCGCGGTGTGGTGAACTTGCAACTGTCGACTCTGACTTTTGCCGAGGCCTTGAGCAGCGTGTTCACCTGCTTGTTGGCGAGATTGTTGCTGCGGACGCTGAAGGCCAGCCGGTAGACAGGCTCATACATCACGGCATGACCGCGAGTGGCGAGCAGCCGTTCGATGTCGCCCAGTGAGGGAACCGACATGATTTTGGCCACGGCCTGCTTGTTGCCGGCGCTCTTCGGCCAGGCCAGGGACAAGATAACCATCACCAATACGCCAGCCACGGCTCCTTCTCTGTTCCGCCGCCAGCGAATAGTAGGCAACTTGACGTGGGGCAGACGGAAGGCGCGCCAGAGCTTGTGGCGAAGGGTGAAGATGACGTGGGCAAAGAGCAGGAGCAGCAGCCAGCCGACGGGTGTCGAGGCAAGTGAGGGGTCGAGGAAGGTGGACAGAAACTCGCTGGCCTCGCGCGGGTCGGTCTCGCCCACGAGCATGAGCATCGTTGGCGTGAGCGTGGAGTCGAACTTCACCAGACAGTAGAGGTCGATGAAGGCGACGGCGTAGAGAATCACGTAGAGCACCCGCCGCGTCCAGAGCCTTATGCGGCCGGGCAGCAAGGCCAGCACGACGCACAGCGCGTAGACGTCGATGAAGAGTTCGGCATAGAGCGCGTCGTAATGGCTCGACGAATAGTCAAGCCACGAACAGGCCAGCCCCAACGCATACATGAAGACAAAGAATGCTCCATTCCTGCGCAGGGGTTCGAAGAAGAGCGACGCACCGCTCAGCACGTATTTCATCAACGTTAGCATATCCTTAAGTTACTTACTTCCGGCAGTTCCGCCTTTGGCATAGTATTTCCTCACCAAGGGCAGTATGCTCTCGGGCACCAGTCCGTCGATGGGCAATCCCTCTCTCAGCCGCTGGCGAATCTCCGTGCTGCTCAGGTCGCAGAGAGGCATGTCGATGAAGCTCACGCCCTTGGGCAGCGAGTCGGCCGTCAGCGGACAGTTGGGCCGCGGATAGACCAGAATCGGGAAGTTGGCCTTGATGAATTCGGGATGCGACCATCGGTCGAAGGCCAGCCAGTTGTCGGCCCCCACGATGAGCGAGAAGTGGCGGTCGGGGTAATCATCGCGCAGCCGGCTCAGCGTCTTCCACGTGTAGGAAGGTCGCGGCAGGCGGAACTCATAGTCGCTGGCCACGAGCCCGGGATGGTCTTTCAACGCCAGCCGGGTCATCTCCAGTCGCTTGTCGTCGGCCAGCAGGTCGTCGGCGTTGCGCTTGAAGGGGTTGAGCGGACTGACGACAAACCACACCTCCCTGAGCCGCGCCTCCGTGAGAATGCGCTCTGCCAAGGAGATATGGCCTGTATGGATGGGATTGAATGATCCCCCGAATATTCCGGTTTCAATCATGAGTTCCGGTATCAATCGTTCTTCAGGAAGTCCTTCACCAGCTGGTACACCTGGTTCTCGGCCGTTGCGAGGTCGTCGTTCACCACGCAATGGTCGAACTTGGGCGCAAAAGTCAGCTCGTAGGAGGCCTTGTCGAGCCGTTGACGGATGACCTCAGGGGCATCGGTGGCGCGGCTGACGAGTCTTCGCTCCAATTCCTCTATCGATGGAGGCTGGATGAAGATGCTCAGGGCCCGCGGTCCATAGAAGCGCTTGATGTTGCAGCCGCCCTTGACATCGACGTCGAACACCACATTCTCGCCCTTCGCTGTCTGGTTCTCTACCTGCGACTTCAAGGTGCCGTAGAAGCGGTCGGCGTAAACTTCCTCGTATTCCAGAAACTCGTCGTTGTTGATCTTGGCCTTGAACTCCTCGGGCGTGAGGAAGAAATACTCCACGCCGTTGCGCTCCGTGCCGCGGGGGGCACGCGAAGTGCAGCTGATGGAGAAAGCCAGGTTCAGTTCGGGATGTTCTTTCATCAGCCAGCCCACGATCGTACTCTTGCCGCTTCCTGAGGGCGCAGAGAAGATGATGAGCTTGCCTGTGCCGCTGAGTGGGCGGCTGTTGTCTTCTGCCATAGTCTATATCGCTTTATATCTTCTTGCTTCTTCCGGCATCAAAGGGCATTCAGCACCTGCTCCTTGATCTGCTCTAGCTCGTCTTTCATCTTCACCACGATGTTCTGCATCTCAGCCTGGTTGCTCTTCGAGCCGGTGGTGTTGATTTCGCGGCCCATCTCCTGGGCGATGAATCCGAGTTTCTTTCCGTTGGGCTTGTTCTCAGCCATCGTCTCACGGAAATACTTCAAGTGGTTGGCCAGGCGTTGTTTCTCCTCGCTGATGTCGAGTTTCTCGATGTAGTAGATCAGTTCCTGCTCCAGCCGGTTCTTGTCGTAGTCGACATTGGGAATCTCTTCCAGTTCCTTCACGATGGTCTCTCTGATCTTGGGCACGCGGCTCTGCTCGAAGGGCTCCAGCTCGTGCAGCAGACGTTCGATGTTGTCGACTTTCTCGGTGAATTTCTTTTCCAGAGCGGCACCTTCCTGACGGCGGAAGGCGTTGAGCTCGTCGAGAGCGTCGAGCAGGGTCTGACGGGCCACAGCCCACTCCTCGTCGGTGAGCTCCTCAACTTCGGTCTTCAAGGTCACGTCGGGCAGGCGCAGGAGGGTTGAAAACCAGTCGGTGGGCTCCGGAATGCCGGTTTTCTCAGCGATGTCCTTGATTTGATGATAGTAGTCTTCCACCAGTGCGGCGTTGATGGGCGTAGCGCTGGTAATGTTTTCTTTCTCCACCCAGAGTGAGAGGTCTATCTTGCCGCGCTTCAGGGAGTTGGTGACGATTTGGCGAATCTCCATCTCCTTGTCGCGATAGATAGGCGCAATGCGAGTAGACAGGTCTGTAGTCTTGCTGTTGAGTGACTTAATTTCAACATGAATTTTCTTGTCTTGAAAGGTAGCGACAGCCTTGCCGTAGCCAGTCATAGATTGTATCATACTTTCTTTCGCGTTAAATTTCTGCAAAAGTACAAAAAAGTGGGAAAAAAAGAGTAAATTTGCACATTAATTATTTGAATATTCATTTTAAATATGTCGTCTATTCTTTTCATTGAGACGAGTACCGATGTATGTTCGGTAGCTGCGAGCCACGATGGCGCAATAATTTTCAACAAGGAAGATCATACAGGTCCTCACCATAACGAGCGTTTGGGCTCATTTGTCGACGAAGCGCTCTCTTTCACCGACAACCATGCCATACCTCTCGACTATGTAGCCGTGAGTTGCGGTCCGGGTTCCTACACGGGTCTGCGCATTGGCGTCTCCATGGCCAAGGGCATCTGCTACGGCCGCAACCTGAAGCTCATCGCTGTGCCGACGCTCGAGCTGCTCTGCGTGCCGGTGCTGCTCCAGGAGATGGTCACCGACGAGAATGCCCTGCTCTGCCCGATGCTCGACGCCCGACGCATGGAAGTCTACGCCCAGGTGTTCGACCGCGCGCTGAGGGAGAAGCGTCCCATCCACTCGGATGTGGTGGACGGCGACACCTACAAGGAGTTCCTCTCCCATCCGATGTATTTCTTCGGCAATGGTGCCGCAAAGTGCATGAAGGCCATCAACAATCCCAACGCCCACCTCATCGAGGGCATCGAGCCGCTGGCCAAAAACATGCTGCCGCTGGCCGAGAAGCGCATCGCGCAGGAGAAGTTTGAGGACGTGGCCTACTTCGTGCCCTTCTATCTGAAGGACTTCGTGGCCAAGCTGCCGCGCAAACTGCTCTGATCAGCAACTGTCACCCGCATATTTCTAGAAACATGAACATAGAAGGATTAGATTATAACACACAGCGCTCGCAGCTCGTGCTGCCCGAGTACGGCCGCGAGATACAGGAGATGGTGGAATACTGCGTCTCCCTTCCCGACCGCAACGACCGTCTGCGCTGCGCCAAGTCGATCGTGGCCATCATGGGCCGCATGCATCCCCAGAACCGCACGAAGAACCGTACGGAATGGGAGAACCGGCTGTGGGACCATCTGGCCATACTGAGCCAATTCAAACTCGACATCGACTGGCCGTTCGACGTCTCCCACGCCCATTCCATCACCACTCATCCCGACAAGGTGGCCTATCCTATGACGCGCATTCCCGTGCGCCACTACGGCCACATCCTCTTCGAGGTGTTCGAACGCCTGAAGACGATGGAGCCGGGACCGGAGCGCGACACGCTGGCCCGCTATGCGGCCAACCAGATGAAACGCAACCTCGTGGAATGGAGCCACGGATCGAGCGACAACGAGAAGGTTGCCGCCGACCTAGCCCTCTTTACCGATGGAAAAATCAAACTCGACCTGAAGCAGTTCAAGTTTGAGAAAGTTGTAAAAGAACCTCAAGTGCCCAACAAGCGCAATAAGAAAAAGTAAATGGAAGCATTCTATATCGAAGGAGGCCATAAGCTCAAGGGCACCATCCAGCCCCAGGGAGCCAAGAACGAGGCGCTCGAAGTGATTTGCGCCACGCTCCTCACCTCAGACGTAGTGCGCATCAGCAACGTCCCTGACATCCTCGATGTGAATAACCTCATCAAACTGCTCGAGGACGTCGGTGTGAAGGTCAACCGTCTCTCGCGCCATGAGTATGAGTTTCAGGCCGACGACATCAACCTCGACTATCTTGAGTCGGAGTCTTTCATCCACAAGTGCGCACAGCTTCGCGGCAGTGTGCTGATGATCGGTCCGCTGCTCGGCCGTTTCGGCAAGGCCGCCGTGGCCAAACCCGGTGGCGACAAGATAGGACGCCGCCGTCTGGACACCCACTTCCTGGGATTCAAGAGCCTGGGAGCCCGCTTCGTCCACGACGAGGAGCGCGACATTTATCTGCTCGAGGGCAAGCAGCTCCATGGCCGCTACATGCTCCTCGACGAGGCCAGCGTGACCGGTACGGCCAATATCATCATGGCTGCCGTGATGGCCAAGGGCACCACCACCATCTACAATGCTGCCTGCGAGCCTTATATCCAGCAGCTCTGCCATCTGCTCAACGCCATGGGCGCCAACATCAGCGGCATCGCCTCCAATCTGCTCACCATCGTGGGCGTGGGGGAGCTCCACGGTGCCTCGCACGTCATCCTGCCCGATATGATCGAGGTGGGATCGTTTATCGGCATGGCAGCCATGGTGGGCGACGGCGTGAAGATTGAAAATTGCAGCGTGCGCAACCTGGGGCTTATTCCTGATGCCTTCCGCCGCTTGGGCGTGAAGGTGCAGCAGCAGGGCGACAGCCTTTATATCCCGCCCCAGAAGCACTATCAGATAGAGTCGTTCCTCGACGGAACCATCATGACGCTCTCCGATGCGCCCTGGCCCGGACTCACGCCCGACCTGCTCTCGGTGCTGCTCGTTGTGGCCACGCAGGCCCGGGGCAGCGTGCTCATCCATCAGAAGATGTTCGAGAGCCGACTGTTCTTCGTCGACAAGCTCATCGACATGCGCGCCCAGATCATCCTCTGCGATCCCCACCGTGCCGTCGTTGTGGGCCACGACCATCAGATACGCCTCCGTGCAGGCCGCATGACGAGTCCCGACATCCGTGCGGGCATCGCCCTGCTCATCGCCGCCATGAGCGCTGAGGGCACGAGCCGTATAGAGAACATCGCCCAGATTGACCGCGGATATGAGGACATCGAAAAACGCCTCAATCAGCTTGGGGCAAAAATTTCCCGCGTAGATGATTAAGCCCGACGACGTATTCAGGATCGGACGCTTGGGAAAGGTCCATGGAGTGGGCGGCGAGCTGATGTTCAACTTCACCGACGACATCTTCGACCGCAACGATGCCGATTTCCTCTTTGTGGAAATCGACGGTATCGTCGTGCCTTTCTTCATCGAGGAATACCGCTTCCGCAGCGACGACCTGGCTATCATCAAGTTTGAGGGCGTCGACACGGCTGAGGAGGCCCGTCCGCTTGTCAACTGCTATGTCTTCTTTCCCAAGTCGCAGACCACAGACGATGAAGGCATGAGTCTCTCGCAGCTCACGGGATTCCACGTCATCGACGCCTCGACGCAACATGATGTGGGCACGGTCACCTCTGTAGACACCTCCACCGCCAATACGCTCATCGAGGTGGAGACCGCCGATGGTGAGCGCCGCCTCATTCCCCTTGCGGAAGAGCTCATCGCCGGCTTCGATCCTCAACAGCAACACATCACGCTCCACATCCCTGAAGGACTGCTGGAGCTTTAGTCCGTATATTCCGTATGAACGAAAAATCAATGAAACAACAAATATGCATTCTTGGCAGCACAGGCTCCATCGGCACGCAGGCGCTCGACGTCATCCGTCAGCATAGCGACCGCTATGAGGTCTATGCCCTCACGGCCAACAACAGCGTTGACAAACTTGCAGAGCAGGCGCGCGAGTTTCATCCCGCGGCTGTGGTCATCGCCAACGAGGCCCGTTTCGACGAGTTGAAGTCACGGCTTTCCGACCTGCCCGACATCAAGGTCTATGCAGGCAGCAAGGCGATAGCAGAGATTGTTGAGGCCGGACCCATCACCACGGTGCTGGCATCGATGGTCGGATTCTCCGGTCTCGTGCCCACCATCAACGCCATCAAGGCCCACAAGAAGATATGCCTGGCCAACAAGGAGACGCTTGTCGTGGCCGGAGAACTGATTCTCAATCTTGTCGGAAAGTATCACGTCGACCTGCTGCCTGTCGACTCGGAGCACAGCGCCATCTTCCAGAGCCTCGTGGGCGAGGAGATGAACGAGGTCGACAAGATTCTGCTCACCTGCTCGGGCGGTCCCTTCCGTCAGTACAGTCTCGACCAGCTGAAGACGGTGACGGCTGCCGACGCCCTGCGCCATCCTACGTGGAAGATGGGCGCCAAAATCACTATCGACTCGGCCACGCTGATGAACAAAGGCTTCGAGGTGATGGAGGCCCGCTGGCTCTTCGGCGTTCCTGCCGACCGCATCCAGGTACTCATCCATCCGCAGTCGGTGGTTCACAGCGGCGTGCAGTTCAAGGACGGCGCAGTGAAGGCGCAGCTGGGCGTGCCCGACATGCGGTTGCCCATCCAGTATGCCTTCTCCTATCCTGAGCGGCTGTCGCTCAACGGCGACCGGCTCGATCTCTTCAAGGTGGGTCATCTCGACTTCTTCGAGCCCGACATGGGCAAGTTCCGCTGCTTGCAGTTGGCCTACGAGGCTATACGTCGTGGCGGCAACATGCCCTGCATACTCAACGCAGCCAACGAGGTGGTGAATCTCGCCTTCCGCGAGGGCCGTTGCTCGTTCCTCCAGATGCCCGACATCATCGGCCAGGTGATGCAGCGCGCCAGCTTCGACGCCTCTCCCAATCTCGACGTTTATCTGCAGACCGACGCCGAGGCCCGGAAGATAGCCACCGAAATCCTGGGATGACATATATAATATAGGTATAAAACAATAAACACACACAAGACAATATCAAATGGAAGTTTTTCTCATTAAGCTGCTACAGTTCATGATGGCCATATCGCTGTTGGTTCTCCTGCATGAGATGGGCCACATGCTCACGGCAAAGCTCTTCGGGGTGCGCGTAGAGAAGTTCTATCTCTTCTTCGACCCGTGGTTCCACCTCTTCGAGTTCAAGCCCAAGAACAGCGACACAACCTACGGCATCGGCTGGCTGCCCCTCGGCGGCTACTGCAAGATAGCGGGTATGGTGGACGAGAGCATGGACACCGAACAGCTCAAGCGCGACCCTCAACCCTGGGAGTTCCGCACGAAGCCCGCTTGGCAACGGCTCATCATCATGGTGGCCGGTGTCACCGTCAACCTCCTGCTGGCACTCTTTATCTATAGCATGATCATGTTCCACTGGGGCGAGGACTATATCGCCACGAAGGACATGACGCTCGGCATGAAGTTCAATCAGGAAGCTAAGAGCTATGGCTTCCGCGACCACGACATTCTCCTCGGCACCGACCGTGGCGCCTTCCGTGAGTTCTCGGGCGACGTCTACCGCGACATCTCCAAGGCCAAGTATTGCGACGTGTTGCGCAACGGCAAGCAGGTGCGCGTCAACCTCCCCGGCAAAATCAACATGCTGGAGATGATACAGTCCACTCCCCGCTTCATGGAGCCGTTCATGGTGAACGAGGTGGACACAGTGCTCAAGCGCATCCCCGTTGCCGAGGATTCCAAGGACAGCATCGTCTCCCCGGCCTGGCAGATGCAGCTGAAGAAGGGCGACGTCATCGTGGCTCTCAATGGTAAGTCGCTCGACAGCTACAACAGCTACAAGGATGCCACAGGCCACATTGCCGACGCCATGACGGCCGCCAAGACGCGCGACGACAGTCTGCGCCTGCGCACGGTGACGGTGGCCGTGAAGCGTGCTGCAACGGGCAAGGTGGACACGCTCTCCACGACGCTCACCAAGGACCTGCTGATGGGTTATGCGCCCGTCAATGCGCTGGCACATTACAAGAATACCCACATCAGCTACAACTTCCTGAAGAGTTTCCCGGCCGGCATCAAGTATGGCTTTGACGTGCTCGGAGGCTACATCAGCGATATGCGATACGTCTTCTCGCCCGAAGGTGTGAAGAGTCTGGGCGGCTTCGGCGCTATCGGCAGTCTGTTCCCCGACAAGTGGGACTGGCACGCCTTCTGGATGATGACCGCTTTCCTGAGCATCATCCTCGCCTTCATGAACATTCTCCCCATCCCCGCCCTCGACGGAGGCTTCGTCTTGTTCCTGTTCTACGAGATCATCACGGGCCGAAAACCATCGGACAAGTTTATGGAGTATGCCGAAATCTTCGGTATCAGCGTCTTGCTGTTGCTGATGATTGTGGCCAACCTCAACGATATTCTGAGGTGGCTGGGGTATATGTGATTTGAGTTCTTGAACTTTTAATTTCTTAAGTTAGTTTGGAGTTCTTGAGTCACTAAGTTCTTAGTTTTTTGAACTTTAAAATTCTTAAATACAAAATAGGATTTATGGGTCAGCGGATACGACTCGTAAATCCTATTTTTCTTTGTTATTCGATAATAACCTATTGGAAATGTCCTGTGTGTTCAATAAATAAGAAGAGAATGATTTTCCCATGATGCGCAATCAGAGTTCTTTCTTGGGCGGTAGAAATTCAGCCCGTACTACCAATCGTTTTACCACCGAGCGGTAATGTCTTTCTGCTCTCAGCTGTCAGCAGTTCTGCTCTCAGCTGTCAGCAGTTCTGCTCTCAGCTGTCAGCAGTTCTGCTCTCAGCTGTCAGCAGTTCTGCTCTCAGTCAGCACACGATTGTTATCCATTATGAGCCACCTATGAACATCAATTGTTATTTAACGCTTGATATTTGCTCCCCTCCCTTCGTAGGGAGAGGCAGGAGGTGGGTTTGAATCGTCATTCCTGCCGCTGAATGATTTCCCTTATAATGCGCAATCGAATTGCGCGCGCTTGTAATCAGAGACGCTCAGACGGTGGATTTCCTGAGCCATCTTTTGCCCTTCGGCAGAGGATATTGTGGCGGTGGTGCTCTCGGTGGAACATGATGATAGGGAGAAGGCAACCGCAAAGAGAAGAATGAAGCAGACCAAGAGCCAGCTGCTTCTTGTCTTTTGGCATGTATGTAGGCATTTGGGGATTCTCATCATTGTTGTAGTTGAGTGTAATTTTCTTGCGGTCTTTGAGATATAGGGCCACAATGATGATGCGAAAATACAAAATTCTTTTGATAAGCGTGATGTTTGAAACAATAATTTCTGTGGGAATTCAATGCATGGCACTGACGATGAAAACGAATTGTCTGCTGCCTCCGCTCCCGTCTCTTTCCGGCTTTTTTGTTAATTTAAAATAGCAAACGGCTGTTATGTGCCTAAAAATCATTATCTTTGCCACAAACATCAAATTGTAACAATATATATTATGAAGATAGCACTTATCGGCTATGGAAAGATGGGCCACATGATAGAGCAGATTGCCCTGCAGCGTGGCCATGAAATTGTATGTAAAATAGACGTTGACAATCAGGAGGATTTTGACTCTCCGGCATTCGCTTCGGCCGATGTCGCCATAGAATTTACCAACCCCACAGCTGCCTACGGCAACTATCTGCGCGCCTTCAAACACCATGTGAAGGTGGTCAGTGGTTCCACAGGCTGGATGAAAGACCATAAGGAAGACGTGGAGCGCATCATCCGTGAGCAACACCAAACGCTGTTCTGGGCTTCCAACTTCTCCATTGGTGTGGCCATCTTTTCGGCAGTGAACAAGTATCTGGCCGGCATTATGAACCAGTTCCCGCAGTATGACGTGGAGATGGAAGAGACGCATCACGTGCACAAACTCGACGCTCCCTCGGGCACAGCCATCACGCTGGCCGAGGATATCGTAGACCGCCTCGACCGCAAGGACAGCTGGAAGAAAGGCTCCTGCACTTGGGACGACGGACATGTGGACGGCAGCGACGACCACAACGCCAATGAGCTCCTCATCAAGAGCGTGCGCCACGACGAGGTGCCGGGCATCCACACCATCAGCTACGACTCTGAGGCCGACTGCATCACCATCAGCCACTCTGCCCATTCGCGCAAAGGCTTTGCTCTCGGCGCCGTGCTCGCAGCTGAGTTCACGCAGACCCACGAAGGACTGCTCACCACAAGCGACCTCTTCAAGTTCTAAAGGCGCGGCAGTCTGCTCAGACTCCCTTAAAAGCCGATTTTGAAACCATAAAAAAGCATTAGATAAACAATGATTGATAAGGAAAAGGCTAAACTCAATCCGCGCAAACAGTGGACTAAGTTTATCGTCGTTCTCGTTCTCTACCTGCTGTTCCTTCTGTGGGTGAAGAGCTGGTGGGGACTGATTGTGGTGCCCTTCATCTACGACATATACATCACCAAGAAGATTCGCTGGCAGTGGTGGCGCGACTCCAACAGCGTCACGCGGTTCATCATGTCGTGGGTCGATGCCATCGTGTTTGCTCTCGTGGCCGTGTATTTCATCAACCTCTTCTTCTTCCAGAACTTCGTCATCCCCTCCTCGTCGCTGGAGAAGAGTCTGCTCACGGGCGACTACCTCTTCGTGTCGAAACTGAGCTACGGTCCGCGTATCCCCGAGACACCGCTCACCATGCCGCTCACCCAGCACACGCTGCCCATCATCAACGTGCAGAGCTATATTCCCTGGCCGCAGTGGGACTACCGCCGCGTGAAAGGCTTGGGACATGTTGAGCTCAACGACATCGTCGTCTTCAACTATCCCGCCGGTGATACCATCCTCACCGAGCAGCCTTATCAGACAGAATACTACGACATGGCCTACAACAACGGCCGTGCCATCTACAATCAGCAGACTGCGGCTCCCGCCGACCCGTCGGTGATGAATCCGCAACAGCAGCTTGACTTCTTCGCCTACTGCTACGCGCTGGGCCGCACCTACCTGCAAGACCATCAGCTCACGTATGGCTCCATCCACTGGCGCCCCGTCGACCGCCGCGAGAACTACGTGAAGCGATGCGTGGGTCTGCCGGGCATGACGCTGCAGGTGAAGAACGACATCGTCTACCTTAACGGCAAACCCAACAAGGAGCCCGACAACGTGCAGTATGCCTACTTTGTGAAGTTGCGCAACGTCAACACCATGGACCTCATGGGCGATATGTACAACGACATGCGCAAGGAACTCGGCATCACGATGGAAGACCTCGAATCGCTGGGCCGGCTGCATGGAACCGACGTGGAGAACGGACTCGTGCTCAACCAGCAGGTGCTGCAGCAGTACGACGGCTACATGCCCCTCACCGCAAAGGCTCTGCAGGGACTCAAGCGCGCAGGACTTATCTCGGCCGCACGCCGCGTGACTGACAAGGATCTCTACTCCGGCGCCGTGTATCCGCTCAACCAGATTTACGGCTGGACTCGCGACAACTACGGACCGGTCGTTATCCCGAAGAAGGGCATGACCATCAACCTCAACATGCACAACATCGCCATCTATATGCGCCCCATCGGCGTGTATGAAGGCAACGACCTACAGGTGAAGAACAACCGCATCTACATCAACGGCAAGCCTGCCACGAAGTATACCTTCAAGATGGACTACTACTGGATGATGGGCGACAACCGCCACAACTCGGCCGACTCCCGCTACTGGGGCTTTGTGCCCGAAGACCACATCGTGGGCAAGCCCATCTTCATCTGGTGGAGCAGCGATCCCGACCGCCACGGCTTCTCCGGCATCAGATGGGGACGCTTGTTCAAAATGGTGGACAATATCAAATAAGAAATACCCTATTCCGTGGCGTCGCATCCGCTTCCTCCCTCAATGGGGCAGGGCTGATGCGGCGCCTCGTCTTAATCAACCGAAAACGCGAAATGAGACAGCTGTGTAAATTCCTCTTGGTCGTGGCAACATCGGCCGCCGTGATGTTGCTGCTGCGTCTCTTCGTGTTCGGTATCTACAGGACGCCCGTCGACATCAACAATAGAATCGGCAAGGGCGACTGCGTCTTCGTCAACAAACTCGGCAGCAATCGCCTGACCAAGAGCGACATAGTGGCCTTCCGCGGCAAGAGCGGCAGCTACGCCCTGGGAGAGGTGATGGCCCTGCCCGGTGATACGCTCTCCGTAAGCCGGCAGCGCTACGTCATCCCCCACAATCCCTGCCCCAAGGAATGCGACTGCAACGACTGCGACCTCTTCCTCCTATATACAGGCTACGGCGAGTGCCTCGTCTTCAGATGCGACATCGCCGGCAAAGCCTATCGCCTTTGGAATTTGCCTTGGTAAATATCTTTGTAATCAATGATTTCAACAGCTATACTCAGTACAACATATTTCGGTCCCGTACAGTGGTATCAAAAACTCAACCGCTACGAATCGTGCCAGATAGAGAAGCACGAGAACTTTATCCGCCAGACCTACCGCAACCGTTGCGTCATCGCCACGGCTCAGGGGCTGCAAAGCCTTTCCGTCCCCGTGGAAGTGGACGGTGACGTGCCGTTGACGAAGACTGCTATTAAAGACGTGCGCATCTCCGACCACGGCAACTGGCGCCACCTTCATTGGCACGCCTTGATGTCGGCCTACGGCGTGAGTCCGTTTTTCGACTACTACGCTGACGACATTCGGCCTTTCTTTGAGAAAAAGTGGAAATATCTTATTGATTTCAACATGGAGATTACGCAGAAGATGTGCGAGCTGGTCCAAATTTGGCCGCACGTGAGCTATACCGAGCGTTATCTCTCACCCGCCAAGTACGGTTCGCTGACTATGATTTCGCTGGTTTTCGACGATATTCGCAGCCATATCGGTATGGAAGACCCCGATGAGCCTGAGGCTGAGACACTCTATCACGACTATCGCAATGTGATACGTCCTAAGCATCCCGCCGAGGATGCGTCGTGGAAGCCAAAGCCCTATTACCAAGTTTTTCGTGATAAGTATGGTTTCCAGCCCAATCTTTCCATCCTCGACCTGCTGTTCAATGAGGGCGATGAGTCCGTGATGTTCCTCTGAGGCGGTCTGCTCTTACATTTTCTCCATTCTGAGCATATCGTAGCCCTTAATCTGCACCACGATGGAGTGCAGCGTCGTACCATGAAGCATGGATTGCAGCTTGCGGTCGGCAGCATAAGTTCGGATCTGAGCCACAGCTTCGTCCCATTGTTTTTCGGCTTCAGCCTCACTGGCGTCGGCCTTGAGGTATTTCAGTTCCAGAGTATAGCTGTGGGCCACCATGGGATAGACCGTGTAGTTGGGCAGGAGGAAGAAGTCGCAATAGCCGTGGGCAAACTCCATCTCCGGGGCCACGAGATAATAAGGGTCTAGGCTGAGGTAGGCGTTCATGAATCCCTGCAGGTTGCGCTCGCCCTCGATGAGCTGGCGCACGGCGGTGGTGTCGTGGTAGGCCTTGAGGATGAAGTCCATCATCGGCCGCCAGTCTCCCTCCACAGCGGCCTGATAGAACGGCGTATTGAGCTGCGTCAGCGCAGTGGGGTGAATCTGCTGGAAAGACTGCATGAGGTAGTTGTAGTATTGTATGCGCACGTTATTGTTCGGAATACCGAGCTTCAGCATTGCGCCGAGTACGCCACGGATGGTGAGCATACCATAATAGAAGAGCAGGCTGATGAAGTTGTCGGTGTCGGTGATGCTCTCGGCAGGGAAGTAGCTGTTGATGGTGGAGTAAATGTAGCCTCGCTGCACGATGTCGTAGATAATCTGACGCCGCTCCTCGGTCATGTCGCCAATCTCTATGAGGTTGCGCAGTTTCTTGTAGTCGGTCTTCGTGTTCGGGTCGACCATCTCCTTGGGCTTCTTGCCCGTGTTCACGAGCGCGCTCATATAATAGCACACCATGTCGCAGTTGAACATGCTGGGCTCTGTGCTGAAACTCTCCTCTGCAAAGCAAAAGTTGTCGTACCAGGGCTTGATGTCGTCGATAATCTGGTCTTCAGTCAACTCCGGTTTGATGGCTCCTGCCTCTTTATAATACCGAATCATCTGTCTCACGTCCTCCTCTGTGAATCCGAGCATCTGATTGAAGCGTGGGTCCACCGTAATGTTCAGCGCGATATTGTAGCCGCTGGTGAGGTCATCGAGGGTGATGGGCGACACACCGAGCATGATGATGCGGTCGAACATGGGCTTGAAAAGTTTGAACACGTCGCGGTAGAAGCCCGTACCGTGGGTGAGGGCGCGGTAGGCCTCATGCCCCTTGACGTTGAGGATGTTGTTGGTGAAGTTGTCATACTCGTCAACGACGAGGTAGAGTCTTAAGTTGAGTTTCTTTGCAGCTATTCTTACCAAGTTTAACTTGCCAATTGCCGATGCTTCCCTATGTACATTCTCAATGAAGTTGGGGGCATAATATTTGCTGTAAGATGCTACGAAGGAATTTATCTCCTGTCCACAATATCTGTTGAAATTCTCCTCCAAGTGATCCATGTCGCTCCCCACCAGTGAGAAGTCGAGGTGCAGCACTTGGAATCGATTCCGGTTTTCAGTGGGATGTTCGGCCACGTAGAGTCCTTTGAACAACTCCTGGAAGTTGTCCTTCTCGTTGATGTCGTAATAAGCCTCAAGCATATCGAGAAACAGACTCTTGCCGAAGCGGCGCGGACGAACGAGGAACAGAAAGTGCCCCGCCTGCTCTATCTTTTCGAAGAACATGGTCTTATCGACTAAATAAAGGTTCTCTTGCCTCAATTGCCTAAAGTTAGAGATGCCGTAAGGTATGCGTCTGAAATCGTTGCTCATAATGTTTCTTGCTTATCTTATATGCAAAAATAGTCCTTTCCTTTCAGATAAGCAAGAATTGTTTGGAGAAAATATCAGCTTTTGCCGTCTGTTGGCAATCGAAATGTTTTGCTGTCTGTCTCCCTTTGATGTGGATTCAATACGTGATGTTGCTGAACTTTTGGGGAGATATCCCAAATGAATCAGAAGACAAACTGCAATGGCGTGGAGGCTTTTATTGTGATTATCACCATAAATCTTGATTATAGCCTTATTTTCACACGATTATAGTTCTTCCTTTTAATAATAATGTTTAACTTTGCAGCATAATTCCCGAAATAGAATATTCAAACAAGGTCATTCATAAAGCGAGTATGAAAATTAAAGCATTATTAACCTTGCTCCTGCTCATGGTTTGTTCTGTGGTGGGGGCACAAACGACAGTTACATTTACCGCCGGAACGGAGAAAGGTAGCACTAATGGTAATGGAACTCCTGATTCGGTTTCAAAAGCTGGTATCACTATCTGAGTCCACTTTAAAAAGTCGGCACCCCTTTCAATCTAAAAGTTTAGTGCCAGTTTCCAAGGATTATACCTCAATAAATAAGAGATTTTACGCTCCANNNNTTTACGCTCCAAAAGCCTTCTTGTTAGGCTGATAGGTTTCAAATCATAACATTTTTGAGGTAGGGGCCTCAAAAAACGGACTTTTTAAAGGGGACTCCTATCTCTTGTACTGATGCCGCTTTTGCAACTAAGCAGTATCGTTTCTATAAAGGTTCGACGACTACAATTTCCTCTACAGTGGGTAACATCACAAAGATTGTATTCACCTGTACTGGAAGTGGCAACTCAGCCTATGGTCCCGGCAACTTTAGCAAAAATGTTGCTGTAGGAAGCTATACATTTAAGGATAAAGTGGGTACCTGGACGGGAGATACCGATTCAGTCACAATTTATGCAAGTAGTCAGGTTCGCGCCACAACGATAGAGGTGACTTATACTCTTTCTGATACTACAGCAAAGGCTTCTGCCGACTTATCTTTTCCTGAGACTTCCTATACAGCCAAAATTGGCGAGCCTTTCAATGCACCCACGCTGACCAATCCTCACGAATTGACGGTAGATTATACTTCCTCCAATACAGACGTTGCTACCGTAGATGCTAAAACTGGTGCAGTGACGCTCGTGGCCGCTGGTACTACTACCATCACCGCTTCTTCTGCGGAAACCGATGAATATGCTGCTGATTCAGCTTCTTATACTCTCACCGTCACTGCAAATGTTACTACTACTGGCGACGGCACAGAGGCAAATCCCTATACTGTAGCTGACGTCATTGCCTTGAACGCAGCCGGTGAACTGCCTTCTGATGCGGTCTCCGTAAAGGGAATCATCTCTGAGGTTGGCGATTTAAACAAAAAGTATGATGAACTCACCTATTATATTTCAGACGATGGAACAAAAAACAGTCAGTTGGAGGTTTATCAGGGCTATGGCCTTAATGGCGGAAAGTTCAAATCAGCAAATGATCTGCAGACAGGCTGGACTGTAGTTGTCAATGGAAAACTGACAGATTATAAAGGCACCTTGGAATTCAGCTATGGCAGCAAGATTACCAGTCTAGTAAAGCCTACTGGCGTCGAAGCTCCTATCATCTCTGGTGATGAAATTTTCTATCAGGTGGCAGCAGTGAGTATTAGTAGCGATGATGAGGGTGCTACTATTTACTATACCACCGACGGCTCTGCTCCTACCGACAAGAGCACGAAGTACACCGAGCCTTTCTATATCACCGAGACAACAACTGTCAAGGCTATCGCTTATCTGAACGGCACAGCCAGTAAGGTTGCTGAGAAGACCTTCACCAAGACTGAGCCTATCACGGTGGCTGATGCTCTGAAGAAAGACAACGACACAGAGGTCATTGTTAAGGGTATCGTAGCCAATGTCTCTGATAGGAAGGGAAATGCTACATATGTCAACTATTGGATTTCTGACGACGGTACAACAGCCGAGGAGTTGGAAGTTTATCGCGGAACCGGTCTTGACGGCGTTGACATTAAAGACGATGATGACATTGCAAGAGGTGATACGGTGATTTTGCAAGGCAAGTTGACGACTTATAAGAAAACAAAGGAATTGGCAGAGGGTTCTATCTTGCTGAGCATCTCTAAGCCTGAAGAGAAGGTGACCGTAACCTCCGCAGGTTGGGCAACCTACGTTACCAAGCGAGAGGCTGGCTTCCCTGAGGGACTTGAGGCTTACACCGTAAGCTACGATACTACTGCTGACAAGATTACTCTTAATAAGGTGACCTCCGTTCCTGGTAAGACCGCCGTCGTACTCAGGGCTAACGAGGGGGTATACACGCTGACCAAGGCTAATAATGCAACAGCTGTTGCTGACAACGCCTTGACCTATTCTTGGAGCGACAAGACCGTGAATACCGCCAATACCATCTATGTCCTTGCAGAGAATAATAGCGTAATCGGTTTCTGGCCCGTAGAAGAGGGCACAACCGTGGCTGCCTTCAAGGGTTATCTCGACTTGGGCAGCAAATCTTCAGCCAAGAGTTTCTTCCCCCTCGATGACGCTACAGGCATGAACAGCATTAAGGCTGAGACTCGCGGTGATGACGTCCGCTACAATCTTGCCGGTCAGCGAGTAGACAAGAACTACAAAGGCGTGGTGATTGTCAATGGCAAGAAATTACTCGTGAAATAAGCAACAGCATAATTATTAGAACAAGATTATGAACAAGAAAAAATATATAGAGCCTGTGCTCGAAGAGAAAAACTTCAGTGAGCGCCAAGCCATGTTGACGGTGAGTGATCCCGGTCTTGTAGATAAAAACGGGACCTGGACCCAAGACGGCGTGAAAGATGGTCCAGAAGTAGATGGCGGTAGTGCCTTGTCAAAGGGTACGAGCGTCTGGAACGAAAAGTAATAGAGAAGACCCACCCCGGCTAGACCCACCCCCGGCCCCTCCCTACAAAGGGAGGGGAGCAAAAGCGGTGTGGTAAATGACAATTGATGTTCATAGGTGAGCAAGGAGGGCCGTCATTCCTGACGGCCAAGAAAGAAGTCTGATTGCACATTAAAAAAGTTAGATTGCACATCAAAAGGAAATCCTTCGGCGGCAGGAATGCCGCCGCTCCTACAACACCGAAGGGAGGGGAGTCACATACAGAAAAAGCTAAAGCGATAACACCATCACTTTAGCTTTTTCTTTTTTCAAGTCTGTTGAACTATTCGATATTCAGTGTCTCCACAAAAGGATTGGCGAGGGTGAAGGGATGCCAGGTTTCGCGGCCATTGCCATTCGGATTGCCGTATTTGGCGAAGTTCGTCCAGTAATCCACCATCTTCTCGGCCAGCTGATGGTCGGCCGGTGTCATCGGACGCCAGGAACGGCCCAGTGTGTTGAAGACATACCACAGCTCTGCACTGTGGAAAGCACCGTCTTTCGTTCCCGGCAGTTTGCGGGCGAAAAGATACTGATAGGCAGGACGGTGGTTGAGCGAGTCGCGCAGATGGCAGAAGGCATCGATGGCCTTGTTCATCGGCATGATGTCGTCCATGGTCTGGCCTATCATGTAGTCGGCATCGGCAAGACGATTGTTCTTAGCCGCATCCGTAAAACTCTCGGTCAATAAGGTTCCGTCGATATGCGGGGAGAACAGCAACATTGTCTTGAAGCCGCCTTCAGCCTCCATCTTCTCCAATTGTTCCGATGTCAGCGCACGCATAGCCTTCAGCGAGGTGGCGCCATGCTGGTCCATAAACTCCTTGCCGGCCTTGTCTTTCTGCTCATTGCTCTCGGGATTGTCGATGAAATTGCCCAATCCACCGCCGCTCTGAATGATGGCGTGCTTCACGTATGGCTTTGACAAGGGCGAGGAGACGAGATTCTTGATGCTCGCCGCGCCGGCACTCTGTCCGAAAATCATGATGTTGTCGGGATTGCCGCCAAACTGTGCGATGTTGTCGTGCACCCACTTCAGGGCAGCCACCTGGTCATACGTTCCATAGTTGCCCGAAGTGTGGTCGGCTGTCTCGGCGGAGAGCTCCGGATGGCAGAGAAATCCAAAGATTCCCAGACGGTAGTTGATGGTGACGAGGATGACGCCACGTTTTGCCCATGCGTCACCGTCCATGGTGATCTCATAGCCGTAGCCGTTCATATAAGCTCCCCCATGAATCCACACGGCCACGGGCAGCTTGCGGTCGGTCTTGCCCACGGCGTCATCGGGCGTCCACACGTTCAGATAGAGGCAATCCTCACTCTGTGGGGGATTGTCTTTCCAATAGAATTCGTTGCCATAGAAGGTTCCCACTGGGTTGCCCGGCTGCGGACAGATGCTGCCGAAGTGGTCGGCAACCTTCACGCCCTTCCATTTCTTCACCGGCTGAGGCCGTTTCCATCTGAGGTCGCCCACTGGAGCGGCTGCATAGGGCACGCCACGAAACACCGTGACACCCTGTTCGGCCGATGCCACTCCCTGCAGTTTTCCGCCCTCAACATTGACCACCGGCTGCTGGGCCACTGCTGCCGCTGGAATCAGGAGCAGGGAAACCATAAGATACTTGAACACATTCTTCATATCGCGAATTTTTTTAGACGTCTATTTGAACAGCTTCTGAGCCAGCTCATAAAGGTTGTTGCGCCAGGTGTACCAGCTATGACCGCCGGGAGCAGAGGCGTAATCGTATTTGATGCCGGCTTTGTCGAAGAGCTTGAGCATAGCCTGACAGTTCTTGTAGGCGATGTCCTCTTCGCCACCCATTCTGAAGACGAGCTGCTTCACGTGGCCCAGGCTCTTGCTGATCTTGTTCAGTCGCTGCTGATAGCCCGGATAGGTCTTGGCGTCATACCACCAGCCGGAGCTCAGAATCCAGAAGTAGTCGAAGGCCTGAGGGTCGTTGAGCAGCGTCTCCAAGGTCTCCATACCGCCCATCGACAGACCCGATATGGCGCGGTGGGCCGGATCGGCAACGACGCGATAGTTCTGCTCTACAAAGGGTATGACGTCTGTCATCAAGTCTTTCTCGAAAAGGGGAACCTCACCGCCTAGATCTTTGCTCGGGATGGAGCCATTGGGCATCACGACGACCATGGGCTTCATCTTTCCGTCGGCGAGAAGATTGTCGAGGATGGCTCCGGCACAGCCCACTCCGGTCCAGGCAGCATCGTTGTCGCCACCGCCATGAATGAGATAGAGCACGGGAAGCTTGTCGGTTGACTTCTCATAACCGGCCGGTGTCCAGACATGCATGCGGCGCATGGTCTTCAGCGTCCGGCTGTAGTAGATGCGCTCGGCCACGGCGCCGTGGCCGATATTGGTTCGCACGGCGAAGAAATCGTTCTTGTCGCTCACCTGGGCCAGGGCAGCGCTTTCTTTCACTTGTTCCGACAGCGGGTCGCTCACCGTCACGCCGTCTACGACAAAGTTGTAGCGGTAAACGCCCTTCTTGACATTGGGAAGCGTGATGCTCCACACGCCGTCGTTGCCCTTTGCGGATTTGGGCTTCTGTCCCCATGGCGCCGCGTCGCCGCTCAGCGAAACCTCATGGGCGTTGGGGGCATAGATTCTGAAGACCACATCGCCGTTGGCCATTATCTGGACGGGCTGCAGCGTATCGTTTGGGGTGTGAGTGAGCCACTGGGCCTGTACAGGTATCACGGAGACCATGGTCAACAGTAAAAGTAAGCTTTTTGTTTTCATTCTATCGGGTTTTAAAATTAGTTTTATAGCGAAATGCGCTTTGCTTGCAGAATTCCTATCGACTCAGGTAATTGAATATTACATAGCTACATTATTAGAACGTACTCTTTATTTGTTTCTTGTATTTATGGGCTTATTATTTTGATGGGGCTCCGGATAATTCCTGTGGGTAAAGATATTGTTTACGCTCCTTTGCGGAAAAAGAATAAATTTCCCTTATTCTCAGTTCAAGCACTGATAGCAAGAATAATTCCCTTAATTTCGAGGGCCTGAGTATCACCCTCCCCTTCAGGGCTGGTAGTCCATCCCCCAAGAGCTGGTGGACGGCACAGGGAGTTCTCACTTCCGGAGCCGATGTGTCATGGCCTGGAAGGCAAATGATTGCGATATTAGAATCACGAATGCCTAATCACCGACGATTCTCTCCTCAATCGAGTTGACAGAAGCGTCGTCACGACGAAGGATTTATTTGTGATGAGCAAGCGAAGTACTTCCTTGGTCGTCAGGAATGACGGCCCTCCTACTTGCGCTCCGGTGTTCGCTTCCCTCCCTTCGTAGGGAGGGGTTGGGGGGTGGGTCTGTATTGGCATTCCTGCCGCCGAAGGATTTACTATAATTCGCAATCGATTTATCTTTCTTGGTCGTCAGGAATGACGACCCTCCTATCTGCGCGCTACGTGCTGGTGTGCCACCTTCGGGACACTAAGTCCAGATTGAGACAGGGACAGTTATCCCCAGTCTGCGCTCCTGGCGTCGCTTGACTGGGGTTACTGAGAGTCAGCCCATTCTGGGCTGATAGTACTATTCGTTGATGTGCGTTCCACAGAAAATATCCGTTGAGCCGTTTTGATAACTGCCTGAAGACAGTATCTCCATAACCATGCTAGTTAGACCAAACGACACTGTCCTTTATCATGTTCTTTTCCGGTCACATGTCCGCTTCGCTTCCATGTACACTGTTTCTGAGGTGTTTTCCTAGGCAATTACTCATCTCAGAAATTTGAATTATGGTTGTTTGATGTCTCGTGACAATTGTCACGAAACAACGTGACAGTTGTCGCGTGACGGTCGTCACTTAACTACGTGATGGTCGTCACCAGCGAGCGTGATGGTCGTCACGAGCGAGCGTGACGTTCGTCACGAAGAAACGTGACGTTCGTCAAATGATCAAGCCTATATATCAAACGCCGAGAAGCGCCACGCCAGTCAATTATGAATTATGAATTATGAATTGTGAATTATAAACTCAGGCGTTTTCGGACCATAAAGGCTCAACAATAATCATAAATGTCCTATAATGTGCACTGTTTTATCGCATTAAGTTGGGTGATACATCGAAAACGTTGTGCAATTTTAGTATCTTTTTAATAAAAGGTCGTATCTTTGCAGACGCAAAATTAAACCATTATTTATGTTTCTTAATCTTAAGGCAAGAGTCCCCTTTAAAAAGTCCGTTTTTTGAGGCCCCTACCTCAAAAATGTTATGATTTGAAACCTATCAGCCTAACAAGAAGGCTTTTGGAGCGTAAAGGTGCCGACTTTTTAAAGTGGACTCATGTTTCTTAATCTTAAGGCAACCAGTTCCGCAATCCATCGGGTGCTTCTTGGCGCTCTATTGCTGATGGTATGTGGGACAATGATGGCACAGAACAAGATAACCGGGACGGTGAAGGACTCCAAAGGTGAGCCTCTTGTTGGTGTGAGTGTATTAGAGGTGGGAACTCAGAATGGTACGATGACCGACGCCCAAGGCAACTACAGCCTGACGGTCGGGCCTAAGTCGCACCTCCGTTTCTCCTATGTTGGGTTCCAAACTCTGCAAGTGAGTTCGGATAAAGCTAAGCATGTTATTCTTCGTGACGATGACCAGTCGCTCAACGAGGTAGTTGTCGTGGGCTATGGCACCATGCGCCGTAAGGACGTGACCAGTTCCATCACCTCACTCAAGGCCGAAGACCTGAATCAGGGCGTGGTTTCCAGTCCCGGCGAACTGCTTGAGGGTAAGGTGCCCGGCCTCGTCGTGACCTCCACCGGCGATCCCAATGGCGAGCCTTCGCTGACGCTCCGCGGTGCCTCCACGCTGCGCGAGGGCGCGGCCATGCAACCTTACTACGTGATCGACGGTGTGCCGGGTGTAGACCTCAACCTTATCGCTCCCGACGACATCGAGAGCATCGACGTGCTGCGCGATGCCACGGCGACGGCCATCTACGGCTCTAAGGCTGCCAATGGCGTTATCATCATCACCACAAAGAAAGGCCGTAAAGGCGCAGCCCGTGTGAGCTACAATGGCTATGTAGCCTTCCAGACCGTGGCCAAACGCCTCGACATGGCTTCGGCCTCCGATATCCGCAACTTTGCCAAAGCCAACAACTTCGAGCCCGTGGGCGACGAAGGGGCCGACACCGACTGGCAGGACGAGGTGCTGCGGACGGGATTCTCGCAGAACCATCACCTGGCCGTGAGCGGTGGAAGCGAGAAGTCAAACTATAATGTCGCCCTGAACTACAGAAACCGGGAGGGCGTGGTGCGCGGCTTCAGCAACGAGCGCCTCAATGGCCGCGCGCTGGCACAGTCGACCGTGCTTAACGACCGTCTGAAACTCTCTCTTGGCGTCAACGCCAGCCGGTTCAACGGCCGCTTTGTTCCGCGCGTCAGCGGGCAGCTGGGGGCGGGCCTCACCAATGCCATGACCTATTACAACCCCATGCAGCCCGTTCGCAACGAGGATGGCTCCTGGTATCGCTCTTACGGCGTGACCAACTACTACAACCCCGTCAGCATGATTCACGAGGATTTCCGCAAGATTGAGAACAAGCGCTTGCAGATTACGGGCAACGCCCAGCTGAAAATCATTGACGGACTCACCTGGACGGCCAACTTCTCCTACGAGAACAAACAGCGCAACTCCAACGAATATCACTCCACGAAGTCGCAGGTGGTCGACAACAACGGTCAGGCCTACCGCGCCACCTATTCGAGCAATAAGAAAGTCTTCGAGACCTACGGCAACTACGACCGCACGTTTGCCGACAAGCATCATTTCGCCCTCATGTTGGGCTATTCCTGGGAGGAGAGCCGGAACGACGACGGCTTTGGCGTGACGGTGCACGACTTCTACAACAATGCCGTGAGCTACCACAATCTCACCTACGCCAACGCTATCGACGGCATCAACGCCTTGGAGAGCGGCAACGACTCGCGGCTCCGCATGATATCGTTCTACGGTCGTGTCAACTACTCCTATGCCAGCAAATACAACTTCCA
Source organism: uncultured Prevotella sp. (assembly GCA_900322095.1). Lineage (GTDB taxonomy): Bacteria > Bacteroidota > Bacteroidia > Bacteroidales > Bacteroidaceae > Prevotella. The sequence continues at coordinate 46,789 of ONYS01000036.1, forward strand.
GGCCACCGTGCGCCGTGACGGCAGTTCGGCCTTCGGCAAGAACAACCGCTGGGGCACCTTCCCCTCCGTCTCCGCTGCGTGGCGTCTGAGCGAGGAGAAGTTCATCCGCGACCTCAATGTCTTCAACAACCTGAGCCTGCACCTGGGCTATGGCGTGAGCGGCAACTCACTGGGCTTCGATGCCTATTCTGCCCGCGAGACCTACGGCGTGACCGGATGGTTCCAATACACCGACGCTGCCGGCAACACCACCAACTACCACACCATCGGCGCTACGCACAACGCGAATCCCAACTTGAAATGGGAGCGTACGGGAATGTTCAACATCGGTCTCGACTTCAGCTTCTTCAACAACCGCCTCAATGGTACTATCGAGTATTACGACAAGCGTACGTCAGACCTTATCTACGATTACGACGTCTCCACCAACCGTTACCCCTTCAGCAAGATGTATGCCAACGTGGGCGACATCACCAATAAGGGCGTGGAGTTGTCTCTCAATGCCATTCCCGTGCAGACCAGCGACTTCCGCTGGACCACGACGCTGAACCTTTCGCACAACAGCAATAAGGTGACGAAGATTTCCAACCAGACCTACAGCGTGCCCTACATCAGTCCCGAAGCTTCCGACTGCTTAATTTCCGGCAACACCGGCGTGAAGGTACAGCGCATCACCGAGGGTTCGCCCATCGGACAGTTCTTCCTCTACGAGTGGGCAGGCTACGACGAGAACGGCCTCTCGCAGTTCTACGTCCACGACCCCGTGACGGGCGAGCGCACCGGCGAGACGACCACGAAGCCCCAGGAGACCGACCAGGTGAAGAAGGGCAGCGCGCAGCCCAAGCTCTCCTACGGCTGGAACAACACGCTCAGCTATAAGCGCTGGTCGCTCAACCTCTTCTTCCGTGGAGTGCTCGGCAACAAGATCTTCAATGCCCAGCGGGCCCAGCTCAACAGCATCAGTCTGCTCTCCCAGGGCAAGAATGTGCTCAAGGAGTGCCTTACCGACCAGCGCTACGGCGACGCCAATGCGCAGACGCCCTCCGACCGCTATCTCGAGAGCGGCAGCTACCTGCGCCTGGCCACGGCATCGCTGAGCTACGACTTCGGTGCCATCGGCACGTGGGTCAAGGACATCTCAGTCTATGCCACCTGCAACAACGTCTTCACCATCACCGGCTTCAAGGGCACCGATCCAGAGGTGTCGCTGGGTGGACTGACGCCCGGCATTGAGCGATACGATACTTACTATCCCCAGACACGCACCTTCATGATGGGCGTCAAGGTCAACTTCTAATCATATCAACATGAAAAAATATATTCATTTGGCTTTAGGCACATTGTTCCTGGGTCTGGCTGCCAGCTGCACCGACCTGAATGTGCCTGTGGATGCGCAATACACCGAATATCCCACAGAAAGCACCATAGCCCTCGAGGGCAAGATGGCCGATGTCTATTATGCCTTCCGTTCGGCCTTGGGCAACAACTATAACCGCGTGCAGACCTACTCCTCCGACGAGGTCAACGCCATCAGTTTTGGTGGCGACTACTACGACGGTGCCGAGAACATGAATCCCACGCTCCACACCTACAAGGCTGAGGACGCTCCCGGCAACTACTGGACCGACTTGGCCAGCGGCATCACCCGTTGCAACAAGATTATCGACGAGCTCTCCGGCTCCACGGGCGACAATGTGGCCACGTTCCTGGCTCAGGCCCGTGCCATGCGCGCTTTTTACCACTTCATCCTCATGGACAGCTATGGCGACGTGCCTATCCTCAACAAGGTATATACCGACGACAACGAGGCCATCGAGCGCCAGCCGCGCAAGGATGTGGCCGAGTTCATCGAAAAAGAGCTCCTGGAGTGCATTCCCGATCTCTCGAGCGACAACTCCGCCGCCACTTACGGCAAGCCCAACCGCTGGATGGCCGAGGCCCTGCTGGTGAAACTCTATATCAACTGGGGCGTTTACACCTGTAGCAACGTGGCCGACTATGACGCTGCTACAACGGCCAACAGCAAGCTCAACGACTGCGTGAAATATTGCGATGACATCATTAAGAGCGGGCTCTTCAATCTCAGCGACGACTATAAGAAGAAGTTCTTCTACGACAATGGTTCGCAGATCAAGGACTTCATCTATGCCATGCCCTACGACGCCGTCAACGCTCAGGGCATGCTCTATGGCCGCTACCGCACCTTCCGCCGCATCGATAACGGTACGCCAATGGGCTATTACGGCGGGAAGATGTCGAAATCGTGTGCCGGCATCAACGCCATGACGCCTGAGTTTGCCAATCTTTTCTCGCTCGAGGGCGACCGCCGCAACGACTGCGTGCTCAGAGGAAAGGTGTTCATGCACGATCCCGCTACGGGTGAGGCTACGACCACACCTTATATATATAATGGTGAGCAACTGGAATTCACGAAGACCGTCACCCTGAAAGAGGGCGGTGAGGCCCAGCTCGACGCTGGTGCCACGCCCGAAGGCTGGCGGCAGGGCTGGCGCTCCATCAAGTTCTATCCCAGTCCTACGGAATATTCGCAGCACGGCCGCAATCAGAGCAACGATGTGCCCATCTTCCGCTATGCCGACATTCTCCTGGAGAAGGCTGAGGCCATCCTCCGTGGCGCTACGGCAACCAATGGTGACACGCCGCAGTCGCTCTTCAATCAGATTCGCAGTTATGTACATGCGCCGCTGCTCGACCATGAGCCTTCGCTTCAGGAACTGCTCGACGAGCGCGGACGTGAGTTCTTTGATGAGAACTGGCGTCGCAACGACATGATCCGCTTCGGTACGTTCGAGAGCGACTATGGCTTCCATCGCCACGACTTCCCTGGTGCCAACTTCGACAAGAGCCACCGCATCCTGCCTGTGCCGCAGTCTGTGCTCAACAACAATACGAACTGGCATCAGAACGCCGGCTACTAATCATTCGTGTTCATCAGCCCCCATAGTCCCCCATCAACCCCATTCTCCCCATCACTCCCATCCCCCAAAAGAAAAAGCCAGCCTCGATTTCTAATCGAGGCTGGCTTTTTTAATGGCTATAGCAAGTGGCAGACGCTTCCCGGCAGAGATCGGGCGACGCCTTTCATCTCCAGCTCAAACATGAGCGATGCCAGTTTGCCAATTGGCAGGCCGGTCATGTTGGAGAGCATGTTCATTTGCAGGTCGCTGGTCTTCTGCAGGGTGTCGACGATGAGTTGCTGGTCGGGCGTGAGGTCGGGAAACATCGAGCGCTCGATGCCTTCTTTTTGGGCGCGCTCCAGCCGTTTGTCGGCCTGCCAGCCCATAGATTCCACGAAATCCTTGGCCGACGTGATCAGTGTGGCGCCGTTCTTGCGGATGAGATTGTTGCATCCCTCGCTGTACATCTGACCGACGTTACCGGGGAAGGCAAAGACCTCGCGCCCATATTCCTGGGCTATGCCGCAGGTGATGAGACCGCCGCCGTGGGCCGCACTCTCCACAAGTATCGTCGCGTCGCACATTCCCGCCACGATGCGGTTGCGACGCACGAAGTTCATCTTGTCGGCATTGGTGCGCGTCATGTATTCGGTCAGCAGTCCGCCTTGCGTTGTCATGCGTTTCGCCGTCTCGCGATGTCGGGGAGGGTAGAGGTCGTCGAGTCCGTGGGCCAATACGGCAACGGTTTCGAAACCTTGCTCCAGAGCGTTGCGATGGGCTGCGATGTCCACGCCGTAGGCCAGACCGCTCACCACCAGCACCCGATTGCCGCACTCCTCTCGCAGACCGGCGATGAAATGGCGCACGGTGTCCTGGCCGTAGAGGGTGCAATGGCGCGTGCCCACGATGTTGATGACGCGCATTTGGTTGAGGTCGGCCGTACCTTTATAGTATAGAATGAGTGGTGCGTCGGCACATTCGGTGAGCCGCTGCGGATAGCCGTCGCTCCCGTAGCGGAGGATTCTCACATCGTGTTGGCGGGCCCATTCCATTTCTTCCTCGGCACGGCGGATGTGCGCCTCGCAGTCGCGCATGCGCTCCACCAGCTTCGGCGAGGCATCGGGCAGCACCTCACGCACGTCTTTGCGGTGCTGCATGATGGCAGTGGCCGAGCCGACCCGCTTATAGAAGTCGAGAATGCCTGTCAGATTGTAGTAGCCCACCCGTGTGAGGGCCATCATGGCCAGAGTCTCTTTTGCGGAATCGTCCATCATCAGTCGTCGTTGAGATATTTGGCAAACGCGCGGTCGTATTCCTCGCAGTTGCCCAAATGACCGTTGATGAGGCAGACGAGCGTGGCCTCGCAGTGGAAGCACAGCCGGTTGTCGCTCTCGCGGTAGAGGTCGTGGATGAAGATGTAGCGCAAGCCCTGTTTCACCAGCCCCATGCGCGAGATAATCATGTCGTCGCAGCGCAGGGGCACCTTGTATTCCAGATTCATGCGTGCCACGACGGCGTCGATACCGCGGTTGTGCATCTCGGCAAAGCTCAGTCCTTCCTGCTTCATGAAGCGGTGGCGGGTGTGCTCGGTGTAGTGGAGGTAGCGGGCGTTGTTGACGATGCCCTCGATGTCGCACTCATAGTCGCGAACCTCTATCTTTGTGGTGAAAATATATTTTGTAGCGTTCATATTTTGAAAGATTTTCCTTTGAGAAATTCGTATCCGATGCGGCAGCGTATACATTCGCGCTTGTCGCAGTATTCTGTTTTGAGCTGTATCAGTGCCTGACTGTCGCCCGCGCTGTCCACGCAGAGTCCGCACTCCTTCCACATCCTGACAATGTTGTTGTTCTCGGCCTTGAGCGCGTCGAGAAAGTCGAAAGCCCGGTCGCAGAGCCGGTCGTCGTCTTTGTGGCGGCCGTAGGCGAAGAGCACGGGGATGGCGGTGTTGATGATGATGAGATTGGCCGATGAGGCCGAAAGCCTCTTGGTGCTTTTCGGCGATGGGGCGCCAAAGGTGTAATGCGTTCGCCAATAGTCGGTAACTTCGGTCTGCATCAGGTTTGCCACGTCTTTCAGCGACTTCTGCTCGATGAGCGCGCTTAGCCCCGCCTGGTGGCGGTAGTAAAGCGTAGCCAGTTGAGAAATGCGAATGTGAGGGAAGTTTTGCGGCCGCAGACGGAGGAAGCGCCACAGCTTGTAGTCCATGGGCTGCAGCTGAAACTTGTGGGCCATGTAGAGGTATTCGCTGCGCATGCGGTCGAAATATCCCTCCTCGTGGGCCGACGCCCGGTAACGTTCGGGCAGACTTGCCTCCTCGAGCAGTCCGGCCTGTCCCATGAAGATGGCCTCAATCTGGAAGATGTCGTCGCGATGATGGCCCACCTTGTCGAGCGGAACGTTGAGCGCCCACTGCTCGAAGGCATCGCTGTTGGTGCCAAAACCGAAATTTCGTGCCAGCGTGACGAAGTAGGCGTCCTCCCACGAGCCACCGCACTGCTTCACCCTGCGCACGATGTCCTCGGTCTTGCGCTCTAGGCGTTCGGTCTCCATGGCCGACAGCCAGGAGTGTATCATCAGTTTTGAAAGATTCGGAATGATCTGGTAGCAGGGCGGATAGGTCTCCGTGCGCAACAGCGCCTCGTAGTTGTTGGTCACCTGCTGGGGAACCTCAAGTCTCACCTGCGGCAGAATCGTACCGTTCATGGTCCTGGCCTCGGCATCCACCTCGCCGACGACGTGGAGGATGACGCTGTCGTAGTTGGCGTCCTTGTCGTGGCCGTGGCGATACCAGTCGCTGGCCTTGTCGTGAATCTCCACGTTGCCCACCCACAGCATGCCGTCGATCTTTATCTTGGCGTTGAAGAAGTCGGGTCCGGCGTGCCGGTTGTGCAGTCCGGAATCGATGACCTCAACACTGTGCCCGTCGGTAGTGGTGAGCTGACTCAGTGGGAAAAGCTTATGCTGCCAGCAATAGTGTAGTAGTTCTTCCATGATGCGACATTTAATTGTTCGGTTGTTGGTAGCAAAGATACGAAATTTTCTGTACTTTCTTCTTGTTTCCGGCCCTACTTTTCTCCGTTTTCATCCATTCTTTATTTTTTACCTGCTCCAAGTGTGTCTGAAGTTGGAGATACGATTAGCGTCGTTTCACGAACTCGGAAGGCAACACGCCATACTCTTCCTTGAAATATTTGGAGAACTGTTTGGGTGACAAGCCTACGCTCCAGGCTATCTCAGAGATGTTGCCGCTTTGTTGTTCGAGCAGCAATCGCCCACGGGCAATTTTAAGCTTGCGCATGAGTTCAAAAGGCGATTGGCCTGTGACGGCCTGTATGCGCTTGTAAAGGTTGCCACGAGTCATGCCCATATCGGCACTGAGGTCCTCCACAGAATAATCCGCATTGCCCATATTGTCGGTGATCAGCTTCCGTACTATCTCTATGAAGACCTCGTCGGCCGATTGTATCTTGGTTTCAGTCATCGGAGCTGTTGCCGATTCATCTTCTGACTTTCGCACTGTTGGCAGAGTAGGCCTCCTCTTCGTGTGAAGATAATAAGCAAGAATAAGAACAGAGATAAGTAAACTGAGTAACAGAACGACCCACAAAAAAGAGTCGTCGGTAGCTTCCGTTCCGGCTGGCGTCGCCATCAGCAAGCCTTTTGATGTGCCGAAATACATTGTTCCGTCGGGTGCACATGCAGCCGCCCTGACATGGAACTCTTGTTGCCCAATGCTGCTTTCGTTGAATGCCTTGATTTTATAATCCTTGTCAATAATGGAAAGCGATTTGGGCGAGACCGCCCACATATTGCCTAAGGAATCCTGCGCCAAGGCTATGACAGTATTGTCGGCAAGTCCGTTTTGGGTGGTCAGATGATGCACTGTAGCCTTGTCGGTTTGGTAAATAAAGATTCCATTGCGTGTTCCAATCCAGAGGTCGCCTCCAGCTGAGAGGAAGAGCGTCCTGACGAAGCTGCCTTGCAGAAAGGCTGTTCCCTCTTTATCTCGCAATGGAGTGATCCGCCCGCTGTCTGTGTCGATCTGGTAAAGCCCCCATCCTGTAGCGATATACAAAATACGTCGGTTGAGAGTGAGTAGATCGGTCAGCGTATTGGTCTCGAGCGCGGAGTTCTCCTTATTAAAGTTTGCCCAAGAGCCGTCCTGGTGAATCTCGAAAAGTCCCTCCATGGTCGTGGCGAGCCACATATCTCCTTTCGCGTCCTCACTGATTCCGGAAATATAGGAAAGAGCCTCCGGCGGAAGGCCTTTTATTTCTAGTTTCCAAAATTTGCCTCTCTCAAACCAAAACGGTCCATCGCCAAAAGAGCCAAACCATTGTCGCCCCTTAGAATCGCGATAAGTACACAGCACAATGTCGGAAGGCAAGGTGCCTAACAGTCTGCTATAGTAGACGATTTTGGAATCCTTGCTTTCACGGCGAGCTAACCCCATGCCGTCGAGTCCGAGCCATAGGGAACCGTTATGGCCAAAACTGATGCAACTCACCTTTGCCTCTTTTTCCAGCATCAGATTGTCAAACCTGTATGCATTGTCGGCAGTGGCCGTTGAAGCTGAAAGTAGAAACGCTATACAAAGAAAGAAATATATCATCGTTTTGAATGCAGTTCTATCGAGTTGTTGAAACACAATGTCAAGACTTCAAGTATCCTCAAAGCAATAAAAGTTGTTTCTTCTGTAGCATGAGTATACGCACTGTATGGAGAACGTCCGGCTTGCAGTCGATACCATTCTACGCAGTTCTGAGTCTTTGGTTTGTATGTTGCAAAATTAATAAAAAAAATCAAATGGAGTACTGCCTATCTTGATTATCCTGTTGCCATTCCTTCAATATCAAAGAAAGCATCAACCGATAACTTCCCAAATGTAGAAAACAACTTCCCAAATGTATCCTCGACCAATCAAGAAGCCATTTTGAACATTCGGGAAGTCCCTTTTCGCGGCTTTTTCGTTCTTTTGCATCGGGTTTCAACGAGGGTAAATTAGCAGTACGCTTAAACATATAAAATATTATAAAATATAAAGCAGTTTCTTGTAAATATGAATATTCCTCCTTATATTTGCAGCCATGAAGAAACTGCTTTC
>ONYS01000095.1 GCA_900322095.1 uncultured Prevotella sp.
GCAGCTTGGCATGAACGTCCTCGCTGATGGTGTTCACGGTGTAGGATGCCCCCATCGTCTTGGCCAGTTCGAGTTTGTCGTCGTCGATGTCAGCAGCAATCACCGTGGCACCACGTAGTGAGGCACGCACGATGGCACCCATTCCCACCATGCCGCAACCGATCACCATCACCGTGTCAGCATCGGTTACCTGACCACGGTTGACGGCGTGGAAGCCCACGCTCATGGGTTCTATCAGCGCACATGTACGGGGCTCGAGGTCGTTGGCCGGTATCACTTTTTCCCAGGGCAAGGTGATGTATTCCCTCATCGCGCCATCTCGCTGCACGCCAAGCGTCTCGTTGTGCTCACAGGCATTGTAGCGTCCGTTGCGGCACGCCGCGCAGTGTCCGCAGTTGGTATAGGGATTGCAGGTCACCACCAATCCTTTTCTTAGGTCACCCGGCACGTCTGCACCGACGCGCTCGATGACAGCACCGATCTCGTGTCCCGGAATCACCGGATTGAGAGCCATGAGGTTTCGGCCACGATAAGTGTTGAGGTCAGAGCCGCAAAAGCCGGCATAGAGTACCTTCAACAGCACCTCACCGGCTTTTGGGTCCGCAGGGGCCTCTACATCACAAACACGAATCTTTTGATCTTTGATTTGAATAGCTTTCATATTTTTTTGATCTTTCAGTCTTTCAGTCTTTTATTCTCGCATATTTCCAGTTCATTCCGCTTATATCCTTTCCATCCGTAGTAGGCACAAAAGAGGAAGCAGACGAGGGGAACGAGGTAAGCGATATGATATGTCTCTGGAAACTTGTGCATGATGAATGCAGTGAGCTGTGGAATCATCGCGTTGCCCACGATGGCCATCACGAGAAAAGCAGAGCCACTTTTGGTCTGTTCATCCAGTCCTGCCAGTGCCAGGGAGAACTGTGTCGGATAGATGATGGACATGAAGAAAGACACGCCCATCATGCATACCACACCTACCTTTCCGCCCCACACAGCAATCGCCAAACAGAATAGAACATTGACGGAGGCATATACCAGCAGCATATTGTGAGGCTGAAACCGTCCCATGAGTGCCGTGCCGATCCATCTGCCCAAAAGGAAAAAGAGCATATAGATGCCGAACAGTGTAGTCGCTGTTGCCTCGTCGATGCCTGCATAGGAACAGCAGTATACCAGGAAGAGGCTGTTAATAGCTGTTTGTCCACCATTGTAGAAGAATTGTGCGATTACCCCCCAGCGCAGGTGACGGATACGCAGAACCGAGAAGTCGATTAACTTGACATGTGGGACTTTCGCCTTGGATATCCGGGACGCATGTCTTAATCTCATGGTTTTCATCTCGTCTGCAGTCTTGGGCAGATGCGTGAAGACGAAGATGACCGCCGTCAAGACGAGAACACATCCCAGGGTGAGGTAGACATGGGAAAATCGTCCGCTGCTCAAGACGGCCTTACTGAGAAACATCGCCGCGATGAAAGCACCCAGTCCGTTGATTGCCTGAGCAAGGTTCAGCCGCTGCGGGGCAGTCTTAGGATCGCCGAGCTCTGTGACATAAGGATTGGCTGCCGTCTCAAGGAAACACATACCGGTGGCGATGACAAAGAAGATGGCGAGATAGACACCATATATATTGATCTCTGAAGCAGGGAAAAAGAGAAAAGCACCCGTTGCGGCCAGGCACAGACCGAATATGATGCCCGCCTTGTAGCTGAACCGCTTCAGAAACATAGCGATGGGAATAGGACAGACAAAATAGGCCAACCAGTAAGCACTCTCCGTAAATGAAGCCTCAAAGGTGTTGAGATGGCATTGGCTCATGAGTTGCCGGATCATCGTGGGAAGCAGGTTGCTACTCAAAGCCCACAGAAAGAAGAGGACGAAGACAAGACACAATGCCAATCGACGATTGCTGTTCTTATTTTTCATTCTGACATATTCTTTATATATGGTAAGTCCGGCAGTTTTCCGAATCCGTAGAAGTCGTGCGCATTCTTTCCGAGGAATGCTTCTTTCTCCGTTTCGGAAATCTCCGTGGACCTGGTGATGAAGTCATACGACATCTTGTATGTGATGGCCGTGATTGTGCGGGGATAGTCACTTCCCCACATCAGCTTGTCCCAGCCCACCCAGTCGGCAGCCTGTCGGATGCGTCGGACGGCGGTAGGGAATGGGTAAAACTCCGGATGGTATAGCCAGGTGATGCCGCCTGACTCTATCCTGACGTTGTCACTGAGACGGGCCAGCATGACTTGCTGACGGAAGGATGGGGTTGTGGGCATTCCGAAATGTCCAATAGCTATTTTCAGCCGCGGACATTCCCGGATGATCTCCCCCATCTCGCCAATCTGCTGCTCGTTGTCGGCGAGACACATCGAGAGGGTGAGCTGTTGCGTCTCCATGTATTTAAACATGGGCATCATGCTGAAGAGCGATATGTCATGGAGTCTGTGCCCGGGGACGGCAATACCCCGCAGCCCCAAAGCCTTCACCTCCTCGGCCTCGCTGAGACGGAAAGCCATTCCCATCCCAAAGAATCCTTCTGTACTTCAGAGATATACTCGTTTTGGTTGCCGTCGATGACTTCCTGCACCACCACAGCACCGCCTACCTGGGCGTAATCCATATTGGACAGGAATACCTCGGCAGTGTTTCGCCCGTCGATCATGAAAGGAGGAAGCATCTGCACCTCTTCCCCGAAGAACGCTGAGCGGGAGCCGTTGGGCGAGAGTGTGCGGATGCGTTGTCCATCCACGACCGTGTCTTGCTTGAGCCAAAGATGACTATGTGCGTCGATGATCATATCTTTATTGTCAGTCTTCCATCAACTAAGTATTTTCCCAAGTCACGCGTCTCTGGTCACCGATCAGGTCCTGTACGGCTTTTGCCAGTTTCGAGTCAGGCTCTGCATTAGCCCATTCGATGTTGCGCTTCACATTGTCTGGGTTGGCAGAGGAGAAAAGAGTACTTGCAATACGAGGGTTGCTGATGCTGTATTGCAAGGCCAGCTTCTCAATCGGACAATCGTGCTCCGCACAATATTCCGCTGCCTTAGCGCAAGCCGCTACAAGAGGTTTGGGAGCAGGATGCCAGTCAGGAACGCCACGCGAGGTGAGAAGGCCCATGGCAAACGGCGAAGCATTGATGACACCGACGCCGTGCTCCTCAAAGAAGTCAAGCTCGTCAGCGAGTGCGTCATCGTTCAGACAATAGTGACAGAAGTTGAGCACCGTCTCCACAGTACCGTCTTCCACATGTTCGATCACCCACCGCAGATTGTCTAATTGCAGGTCTGTGATGCCGATGTGTCTGACCACGCCCTCTTTTTTCAGCTCGTGCAGAGCCGGTAATGTCTCGTCGACGACTTTCTGCAGACCGCCCGGCAGATGGCTTTGGAACTCAATGTCGTGAACCTGTATCACGTCGATATAGTCTACGTGCAGTCGTTCCAGACTCTCATACACGCTTTCTTTCGCCCGTTTTGCGCTATAGTCCCACGTGTTGTGTCCGTCGACGCCATAGCGTCCTACCTTGGTAGTGAGGAAATACTTGTTGCGGGGGATGAGAGGCAGAGCCTTGCCCAGTACGGTTTCTGCCTTGTAATATCCGTAATAGGGACTGACATCGATGAGGTTGATGCCCCCTTCTACAGCAGTCAGCACAGCCTCTATGCTCTGCTGCTCTTTTGTCTCATGGAACACGCTGCCCAACGAGGAAGCACCGAATCCGAGAGCCGACACTTTCATGCCGGTTTTGCCTAATTCTCTGTATTGCATATAGGTTGATGAGTTTTCCGTTGTTAGTGTTCAATAGGTTTTGTTATCTGGGTTGACGGGCTGTGCAGTCGTGTCTTTGTCGTCGTAAAGATGGAAGATTCTTTCCATCATTGTCCACTTTTCATTGCTGGTGGCCCCGGGTCTGCTGCGCTGGTACTTGCCTACCGTCTCTTCCCACTCTACCTGCCGGGGCATGGTGGCGAGACGTGCCATGGCCGTGTCCCAGTCGAAGTCAGCAGGCGCGTCGACGATCATGACGAGTCTGTCCCCGACGATGTACACCTCCATCTCTAAGATTCCGACGGCACGTATGCCATCGCGTATCTCTTTCCAGTGCACACTCTCGGAGTGAAGCCATCTGTAGGTACGGATGGCCTCCGGGTCATTGACCAGGTCAAGTGTCTGAACGTAGCGCTTGACGGACTGACCATATTGTTGTTGATGATAACCTTCCATGTAGCTTTGCTTTGATAAACTGCTGCAAATTTACATGAAATACGGTAAGCGGGGCTCATACAATTTTGCCACACAATAGGACAAAATTGTTATTCTTAGGTCAGTTCATCCGTCAGCGCATCGTCTGTCGATAGGCCATTGGGGTCATGCCGGTGATCTTTTTGAAAAGTCGGATGAAATAAGAATGATCGTTGTACCCCACGCTATAGGCGATTTCCTTAACCGGTTTTTCCTCGGTGAGTAGCAGCAACTGTGCGCGCTCCACTTTTTTCCGGTTGATATATTGCAATGGTGGCATTCCGAATGTCTTGGCAAAGTAACGGATGAAATAGGTTTTTGACATGCAGGCAATGGAGGCAAGGTCATCGATATTGATCTCTGTGTATATATTCTCGTGGATATACTTTAGTGAAGCTTCCAGTCGCTTGTCCTCTGTCCACATTTTCGGTTTGGCGTGTTTGACGAAATGTGAGAACAGGATGAGTATGCTGCCCCTTAGTTCCAGCTTCTGGTAGAGTGGCATTTGGTTGTAACGGTGCACATATCCAATGAACTTCGTCATGTTGTCATACGCCGTCGGATTGCTTGCGGGCAGCTTGGCATCAGGATGCGTTTTACAGATGTGGGCGAAGATATGGCTTTCATAGCCTTCAGCCTTCACTTCTATCGGAAAGTCGTAGAGGTCGAAGATGTCGGATTCCTTCTTGAAGCCTTCGTAAAGATGAAGGTAGTAATGTGTGAATTTTCCGTGGCATTCGTAGCTGTGTCTCGTGTATGCCGGCACAAGGTAGAGATAGCCAGGGCGCAGGTCTACACACTCGTCGGGCATGTGCAACCGTGCGGCACCTTCCGTACAGAGGTAGATGCGGGTAAAGGGCGACGACACGTTTTGCCAGTTCCAGTCGCCATTGTGACGTGCCAGACCGACATTGAGCATTTGTAAGTTCAGAGACTCGATAGGAAGCATGTGATGATCATAGATAAAAGGTAGAACGCTGCAAAGATAAGAAAATAAATCGTAAGTGATCCTACTCTTGTTCAGAAATGTCATTTTTGTGCTATTCTAAAACAACATATTCCTATTCGTTCATCAGAGTAATCCCGTAACTTTGCCAAATATTACCAAATAATCATTATTACCTATCATATTCTTAAAAACTATATGAAGAACAAAATCTATTTACTCTCAATTGCAACGCTGTTGTGTGCCTGTAATGGAAAAGAAGACATTGCGCTGTTTCCACAGGTCAACAACGAGTACGATCCGGGGAAGCCAACACTTCTGACGGACATTGAACCCAAGTATGGCGGCATCAACACGCCATTTATCGTTAAAGGCAACTTTGGTGACAGTCTCAGTCACATGAAAGTGTACTTCGGGAAGAAATATGCTGTACTGACCAGAACCAATGGCAGCACGATACTGGGTTTGGTTCCAAAGTTGAATGCCGGGCGACACCCTATCTCAGTTGTCTGTGGTAATGACAGCGTGACACAGGACAGTGTCATCTTCAAGTATGAGCAGACCAAGTCGGTGAAAACCGTTGCCGGAGCTTTTGGCGATGACAAATACCAGGACGGCGACTTGAACACGGCTCGTTTTAAGGAAGTGTCGAACATCGCTACGGTCAAAGGCACAAATTCCGACAACGTCATCGCCGTGGAATCGTGGTGGAACGCACGCGTGAGTCTCATCTCGCCCGAGGACAACAGTGTAGTAACGCTCTCCACGTCACACAGTTTCGGCACGCCCGCCGTGGACAACACACGCGAGAAATTCTATCTGCTCTCGCACTGGTCCGAGGACCGCACCATCTATTCCTATTCACGCGCGGAGAACTATGCAGAGAAGAACACGGGTATCACGATCACGAGGAACGATATGCCCGGGCAGATTTGGTCGGGAGCTTTCCGGGAGAACGACGATCGGCACCTCTTTCTCTTAGACACAGAATGTAATTTCTGCGAAGTGGATTTGGAAAACCGTACTTACAAAAAGATTCCTTTGACCGGTGACAAGCCCAATGATTTCCGCGACCGATCACAATTTATCTACAGCAAATACCATCATTGCTTCTTTGCTTCCTTTTATCAGATGGCGGGCATTTACCGCATCTATGAAGACAACAATGCACAATGGCATATCGAGAAATACGCAGGATTTAATGGTGCAGGAACGGCAACAGGACACAGATTGAAAGACGCTCAGTTTATTGAGCCCTACGGAATGACGGTCACCTCCGACGGTGACATCTATGTGATCAACCGTGCCGGAGCCTTCATCAGCCGCATATCGGGCGACTATGTCGAGACCGTAGCCGGAAAACCTGGAGTAGGCGGACAGGTCAACTCTGACACAGAACCGCTCGACGCACAGTTCAACTCTCCACAAGATATAGCCGCTGACAGTGAGGACAACTTCTATATAGCCGGCGGATGGGACAGAACAGTGAGAAAACTGAGCATTGAATAACCCTAAAGAACAAACGACATGAAACAACATATCCTTATGACCTTGATGGTGCTCTGTCTCTCTTGGCTCAGCGTCGCCGCACAAGGCAATCTCACCGTTTCCGGACTCGTCATGACAGAGAAAGGTGAACCCATTATCGGTGCTACCATCAGTGTGAAAGAAGTACCCGGAAAAGGTGTCGTCTCAGACTTGGACGGACACTTCAAACTGACAGATGTCGAACCCGGACAAACACTCAGCATCACCTATATAGGCTTCAAGCCTTATACGCAAAAAATAGAAAAGAGCGACGAGCGCTTGCGCATCGTGCTCAAAGAAGACTTGGGCGACCTCAACGAGGTGGTCGTTGTCGGACAAGGCACACAGCGAAAAATCTCAGTTACCGGCGCTATCACCAATGTAGACGCAAAGGATCTGCATGTGCCGGCAACATCGGTGAGCAACATGCTGGGATCGCGCGTGCCGGGTATCATCAGCGTGACACGAAGCGGCGAGCCGGGAAACGACTACTCTCAATTCTGGATTCGCGGTATCAGCACGTTCGGTGCCAATTCCAGTGCGCTGGTGCTCATCGACGGTATCGAAGGTGACCTCAACAGCCTTGACCCGGAAGACATAGAGAGCTTCTCGATTCTGAAAGACGCTTCCGCCACAGCCGTATATGGTACGCGCGGTGCTAACGGCGTGGTGCTTGTCACCACACGAAGAGGTAAGGCTGGAAAACTGAGAATCGACGGAAAGATCAACGTCAACTACTCTTACTCGCCCCGTATGCCGGAGTTTGTCAACGCTTATGAATATGCCAGCCTTGCCAACGAGGCAGCTGTGTCACGTGGCATGGATCCTATCTTCAACGCAGTGGACATGACGCTCTTCAAGAACGGCATGGATCCAGACCTGCATCCCGACGTCGACTGGCACGATGTCATCTTGAAGGATCATACCTGGTATCAGCAGGCTCACTTCAGCGCTTCCGGCGGTGGTCAGGTAGCCCGCTATTACCTCAGCTTGGGAATGCTCAACAAGGACGGTATCTTCAAGCAGGACTCTAAATACAAAGACAAGGACTCAAACGTCAAATTCCGGCAGTATAACTTCCGCGCCAACGTCGACGTGAACCTCACACGCACGTCAGTCCTCACGCTCGGGCTGGAGACGACCATCCACGACAAGAACTATCCGGGATATGGCGACAGCAGCAATGACCTGTGGAATGCCTGCTCTACACTGACGCCGATCACTGTGCCGCTGATCTACTCCAACGGCGATTTCCCGGCATACGGTTCAAACAACAATCAGATCAGCCCTTACGTATTGCTCAACCGCACCGGCTACCGCCAGTTCTACGGCAACAACACCAAGTTGAACCTCTCGTTCCAGAAGGATCTGAGTATCATCACCAAAGGACTCTCCACAACACTGCTCTTCAACTTCGACTCTAACTCCAATCTCTCTGAACGACGGACGAAATGGCCGGCTCTTTACTATGCTACTCAGCGCAAGCGCAGCGGTGAGCTGGATCTGAAAAAGGTGCGTGACTATCAGTCACAGCAATACAGCAACGACAAGTATGTCGACCGCAAGTTCTACTTCGAGGCACATCTCAACTACGATCGTCTTTTTGGCAAAGACCATCGCGTAGGAGGACTGATCCATTATTATATGTCGGACTATAAGTCATCTGGCAACACCACCTTGCTCGATGCCATCCCCAAACGCTATATTGGCCTGTCCAGTCGTGCCACCTATTCTTATAAGGACACCTATTTCATTGAAGGCAACTTAGGCTATACAGGATCAGAGGCCTTTGAGAAAGGACATAAGTTCGGACTTTTCCCAGCCATTTCCGGAGGATGGATTCCCACACAGTATGCTGCTGTGCGCAAACTCGTACCCTGGCTTAGCTATCTGAAATTCCGTCTCTCCTATGGTGAGGTGGGCAACGACCGCATCTCGGGCTCTCGTTTCCCTTACCTCTCACTGATGGGCTCCGGCGATTCCGGGCCTTGGCAGTCAGGCACAGGTATCACGGAATCACAAGTAGGATCAAACAATCTGAGATGGGAGAAGGCTGTCAAGCGCAACTTAGGTATCGACATGAAGCTTTTCAAAGAGCGTATCGACCTGACCGTCGACTTCTACCGTGATGTCCGCTCGGGCATCTACCAGCAACGCGCCAGCATTCCGGCAGAAATGGGACTGGCTTCCCTGCCCTATGCCAACGTGGGAAAGATGAAGAGCTGGGGCGTTGACGGACATATTACCTATACCCAGCCGTTCTCTCCCGATGCAGGTATGACACTGAGAGCCAACTTCACACAATCGAAAAACAAAGTGCTCCAATATGAGGAGACTGTAAAAAGCTATCCCTATCAATACACGGCGGGATATACCTGGGGCATTCAGCGCGGCTTGATCGCCTTGGGACTCTTCAAGGATGAAGAAGAAATCAGGAACAGTCCACGACAGACCTTTGCCAGTGATGTGCTGCCGGGCGACATCAAATACAAGGATGTCAATGGCGACGGCGTGATCAACTACGACGATCAGATACCACTGAAATACAGCAATGTGCCACAAATTCAGTATGGCTTTGCCACCGAGTTCTATTGGAAGAACTGGACGCTGAGTGTGCTCTTCGGCGGTGTCTCGCGTGTGCAATACTATGCAGGCGGCACGGGTTTTGTTCCCTTCGAGCAGAAAGAGACCGGCAATATCCTGAAGATCGTTGCAGATCAGAAAAACCGCTGGACGGCTGCCAGCTTCTCGGGCGATCCCACTACAGAGAATGTCAACGCACGTTTCCCAAGACTCTCCTACGGATCAAACGCCAACTCCACCATATGGTCTACCTTCTGGCTGCGTGACGGCAGCTATCTCAGACTGAAAAACGTACAACTCACCTACACGTTCAACAAATCGTGGTTGCGTAAACTCTACATGACAGGTGCCTCGATCAGTCTCATCGGCGAGAATCTCCACTTGTGGGACCACGGCGACAAGATCTTCGACCCGACACAGGCCAGTGGCAACGGTGCTGCCTATCCATTGCAGCGAGTCTACACACTGCAACTCAACGTATCATTCTGATCTATTATCAACTGAAAACAAACAACTATGAATATTCGTAATAAAACGCTCACACGAAAGACGGTGGGATGGGCACTGGCTCTTCTGCCCTGCGCAGGAATGACTGCCTTGAGCTCCTGCGAGTCTTTCCTTGACATCGACAGCTATATCAACGACCAGGTCACTATCGACTCGGTCTTCACGTCTAAAACACGTGTACTGCAATACATCAACGGTGCTGCGTCATTTCTCCCCGACGAGTCCAAGATCTTCTCCGTAGGCTCGTACTCGCCCAGCGGACTGGCCGCCGATGAGGCTATCGTGCCTTGGGCAGACTGGAATCATCGCGGCTCTTATCTCATGGTCGACGAGGTGACGGTCAACGATGTCAAGGGCTACGACCCTTGGGAAAATTACTACAAGGGCATCCGTAAAGCCAACATCCTCATCAAGCGCATACCAGAATGTAAGGAACTCACCGACTTGGAACGACGAGACTACATGGGACGGGCTTACTTCCTTCGTGCCTATTTCTACTATAGTCTCATGCGACTCTATGGCCCTGTGCCCATCGAGCCCGACGAGCCATACGCCAGTGACACAGAGGCGTCTACAGCGTCAGTAGAGCGGGCAAGCTATGATGATTGTGTGGAATATGTCTGCAATAACTTTGAGAAAGCAGCCGAATACCTGCCCGTCAGCCGTGAGAAAGCTTATCAATATGTTCCCACACGGGGAGCCGCACTGGCCTTTGAGGCCCGGCAACGCCTCTACTGGGCAAGTCCGCTCTTCAACGGCAATACATATTATGCTGACTGGAAACGCTCCGATGGCACCAACTTCATCTCACAACAGGAAGACAAGAGCCGATGGGGAAAGGTCGCCGCACTCTACAAGCGGATCATCGACATGAACAAATACGCCTTGAATACAGTCGAGAAAATCGCTACTACCGACCATGTAGCCGGCACGCTGCCCCTGCCTTCGACGGTGTCGAAAGAGCCGTTCCCCAATGGCGCAGGAGACATTGACCCGTACAAGAGCTACAAAAGTATCTTCGACGGAAGCATCGAACCGGAGCATAACAAGGAGCTTATCTATTTCTGCCCACGCAGCGATGCGGATGACTGGACTTTCTATCCCAACCCTTTAGGCGGTATCAACGGATTCAGTGTCACACAGGACATGGTCGACTCTTATCGCATGGCAGACGGACGGCAATATAGTGAGGCTACTGATGAAGAGAAATCATGGAGAGCCGTGGGGCAAGGAAAGACTTTCTCGGAGGATTATGTGCTTGCACCGGAACGGGCTCACCGCGACGACAACCGCGAGCCTCGCTACTATGCCAGCATCGGATTTAACTATTGCGTCTGGCCTTGTACGTCCTACACGGGTACCGAGGCCAAGAAGAACTTCGTGGCCACATATTATAAAGACGGCAACAGCCAACCTACCGGAACGGTCAAGGTGGATTACAACCGACTGGGCTATACCTGCAAGAAATATGTCAACCAGGAGGACATCATGAATTGGCAGGGCTCACGCAAGCCCAAGACCTATCCCATCATGCGCTATGCGGAAGTGCTGCTCGGCTATGTGGAAGCCATGAACGAGATGACGGAACCCTATACTGACCCTGTAAACAAGATCACTGTCAGCCGTGATGTACAGCAGATGATGTTCTACTTCAATCAGATCAGATATCGTGCAGGCCTGCCCGGCATCACCACGGCAGAGGCTTCGGACTACGAGACCATGAAGAAACTCATCAAACAGGAGTGGAAAGTGGAGTTTGCCTTTGAAGATCACCGCTACTACGATCTTCGACGCTGGAAAGACGCCCCCGATGCCATGAACAAGCCGGTCACCGGTCTCGATGTCAGCGCAAAAATGGCGGAGAGAGAGCAGTTCTATACCGTACGCGTGTGGAATACGGAAAAGACGATGAAGCGCGTGTTTAAGAATAAAATGTATTTCTATCCTATTTCCAAAACGATTCTGCAACGCAATGGAAAACTGGTACAGAACCCAGGATGGACCGATTAACCTATAAAAGACAAAAGCATGAAAAACTATATTTTTGCAACGATCAGCCTGGCTGCCGCACTGCTCTTCACCGCTTGCGATCAGGAAGCGCCCATGGACACGGACCTGTATCCGCAAACCGCCTACATCGTGGGCGCTCATTATCGGATCATTGACGAGTATCTTGACTTGAGCTATGAGCATGACACGGTCAATATCTCTGTGGCCATCAGCGGCAACCGCTCCTTGGGGAGTGACGTAAAGGTGACTTTGGAAGAGTGCCCGGAAGCCATCGACACCTACAACCAGCGTGAGGTTTCGGCACGAGCCAGACAATATCGTCCTCTAAGCACAGACATCTATCAGATTCCGTCGTATGATGTCACGGTACGGAAGGGGGAAGTGTTCCACACCTTGCCCGTCTATGTCAACCCGTCGTCGCTTCACTGCGACTCGCTCTATATGCTGGCCTTCAAAATAGCTGCGACGTCTATGTACGAGGCAACCAAGATCGACACCGTCGCCCTGTTGCGGATGAATCTTGTCAACAAGTATTCGGGACAGTACTACATGAATGGTGTCATCAAGAACGTGGACAATCCCAACGACTCGCTGGTCTATGTCATGCCGAGACAGCTCACGGCTACGAAGGACGGCAGAACGGTGAGAATGTTCCATTATAATAATGAGTGGGTGGAAGGAAGCAGCAACGACTATCGTCCCACATCCACATTCATGATTACAGTCAACGATGACAACAGTCTCACGCTTCATACCTGGGACAAGTTCGACCTTGTAGAGGGTGGAGGAACATACTACCCGGAGATGAAGGTGTACGACATCTGGTATATCTACCGCGACAAAGGAAAGACATGGCGCGCCGAAGGCTTCTTGTATAAAGAGAGGAAGAACAATACAGAGCAACACGCCATCAACGACTGGATGGAACTGATGCGGGCCAAGAAAAGTAAATAGTGGTAAACCGATCATGAAATAATTGCGGTGCCACTTGGTTCACCGATTCATGAAATAACAGCGGTGCCTCTGCACGTGACAGGCAGAGACACCGCTGTTGTGTTTACGCGTGTCGGTGAATGCTCTTTGACAGCAGTTCATAGAGCTGCCGGAGCTCGGGATCATCGGCGAGGAGGGCGGACTGTGCGGCGATGACGTTCTCGTCGTAGCGGACGGCAGGACCCGTCTGTGCATCGTGGGGCGAGAGGGCGTGTACTTTGCGCGCCGTCTCGTCGATGAGCGGGAGCATCACGTCGAAAGGCAGATGGTGGGCGGAAAGGATTCCGGCGGCAATGTCGTAGCAGTGGTTGACGAAGTTGCAAGCCCACACTGCCGACAGATGCAGGTACTTGCGGTCGGCGGTGGACAAGGGATAGACGCGACGGGTGACAGACTGCGCCAATGTGGTGAGCCGGGTGTGGGCGGTCTCGTCGTTCCATTCAATGAAGGTGGGGATAATGCTGAAGTCTGTCTCACGCGCTTTCGAGAAGGTCTGCATGGGATAGAAGACACCATAGTGCGGCGCCTTGTCCTTGAAGACATCCATAGGCATGGAGCCGGCAGTGTGCAGGAAGACTTTCTCCGAAAGGGCAGCCCCCGAAGAGATCAGCGCGCGGCTCAGCTCGCTGATGACTTCGCGCAGAGCCTTGTCCTTGATGGAAAGGATATACACATTGGCGTGGTTGTCGATAGCCGTCAAGTCGGTTGTCGCGGGACAGTCGAGGATGGCGGCTAAAGCTTCTGCAGAGGTTGCCGTGCGGCTGTAGACTTGCAGAATGTCGTGACCGGCTTTTTTCAGTGCCTTGCCTAGGTTGGTGGCAAGGTTGCCGGCTCCTATCAATACAATTTTCATAATAATGAGCCCCCCTCTAACTCCCCCCAAGGGGGGAGGAAGGCGATACCATTAAATACCTTACTTAGCAGGAATGGGCGAGTATGGGGTGGGCTCTCCTCCCCCCTCGGGGGGAGTTAGAGGGGGGCG
>ONYS01000046.1 GCA_900322095.1 uncultured Prevotella sp.
GCTTCCAACCGAAATCAAGGCCTATGCCCATGGCGTGGGTGGGGACGTCATGCCTAATCATAAAATCAAAAGACAGTGTAAATTATCCCGAACTGGGGTCTATTTTACAAATTGAAAGCAGATTGAAAATTCAATGCAATCAGGAAAGACCTCTTAAATCAGTCTTTCTTCTAGACTTTATGCAGTGTACGTAGGAGCGGTGACATCCCTGCCGCCGAAGATTTACTACTGATGAGCAATCGAAGTTCTTTATTGGCCTTCAGGAATGGCGGCCCTCCTACCATTCGGCATTGCAGGAGAGGCGGCATTCCTAACGACGAGATTGAAGACTAAGCTATGGATGATAAGCAAGGTCGCGCCAGCCAATTATGAATTATGAATTATAAATGATATTACCGCTCGGTGGTAAAACGATTACCACTCGGTGGTAAAACGATTACCGCTCGGTGGTAAAACGATTACCGCTCGGTGGTAAAACGATTACCACTCGGTGGTAAACGATATGGGAGCGTCGTCATTCCTGACGACGAGCAGTTTCTCGGAAGATGAAGACTGTCTACCCACAAAGTGGGTTGTAAAAATTCCAAAGGCTTTGGGGTTGTTACTCACTGGAGGTTCCTCATGCTTCCTATAATATATATAGGTATAATGGCTGTTTACTATTAAATATAGGTAGAGAGGCAGCCTACTATTATATATAGGTATAGTAGTCTTCTTGCCTCTCCAATTGAAGCAGCAACCGCCCTCTCTTGAGACAAAGCTTTGCTCCAATGACATTCGATAAGCGATTGAAATGCAATCGCAAAAGACGACACATAAGCCCTCAAAATGAACAAATGACAACGACGGCGTGACTTATGTTTACATTTTTATTTCCTTTTCAGAAATAATATTCTAAAAACTTCGTTTTAATAAATAAAATGATTACTTTTGCAAAGCTTTTAAGGAATAAAAGATTATGACCCAATTATCCGACAGACTTAACAGATTGGCACCGTCAGCTACGCTGGCCATGTCACAGAAAAGTAGTGAGATGCGTGCAAAAGGTATCGACGTGATTAACATGAGTGTGGGCGAACCCGACTTCAACACTCCAGAAGCCATCAAGGAAGCTGGAAAGAAAGCCATCGACGACAACTACTCGAAATATTCACCCGTGCCTGGCTATCTCACCCTGCGCCAAGCCATTTCAGACAAACTCAAGAGCGAGAACGGCTTGGACTACAGTCCTTCGGAAATCATCGTGGGTACGGGTGGCAAGCAGGGCGTCTGCAACTCGATTCTGGCGCTCGTCAACCCCGGCGACGAAGTGGTGATACCCGCTCCTTACTGGGTGAGCTATCCGCAGATGGTGAAACTGGCCGGCGGCACCCCCGTCATCGTCAGCACCGAGATTGAGGACAACTTCAAGATGACAGCCGAGCAACTGGAGGCCGCCATCACACCGAAGACAAAGATGGTCATCCTCTGCTCGCCCTCCAACCCAACGGGAAGCGTATACAGCAAAGACGAACTGGAGAAGCTGGCCGAGGTGGTAGCCCGTCACGAGGACCTCTTCGTGCTCTCCGACGAGATTTATGAGCACATCACCTACGTGGGCCACACCCACAGCATGGCCGAGTTCCCCGGAATGAAGGAACGCGTCATCATCGCCAACGGAGCCTCCAAGGCCTACGCCATGACAGGCTGGCGACTGGGATGGGTGGCCGGACCCGAATGGATCGTGAAAGGCATGAACAAACTGCAAGGACAATACACCAGCGGCACCTGCGACGTCAGCCAGATGGCTGCCCTCGCCGCCTACACCGGACCACAAGAAGCACGCGAGGCCATGCGACAGGCTTTTGAGCACCGCCGCGACCTCATCGTCGCATTGGGACGCGACATCGACGGACTGGAGGTGAACTGCCCAGAAGGCGCATTCTACCTCTTCCCCAAATGCTCCAGCTTCTTCGGCAAGAGCGACGGCACGCACAACATCAACAGCTCCACCGACTTCTCACTCTATCTGCTCGAGGTGGCCCACGTGGCAACCGTGGCCGGCGATGCGTTCGGCGCCCCCGACTATTTCCGCATGAGTTATGCCACGAGTGAGGACAATATCCGCGAGGCTATGCGGCGCATCAAGGAAGCGCTCGCAAAACTCGGATGAGCACTCTGCCGCTTTGCGCAAAAAAATAACGGGCTTTATTTCGTTAAATCTTCTTAATTGCAATGATAGTAAATTGTAATTTATTACCTTTGCGAGGAAAAATAAAAAAACCGGAAGAATAACCTGTGTCCGAAGAGTGAGCAATCGCCCTCCAAACCATAAAGAGCGTAGAAATTCCATAACAACTAATTTTATAAACTAAAAAATTAAAACATTCAATTCATTATGGCAACTAATCAAAAATCAGCAGCCCCGAAGAAATCTCAGGGCTTCACAGGTATCAGAGGTGCATTTTGGATCATCGTTGTATGCTTGATCGCTGCAGTATGTATCTATCAATTCGTGCTCGGTAACCCCGCTAACTTCCAGGGCAACGACACAGCTAACGGTCCTGTAAACCTCCTGGGTACTATCTACAAGGGCGGTTTCGTGGTGCCTATCATCTGGACACTCGGTCTGACCGTGCTTTGCCTCTCTGTAGAGCGCTACTTCGCCATGAAGACCGCTTTCGGTAAGGGCAGCCTGACAAAGTTCGTGGCCAACATCAAGGCCGCTCTGAAGGCTAACGATTTCGCTAAGGCTCAGCAGCTCTGCGACAACATGAAGGGTTCTGTAGCCAACGTTGTCAACGCTTCTCTGCTCGCTTACAAGGACATGGAGTCTGGCGCCAACGCTAACCTGAAGAAGTCTCAGAAGGTGGCTAAGATCCAGCAGGCTCACGAGGAAGCAACTCAGCTCGAGATGCCTACTCTGCAGATGAACCTCCCCATCCTCGCTACTATCGTTACCCTCGGTACTCTTACCGGTCTGCTCGGTACGGTGCTCGGTATGATCCGTTCATTCCAGGCTCTGGCTGCAGGTGGCGGCGGTGACTCTCTGGCTCTGTCAACTGGTATTTCTGAGGCCTTGGTCAATACCGCTTCCGGTATCGCAACTTCTTGGCTCGCAGTAGTGTTCTACAACTACTACACAAACAAGATCGATAAACTGACATACGCACTTGACGAGGTAGGTTACTCAATCGCTCAGACATACGAAGCTAACCACGCAGACGAGGCTTAATTTTTGCTAACCCTTTAAAATTTTATCACTATGGGTAAAGTAAAAATTAAGAAGAAAGACATCTGGATCGATATGACCCCTATGTCCGACGTGATGGTCCTTCTTCTGACCTTCTTCATGTTGACGTCTACGTTCGTGAAGCAAGAGCCGGTGAAGGTCAATACGCCTGGATCAGTATCGGAAATTAAGGTTCCAGAGAACAACGTGCTGAATATCCTTGTCAGCAATGATGGCAAGATATTCATGAGCATGGATAAAGTGACTGATGTTCAGGCCGTTCTCGAGAACGTCACTGGACAGTACGGTGTCAGCCTGACAGCTGCTGAGGAGAAGAAGTTCCTCGACGATCCTATGTGGGGTGTGCCGATGAACCAATTGAAACAGTATCTCTCTCTTGACAAGACACAGATGCCTCAGGTGGAGAAGAACTATGGTATCCCCACCGACTCTGTAGCCGGCAAGACTGGAGACGCCGCAATGAGCGAGTTCCAAATCTGGGTGAAGGCCGCACATGAGGTCAACCCCGATGCAAAAATCGCCATCAAGGCCGACGAGAAGACTCCGTATAAGACGATTAAGAAGATTATGTCCGAACTTCAGGACATGTCCGAGAACCGTTACTATCTGATTACTCAATACAAGACAGAGGAGGACTGATAAATGGCTAAGCAAGGTTTAAGCAAACAAAAGAAAATGGACACCCGCGTGGACTTCACGCCTATGGTGGACATGATGATGCTTCTTATCACGTTCTTCATGCTTTGTACGTCTCTGGCCAAACCCCAGACCATGGAGTTGAGTATGCCTAGTAACGATAAGAACATTCAGGATCAGGATAGGACGGTGACCAAGGAGTCGTACACCATTACGATCTACGTCACCGCTGACAACCAGATTTACTACGTAGCAGGTATGGTGAAGCCCGAAGATCCCTCTTGTCTGAAGAAGACTACCTGGGGTGCAAAGGGTATCCGCGAGGTGCTCATCAATCACACCACTGAGGATGACACTCAGCCTGTGAAAGACGTAAGGAAAGCCAAGATCGCTCTTGACAAGGAAAAGGACGACCCCAACAAGAAGATGCCCGACTCTGTGTACAACAGAAAGTTGGCAGAACTCAAGGCCGGTATCCTCCCCGACAAGAAGATCGAGACCATGACCGTCATCATCAAGGCTACGGACAACTCCAGCTACAAGAACTTGGTTGACGCTCTCGATGAAATGCAGATTTGCAGCATTGGTAAGTATGTGATCGATAAGATTAACCCGAACGACGAGGCTCTTCTGAAGAAGAACAATGTCAAGGAGTAATCACATGTCTGACGAATAAAAAGTTAAGAAATGGCAAATATTGATTTAACATCAAACGGATGGACCGATCTCATCTTCGAAGGAAGAAATAAGAGCTACGGCGCTTATAAGCTCCGCAGAAATACTCCGAGAAGAAACCTGACCTCCATCCTCGTAATAGCTGCACTTGCAATTCTCATGATGATTCTCACCTGGGCCAAGGCTGCATACGACAGATACCAGGCCGCTCACCATCCTGTTGAGCAGGTGACAGAGCTTTCTGCTCTCGACCAGCCCAAGAAGGAGGCTAAGGTAGAGCGCAAGCAGGTTCAGGTTGAAGAGAAGAAAGAAGTTGTAAAAGAAGTGAAGTCATCTATCAAGTTCACCGCTCCTGTCATCAAGAAGGATAACCTGGTGAAGCCTGAGGAGATGATGAAGACTCAGGATCAGCTGATGCAGACCAACACCGCTATCGGTGCCCTCGACGTAAAAGGTAACTCTGATAAGGGTGAGATTCTGAAAGTGACTGAGCGTGTCGCCGATGAGCCCGTTGCTCCGAAGCCCGAGGTCGAGAAGAAGATCTTCGAGGTCGTTGAGCAGCAGCCCTCATTCCCCGGTGGTCAGGGAGCTCTGATGAGCTATCTGAACAGTCACATCAACTATCCGGCAGTTGCTCAGGAGAACGGCGTTCAGGGACGTGTCATCGTTCAGTTCGTCGTTGAGCCCGACGGCAGCATCAGCCAGGTGAAGGTCGCACGTGGTGTTGACCCCTCACTCGACAAGGAAGCTGCACGTGTGGTTAGCGGCATGCCGAAGTGGATTCCTGGTAAGCAGAACGGACAGGCTGTCCGCGTACGCTTCACACTTCCTGTACAGTTCCGTCTTCAGTAACATCATTTGAAAAGCATGAACAAGACATCCTTCATTTATGTAGGATTCACTCTTATGACCATCCTCCTCGCTGCTTGCAACAACAAGCAGCCGAAGGATGGTCGTACAGATACACCCTCATCGGGGACGGTTAGCTTCGTCTCCGATGAGAGTTTTAGTCCTATCATCGACGAGGAAAAAGAAGTATTTCTGGCTTCTCTTCCCCAAGCACATCTCAATCCCGTTTATACCAACGAGTCCGACGGTATCAACCAGTTGCTCAAAGGAAAATGCTGGCTCGTCTTCGCTGCCCGTGCCCTCAAGCCATCTGAGGTGGAGAGCATGAAAGCACAGAACTATCTGCCGCAGTCCATCAAGATCGGCTACGACGCCTTGGCGCTCATCGTCAACAAGTCAAACAGCGACACGCTGATATCAGTCAAAGACTTCAAAGAAATCCTCATGGGTAAGACCACTACATGGAACCAATTGAGAAGGGGCTCCAAGAGTGGGACCATTTCTGTAGTATTCGACAATCCAAAATCCAGCACCGTACACTTTGTTGAGGACTCCATCCTCGGCGGAAAGGCTATCGCCAATCCCAACGTCGTGGCTGTGAAGAAGACTGCCGAAGTCATCAAATACGTAGAAGACAATCCCAACGCTATAGGTATCATTGGCAACAACTGGCTCAACGACAAGCGCGACACCACCAACCTGACGTTCAACAAGAACATTCGCGTGATGAGCGTGAGCAGCGTCGACCATGCCACGCCGGCCAACTCCTATAAGCCCTATCAATATTACATCTGGACCGGTCAGTATCCCTTCGTGCGCACCATCTACGCCCTGCTCAACGACCCGCGCCGCGCTTTGCCCGCAGCCTTCGAGCATTTCGTAGAGTCGCCAAGAGGCCAGCTCATCATCATGAAGGCCGGTTTGCTGCCCGCTTATGGAAATATTAATGTAAGAGATGTTAATATCAACCCATAGTTAGTAACATCTGACTCCTTTTCACGTTTTAAGTAATATATGGATATCACAAACTAAATTGTGTGGACTATGAAAGCTATTAAATATTTAGTGATGGGTGCCCTGCTGGTAGGCAGCGCTCCTGCGATGGCCCAGAACAACAACAAGGCCATCATTGACAACGTGACGAAAATCATCGCTTCTAAGGCCCCCAACACTGAGGACCAGGTGAAGGAGGTTTTCAAGGCAAACAAGAAGAACCCCGAAGTGCTCGTGGGCATCGGTCAGGCTTACCTCAACGTGAAGGATACCGCCAATGCCGCCAAGTACGCTGATCTGGCTCTGAAGCGCGACAACAAGTACGCCAAGGCTTGGATCCTGAAAGGCGACATCTCCGTGATGAAGGATGATGGTGGTGAGGCAGCTCAGAACTACCAGAACGCTATGTACTTCGATCCGAAGGAGCCCGATGGCTACTACAAGTACGCTCTCGTGCAGCGTGGCGTCAACCCGCAGGCTGCCGTCGACGCTCTGGAGCAGCTGCGCAAGAACCGTCCCGACTTCCCCGTGGATGCCTACTCTGGCCGTATCTTCTACAATGCCGGTAAATTCGAGGATGCCACAAAGGCTTATGGCAAGGTTGCCAACCTCACCAGCATGGAGGATCAGGATATCACCAACTACGCCATCTCCAACTGGCTGCTTGGCAACCGCGACAAGGCTGTGAGCATCTGCCAGACCGCTCTGGCCAAGAATCCCCGCAAGGCTGCCTGGAACCGCGTGGCTTTCTACTGCTACACGGATATGAAGAACAGCGATCAGGCTCTGGCCTACGCCGACAAGCTCTTCAACCAGAGCGACTCTGCTCACTTCACCGGTGAGGACTACACCTACTACGGAACAGCTCTGAAGGACGCCAAGAAGCTGGACGAGGCTATCGGTGCTTATCAGAAGGCTCTCGAAATCAACAAGGACAACGAGAAGCAGACCAAGCTGCTCTATGGCAACCTCTCCGAGGTGTACATGGAGAAGCAGGACTTCGACAAGGCTGTTGACTATCTGAAGAAGAGCTTCGGTGCAGAGCCCACATTCGATCAGTATTATCAGCTGGCCGACATCTACACCCGCGTAGGCGACGCTATGGTGAAGGCCAAGAGACCTGAGGCCAACGATACCTACAAGAAGGCCATCGACCTCTATCAGAGCATGAAGCAGAAGTTCCCGAAGTATCTGACCACTTGCAACTATCTGCTCGCCGATACTTACGGCAAGATGGATCCCGATTCTAAGCAAGGTTTGGCAAAGCCCTATTACGAGGAGATCATCCAGAAGCTGGACGGTGTCTCTGACCTGCAGGGTGGCGAGAAGCAGATGCTCAACGCTTCTTACTTCTACATGATGGTTTACGAGATCAACGTGAAGAAGGATCTCCCAAGCGCCAAGAACTACGCTCAGAAGCTGCAGGCTCTCGATCCTGACAACGAGTATGCAAAGCAGGTATTGGCTATGTAATTTGATTTTTTTAAAGGTATATAAAAGGCTGTGCAGATTTGCACAGCCTTTTTTGTTATAGTAACTATAGTAGCTATAGAAACTATAGAAACTATAGTAACTATAGAAACTATAGAAGCTATAGCTACTATCGAAGCTATCTCCATAAAAAAAGCGGCCGCAACTCGTCAGAGCTGCAGCCGCATATTATCATATTGTCGTTTTCAAATATGATTACTCAGGAAGTGAGATTGCCTCGTTCGGGCAAACAGAAGCGCAAGTACCGCACTCTGTGCACAGATCGGGGTTAATAGAATACTTCTCGCCTTCAGAGATTGCGCCTACCGGGCACTCATCAATACATGTACCGCAAGCGATGCAGTCGTCACCAATTACGTATGCCATAGTTTTAAATTTTTAATGTTATTATTAATGTTTTATTTTTTGTCTTTGGTAAAATACCTAAAAGTATGGTGCAAAGATAAGATATTTTTTCGAGAATACCTAAAACAAGGTATGTTTTTTTCGTGAAAAAGGAAAAACTTCTGCCCTCTTGGACTGAACGGCTCAGCCAGCATGAATACGATTCAAATGACCACACAACGCGGAACTGCAGAATGTTGTGCGGGCAATAACAATATTATTCTTCGACAGACGTTATTTAAAGCATGAGAAGAAATTTGTTCTTTTTATTATTGCTGCTGATCGGCTGCATCCCGTCATCGGCCCAGCTCTATACCGGAGAGGTTCAAAACCGCCCCTATACCGATTTGCGCACGTTTCATTTCGGTGTGCTGGTCGGCACGCACCTGCAGGACCTTGAACTGCAATACGCTGGTCCGCAGGTAGTCACAAGCGAGGACGGAACGACCACAGAGACGCTCGTCACCACCGACCAGGACCGCTGGGACGCTGGCTTCAACGTTGGTGTGCTCGGCGAACTGCGGCTGTCTACCCATTTCCAGTTCCGCGTTGCCCCAACGATGTATTTCGGTTCCCGCCACATCACTTTCCACAACATGCGACAGACGACCGCCGAAGGCAAACCCATAGAACAGGTGCAGGACTTGAAGACAGCCTATTTCGCCGTGCCCTGCGAACTAATCTTCGCTGGTCCGCGCGTCAGCAACCACAGACCGTATCTCATTGCGGGCCTCAACCCGATGATTAATCTGAATCCCAAGGATGACGACTATATCAAGCTGAAGCAATACGACCTGCTGGCTGAGATTGGCGCTGGCTTCGACTTCTATCTCCCCTACTTCAAGTTGCGGCCTGAGTTGAAATTTGCCTACAGCCTCACCAACAGTCTCGACACCAGCCACCCCAACCAATTGCGCGATGCTGCCATGCGACCCTACGCGCAATCTGTGAACAAGGCACATACAAAGATGGTCGTGCTCACCTTCTACTTCGAATAGCAACAACATCATCCAACATAAAAATCCCGCTGACCACCAAGAGTCAGCGGGATTTATTATTTTCTACCTACAAGAGATAATGCACGGATATCCGTCGGCATATCGATTAAACGGCGTTCCAAAGCCAACGGAAGCTCTCCGCATCACCCAGTCGACTTACTTCTTATCCAGAGTAACCGTCAGCTTTCCCACCCATACAGCATTCTTGCCGTTCTGGTCGACGGGAATCATTGCTCCGTCCAGATTCTTCTGATATTCCAGCTTCTTGAAAAAAGTATGGCTGTGGCCGCCAAGCACGAGGTCGATATAGCGGCTGTTGGCAATGACCGACTGATCATCAATGCCATCCGTTGGCTCGCCCCATCCCAGGTGGGAAATGAGAATCACCATATCGCACTTCTTGTCCACCTTGAGGAATCGGGCCCACTTGTTGGCGCAGGCTATCGGGTCGAGATATTTTATCGGCTCATAATTCTTTTCGAATACCAATCCCTCCAATTTTGGGTCGAGGGCAAAAACGCCTATTCGGATTCCTTTCCGCTTCACGATGAGATAGGGCTTCACGATACCGTCGAGAGGAGTGCCCGTAAAATCGTAGTTGCTGCAGACAATGGGGAAGTTGGCCTTCTTGAAGATGCGCACCATGTTGTCTATTCCGAAGTCAAACTCATGGTTGCCAATCGTAGAGCACACGTAGCCCATCTTGTTCATCAGTCCAACCTCCACGTCGCCCTTGAAGAGCGTGTAGTAGGGCGAGCCCTGCGAGAAGTCACCGCTGTCGAAGAGCAGCAGGTCAGGGTCCTTCGCCCGCTCTTCCTTAAGCATGGCAATGCGGCGCAGGAATCCTCCCCGGCCGGCAATGGTCGTATCGCGCAGCGTCGGCTTGAGCGGATAGATGCAGCTGTGGGTGTCGTTGGTATGGAGTATGGTGAGCGTTTTCTGACCGTAGGCCGCCAACGTGGTCATAGCCATTGTTGCGGCAAAGACAAACTGTATGAAAATCTTTCTCATCGTTTTATTTCTTTATGGTTGTTCTTCCTTCTATCTTAGCGTCAATCATCTTGCCCTGCTGTTTCATCGTGAGGAAATAGTCGCGGATGATGTAGCGCGAGTTGTTCTCTTCTCCCTTAGGCGCAACGAGATTTGTACCTTCCTTGAACGTAGGCATCTTGTCGTTGCCCTGTGCCAGATAATCAATCGTGGCAATGCGATAGTTGCGGTTGGGATCTATCGGCTCACCGTTAAGTTTGGCACTGACGAGCTGCAGCTTCGGTGTCATGACGAGTTCCACTCCGTGGCTGACGCCCTGTCCGCCAAATGCGGCCATCTCGCCAAACAGTTTCATCAGTTGCCGGCCATTCAGCGTGAGAAAGCAGATTTTATTGTCAAAAGGCGCAAGGTCGATGACATCGCCATAAGTGATATTTCCCTTGGCAATGCTGGCCCTTATGCCACCCATATTGTACACGCCAATGTCGGGACGCTCATTGTATTTCGCTCCGGCCCACACCATGATGTCTGCCATGAGATTGGAGAGCGGGCTTTCGGGCTGATAGACGTCGAGTTCCCTTGCGGCAACACCCACTAGCGGGTTCATGATGCTGTCGACGTCATGCTTGTAAGGCTGCATGAACGCCTCTGCACTGGCATCAGGATGAGCATCGTAGCGCGAGTCTATCAGAATGCGCGTGCGGCTGACCGAAGCCACCTGATAGGGAGTATGGCACGAAGCGAGTGCCAACAACAATCCTGTGCAGAATAATAAAGGAGTATGTTTCATAAACGAAGGTTTGTTTTCTGCAAAGATAATAAAAATAGGAGGAAGAAAAGGCCTTTAGAAGGAAAAAGAGCCAAACAACTTCAATTGATTGGTTAATGTTTCGTGACGATTGTCACGAAACAACGTGACGATTGTCACGAAACAACGTGACGATTGTCACGAAAACAACGTGACGGTTGTCACGAACGAACGTGACGGTTGTCACGAACGAACGTGACAATTGTCACGAACGAACGTGACGGTTGTCACGAACAAACGTGACAATTGTCACGAGAGTTCGTGACCAAATATACCAAGTGCAGAGAAACATGGAATTGCCTGTAAGTAGGCTCGCCGCAATCCAGGACCTTAGTAGGAATTGGCTAATACAGAAAACCGTTATAGCCCTTTCTTTGGCGGGATTCGGGGGATGTTGCGGCCGTAACCCATAAAAAGTAAACTGTTTATTTTGTTCTTCGCCCGATTTCCACTAATTTTGCACTATAATAGATATTTATTAGATGGATACAATCAAAATTCTGGATAAGACGTTCAAGACTTTTATCTCCGAGAGTGAAATCCAAAAGCGCGTGGCTGCCGTGGCTGAGAAGATCAATCACGACATGGCCGGCAAGAATCCTTTGTTGCTGGCCGTACTGAACGGTTCGTTCATCTTCGCTGCCGACCTTATGCGTAATCTCACCATTCCCTGCGAGATCTCGTTCGTCAAGCTTGCTTCCTACCAAGGCACGACCTCCACGGGCAAGATCAAGGAAATCATCGGCATCAACGAGAACCTGGAAAACCGCGATGTCATCATCGTTGAGGACATTGTCGACACGGGCAACACGATGAAGCGGATGCTGGACACGCTGGGCACCCGCAATCCCCGCTCGCTCCACATCTGCACGCTGCTCGTAAAGCCCGGAAAGCTGCAGGTGCCTCTCAACATCGAATACTGCGCCATGGAGATTCCCAACGACTTCATCGTCGGCTACGGACTCGACTACGACCAGCAGGGACGCAACCTGCGCGACATCTACACCGTAGTGGAGTAAGCGCAGAAGGAGCGTGGAGCAAGTGGAGACCGTCTTATCGTTCCGGCAGCACGGACACAGCAAGACGATTGCCATCGGTTCCTGGACGACAATAAAAACAAAGACGCCCGGGATAGATATTCTTGCGCCCCAAAAATAACATCTATATCGAATCATAAAAGATTATTTATAAATAACAAGAAATGAAGAATATCGTAATTTTCGGTGCACCGGGTTCCGGCAAAGGCACCCAGAGCGACAAACTGATTGAGAAGTACGGACTGAAACACATCTCTACAGGCGACGTGCTGCGCAACGAGATCAAGAACGGCACAGAACTGGGCAAGACCGCCAAAGGATACATCGACGAGGGCAAGCTGATCCCCGACGATCTGATGGTGAACATCCTCGCTTCTGTCTACGACAGCTTCGGCAAGGATCATGAGGGCGTCATCTTCGACGGTTTTCCCCGCACCATTCCGCAGGCAGAGGCATTGAAGAAGATGCTCGCAGAGCGCGGACACAAGGTGGCTGCCATGATCGAGCTCGACGTCCCCGAGGACGAACTGATGAAGCGCCTCATCCTCCGCGGAAAGCAGAGCGGACGCAGCGACGACAACGAGGAGACCATCAAGAAGCGTCTCAACGTCTATCACACACAGACAGCCCCGCTCATCGAGTGGTATGAGAAAGAGGGCATCCGCCATCACATCAACGGTCTGGGCGAACTCGACCGCATCTTCGCAGACATCTGCAAGGTGGTGGACAATCTTTAATCAATAAAACAAACAAGAAAACAAATGGAGAGCAACTTTGTAGATTATGTAAAGATATACTGCCGCTCGGGCAAAGGCGGCAAGGGTTCCATGCACCTGCGCCACGTGAAATATCAACCCAATGGAGGTCCCGACGGCGGCGACGGCGGCGATGGCGGCAGCGTCATCCTGCGCGGCAACCACAACTACTGGACGCTGCTCCATCTGAAATATCAGCGTCACGTCTTTGCCGAGCATGGCGGCAATGGCGGGCGCGATAAAAGCCACGGCACCAAAGGCAAGAATGCCTATATCGACGTGCCCTGCGGTACCGTGGTCTATAACGCCGAAACCGGAAAGTACATCTGCGACGTCACCTACGACGGACAGGAGGTGGTGCTGCTCAAAGGCGGCCGCGGCGGACTGGGCAACTGGCAATTCCGCACGTCGACCAATCAGACGCCGCGCTTCGCACAGCCGGGAGAGCCGATGCAGGAGATGACCATCATTCTCGAGCTGAAGCTCCTTGCCGATGTGGGTCTCGTGGGATTCCCCAACGCCGGAAAGTCCACCCTGCTCTCTTCCCTTTCGAGCGCCAAACCCAAGATTGCCAACTATCCCTTCACGACGCTTGAGCCGTCGCTCGGCATCGTGGCCTACCACGACAATCAGAGTTTCGTCATGGCCGACATCCCCGGAATCATCGAAGGCGCAAGCCAGGGCAAGGGACTCGGACTGCGCTTCCTG
Source organism: uncultured Prevotella sp. (assembly GCA_900322095.1). Classification (GTDB taxonomy): domain Bacteria; phylum Bacteroidota; class Bacteroidia; order Bacteroidales; family Bacteroidaceae; genus Prevotella. The sequence goes on from ONYS01000046.1 coordinate 13,557, forward strand.
CGGCATATCGAGCGCAACTCGCTGCTGCTCTTCATGGTGCCCGGCGACACCGACGACATCAAGCACGACTATGAGGTGCTGCTCGGCGAATTGGAGCGCTTCAACCCGGAGATGCTCTCGAAGCACCGTGTGCTGGCCGTCACGAAATGTGACCTGCTCGACGAAGAGCTCATCCAGATGCTCCACGAGACGCTGCCCGACGATCTTCCCGTGGTCTTCATCTCCTCGGTTACCGGCTATGGCATCGACGAGCTGAAGGATGTCTTGTGGCGCGAGCTGAACAGCGAGAGCAACAAGCTGCAGGAAATCACGGCCGAAGATACCCTCGTACACCGCGACAAGGAGGTATCGCAGCTTCCCGAAGAACTCAAGGACGAGGGCATGGACGACGATGTGGAGACGGTTGACACCGAAGAGACAGACGATGCCGACGACATCGAGGAACTGGAAGACTTTGAATATACCGACGAATGACACCGCAGCTGCACTATTATCAAATGGATCCTGCCGTGACGGCATTCTCCACCACACGCGCAGGAGGTGTCAGCACGGGTCCCCACTCCAGCCTCAACATCAACGCTTATTGCGGCGACACAGCAGAGCACGTTGCCGCCAACCGTGAGGCGCTGACCCGCGAGCTGGGCATTCAGGCAGGACGCATCGTCGTGCCCCACCAAGTGCACGGTGTGGAAAGTCGCCGCATCGGTCCCCATTACTTCACCCTGCCCTCTTCTGCCCAGCAGAACCTGATAGAGGGAGTCGACGCAGTGATGACCGACGTCAGCCAGGTGGCGATTGGCGTCTCCACCGCCGACTGCATTCCCGTATTGCTCTACGACGCGACACATCATGCCGCAGCCGCCGTTCATGCAGGCTGGCGCGGCACGCTCCGCCACATCATCATCCGCACCATTGCCGAGATGCGCTTGCAGTTTGCTACCCTTCCCCAGGACATCAAGGCCGTCATCGGTCCGGGCATTGCCAAGGAGAGTTTCGAGGTGGGCGATGAGGTTTATGACACCTTCGCTGATGAACGCTTCGACATGCAGCGCATTGCCACGAAGATGCCACGCATGCATGCCGATGACGCGCAACCAATGAAATGGCACATCGACTTAAAACTCTGCAACCGCGACGACCTGCAGAAGGCTGGCGTATTGGCCGAGAACATCTTCGACTGCGCCATCGACACCTATGAGGAGAGCGACACGTTCTTCTCTGCCCGCCGCCTCGGTATCAATTCGGGCAGAATCTTCACGGCTATCGTGCTGAGATAGCCCATACCTGACCCAACGCCCCGCCCAAAAGATTCAGACAGTACGGACATGGTTCACTGTCTGCACAAGACCAAAAACTAACGAAAGAAATGCGAGTCAAACTACTGAATATCATCTTCTTGATGCTGTTGGCCGTTTCTACGTCAACAGCAGGCCCCATACATTTTACTCAAGCCGAACAACAGCAGATCTTCGTGCCGACGCCGAATCTCTTCGCGCGCAGCGATGCGTTCAGCATCGATTTCTCGGCATTGGGCAAGGACGGTTATTCCTTCCCGCTGCCTGTCGGCAAGGCCAAGGTTGTTGATGGTCAGTATCTCGACATCGCGACGACAAAGGGCGATGCCGTGAAGGCCATGTTTGGCGGCACCGTACGTCTCTCCACCCAGACCAGCTATGGCAACACCATCGTCATCCGCCACGACAACGGTCTTGAGACCGTCTATGGCTGGAACGCGCAGAACCTTGTGAAGGTGGGCGACCGCGTGAAGGCCGGACAGACCATCGCCATCGTCGGAACGAAGAACGGCGAGGTGAGGGCTTTTGTCGCCATCCTCGTCAATGGCGGATGGATCAATCCCGAGACGCTGCTCGACCCCGACAGTCACCGCCTCCATCATCAGACGCTCACCTTCCGCAAGCACAGCAACTACGTGCAGGTGGTACAGCCACCCCGCCGCGAGAGCAAAGGCATCACGAGCCTCGACCCCGACGATGCCAAAGAGGATCCCTTCGAGAAAAATAGCGCTTTCGAGCTCGACCTGCAGAAGTTGGAGAAGCAGGATTGGGACTATCCCCTGCCCGGAAGCCACGTCATCAGCCCCTACGGTGGAAGCCGCAACCATAAGGGAGTGGACATCAAGACCAAGCCCAACGACGAGATTCTCGCCGCCTTTGACGGTGTAGTGACCCGCTCCGGTCCCTATTTCGGCTATGGCAACTGCATCGTCATCCGCCATGCCTACGGTTTCGAGACGCTCTACAGCCATCAGAGCAAGAACTTCGTCAAGAAGGGCGACCACGTCAAGGCCGGTCAGGTAATCGGTCTCACTGGCCGCACAGGGCGCGCCACAACAGAGCATCTGCATTTCGAAATCCACTTCCAAGGCCGCAACATCAACCCCAACCTCATCTTCGACCATACGAGCAAAAAACTTCAAGCCTCAGTCCTGAAATTGGACAAGAGCGGAAGAGTAAGCAAGAAAAACTAAAAGAACAACAGCCGCACGAAGGCTTTGTCTTGATATTGCTACATGAATATAGCAAAACTACAAATTATTAGTTTTTTTAACCAATCGTATTCGTAAAAGTTGGAGGGAAGTTTTGTTAAACACAAAGAAAATAGTAACTTTGCAGTGAACAAAAAAAAAGATTGTTAGTTTATAATTTTATATACAATGGCAGTAAGTTATAAAGATTTAGGTCTCGTCAATACACGCGAGATGTTCAAAAGAGCCGTCAACGGCGGTTATGCTATCCCTGCATTCAACTTCAACAACCTTGAGCAGCTGCAGGCTATCATCACAGCCTCTTCTGAGCTTCGTTCACCGGTGATCCTTCAGGTTTCCAAGGGTGCCCGCAACTATGCCAACCCAATCCTTCTCCGCTACATGGCAGAGGGTGCTGTTGAGTATGCAAAGTCTTTGGGATGCAACCATCCTGAGATCGTGCTTCACCTCGACCACGGAGACAGCTTCGAGCTCGTTAAGAGCTGCGTAGATATGGGCTTCTCTTCAGTGATGATCGATGCTTCTTCTAAGCCTTTCGATGAGAACATCGAACTGACAAAGAAGTGCGTTGACTACGCTCACCAGTTCGACGTAACTGTCGAGGCTGAGCTGGGTGTGCTCGCTGGTGTTGAGGACGAGGTTTCTGCTGAGGAGTCTCACTACACACGTCCTGAGGAAGTTATCGAGTTCAGCCAGCGTTCTGGTTGCGACTCTTTGGCTATCTCCATCGGTACTTCTCACGGAGCTTACAAGTTCAAGCCCGAGCAGTGCACACGTGACCCGAAGACAGGTCGTCTGATTCCTCCTCCATTGGCATTCAACGTGCTGGAAGAGATCGAGAAGAAACTCCCCGGATTCCCCATCGTGCTCCACGGATCTTCTTCAGTTCCTCAGAAGTATGTCGACATCATCAACAAGTACGGCGGCAAGCTGCCTGATGCTGTTGGTATTCCCGAGGATCAGCTCCGCAAGGCTGCCAAGAGCGCTGTCTGCAAGATCAACATCGACTCCGACTCCCGTCTGGCTTACACAGCTGGTGTTCGTGAGACATTGGCTCTGCATCCTGAGTACTTCGATCCTCGTCAGTATGGCAAGGTGGCTCGTGCTTACATGACAGACATGTACAAGGAGAAGATCACCGACGTGCTGGGTTCTGACCACAAGCTCGCCAACTGCGACTAATTTTCCTTCATACAGGAAACTACATAAGCGGAATTCCCAAGCGGGAGTTCCGCTTTTTTATTTTCTTACCGTTTATTTTTGCCTCTGCTTACGTAGAATTCAAGAAATTTATCTATATTTGCAAGTATAAAGTTTGTACGATAAATTAAAAAAGGAGCACGTAGTTATGAACCATAGCGGTGAAGTATATATCAATCCACTGACAGATTCTAACCTACATTATTCATGGAGATTATTTTTCACACGAATATCCATAAATTATCCATAAATTTCTCATGAATATATTCATTTACGAATAATTTATGGGAAAGAGGAACTCAGGGAGCACGAGACCAGCGTCAATGCCTACCGCGACATCGAGAATGCTGTCAATACAGCCAAGAAAGTCGGAGAAAAAATCGGAATGAAAAAAGGATTTGAGAAAGGTAAGGCTCAAGGTATTGCCGAGGGTAAAGCTCAAGGAATAGCTGAGGGCAAGGCACAAGGCGCAAGAGATAATGGTCTTGCTATAGCCAGAAAGCTGAAAGCCAAAGGAATGCCCACGGATGAAATTGCCAACATCACAGGACTCTCTGTCGAGGAAATCGCGGATTTATAAACGCCTATCGCCATTCCCGGCTCATTCACGCAATGTTATCCATCCCAGGAGACAATTCCCGTTTGCATTCTCCTATGCATCTAGCCGCTAAAAATAATAGAGGCCGATAAGCAACGATAGCTTATCGGCCTTTTCTATTCCTGGTAATCAACCTTTGTGCTGCGAACGGCGGTTGGCCCGCTGTTCACGGTACTTGGCTTTCTGACGGGCTGAGCCACTGCCGTGGGCGCCCGTGATGTATTTCTTCTTTTTGGCCTTCGTCTTCACCTTACCGTCATCCTTTGGTCCGCCTTTCGGCGCACCCTTGAAGACGATGCCGCTCTCGAGTATTTGGTCAAAATCGTCCATACTTAAAAACTCCTAAACTCAAAAACTCACAAATTAATGATGGAACAATCTCACGCCAGTGAAGGCCATGGCGATGCCATACTTGTCGCAAGTCTCGATGACATTGTCGTCGCGGATGCTACCGCCAGCCTGCGCAATATAGTGGACGCCACTCTTGTGGGCACGCTCGATGTTGTCGCCGAAGGGGAAGAATGCATCAGAGCCCAGGGCAACATCGGTGTTCTTGGCAATCCACGCCTTCTTCTCCTCACGCGTCAGCGGCTCGGGTTTCTCGGTGAAGAACTGCTGCCATGTGCCTTCCTGCAAGAGATCTTCCCATTCGTCGGAGACATACACATTGATGCAGTTGTCGCGGTCGGCGCGGTGGATACCCTCCTTGAAAGGCAACGCCATCACCTTCGGGCACTGGCGCAGCCACCATTCGTCGGCCTTGCTGCCAGCGAGTCTCGTGCAGTGGATGCGGCTCTGCTGACCAGCGCCGATACCAATGGCCTGGCCATCCTTGACGTAGCAGACAGAGTTGCTCTGCGTGTACTTCAGCGTGATGAGCGAAATCACGAGGTCGCGCTTAGCCTCAGCCGTAAACTCCTTGTTCTTCGTGGGGATATTGGCAAAGAGGGCAGGATCGTTGAGGTCTACATTGTTGCGCAATTGCTCAAAGGTTACGCCAAACACCTGCTTGCGCTCGATGGGCTCGGGCACGTAGTTGGGGTCGATTTTAATCACGTTGTAGGTGCCACGGCGCTTTGTCATCAATATCTTCAGAGCCTCGGGCGTATAGTCAGGCGCAATCACGCCGTCGCTCACCTCTCGCTTGATGAGCCGAGCTGTAGCCTCGTCGCAAGTGTCGCTCAGCGCGCAGAAATCACCATAGGAGCACATGCGGTCGGCACCGCGTGCACGGGCGTAGGCCGAAGCCAGAGGAGTGAGTTCGAAATCAACGTCGTCGACGAAGTATATCTTCTTCAACGTGTCGCTCAGCGACAGGCCAATGGCTGCACCCGCAGGACTGACGTGCTTAAAACTGGCGGCAGCAGGCATTCCCGTGGCTGCCTTGAGCTCCTTGACGAGCTGCCAGCTGTTGAGCGCATCAAGAAAATTGATGTAGCCGGGACGTCCGTTCAACACTTCTACCGGGAGCTCGCCATGCTCCATGTAGATGCGGGCGGGCTTTTGATTCGGATTACATCCGTACTTCAAAGTTATTTCTTTCATTTCGAAGGGATTTATTTCTAAGTGCAAATTTACGAAATTAATGTGAGTTATCCTTGCCGTATCATTTGTTTTTCGTAATTTTGCAGTAGATTTAAACAACGTTTGATGTTATGAAGAAAGTGATTGCCAATCGTCACTTCCACTTCTCTTCCATGAAGAGAGTTGAATCAATTCTGAGCGGAAAGGAGAAACCCTCCAAACAGACGCTCAACCGCCTGGCCCTGCTCGCTGGCTTCCAGTCGTGGGAAGACCTGAAAGATGCCCTCTACGGCGACGCCGATGCGAGCATAAACTATGAGGAAGGCGAATGAAAGGACCCTAAGACATTAAAAATTAAAAAAGAACTCAACCGCTCTATGGCGATTGAGTTCTTTTTTCTTGCCTTGGCAGGAATAAAACGAAGATTATTCAGCGTTGGCGGCAACGGTACGCTTCTCCTGAATGCGGGCCTTCTTACCAGTGAGCTTACGCAGATAGTAAAGTTTGGCGCGACGCACCTTACCACGCTTGTTCACCTCGATGCTGTCAATGCTGGGAGAATCGATGGGGAAGATACGCTCCACACCTACTGTTCCAGACATCTTGCGCACGGTGAAGCGCTTTTTGTCTCCATGACCTGAAATTTTGATAACAATGCCACGGTAAAGCTGAATACGCTGCTTGTTACCCTCGACGATTTTGTAAGCGACTGTCACTGTGTCACCCGGCTTGAAATCGGGATACTGCTTTGCGCTTGCAAATGCTTCCTCAGCAACTTTAATTAAATCCATTGTTGTTTGATTAAAAATTGTTTGTCGTTCCAACTCAACATGGTATGGCGACTCTTCCGTCAACCAGCGGTTAAGCCGAAAAGCGGTGCAAAGTTACTAACTTTTTGGTAATTAACCAAATGATAGGCTAACTTTCTTTCAAATCGCCAGTTACGGCTGCGAGAGAGGCAGTTGATTATTTCACGCAAATGGAACAAAAATGCCTCATGATTTTCTAACTGTCTGCGCGCTTCGTGCTAGTGTTCGAATGGAGCTTGGTTTAGGAGGCCCTCCTACCCTCATTTGCTTCTCCCCTCCCTTTGTAGGGAGGGGTTGGGGGTGGGTCTGATGGGTCTGTTGGGACTGTTGGAATCTTATAAAAATTGCCGTCCTCCGTTGCTCACGCAACAGGGAACGGCGGGTAGATATTTATAGGATTGTTTAATCACTTCAAAGGCTCCACATCCAGATACTCCACCACACCCGTGATGGGGTTCAACCGAATATGGGCCACCTGCTTCTTGGAGAAAAGCTCCTGACTGATACCGTAGACGTCGCCAAACTGGGCGGCATACATTTCCTCGGTGTCAATTGGCTTCGACTCTTCATCGGTGAGCGTAAGCCTGATTTTCGCGGGAACGGCAACGACGAGAGCAGGTTCCTCCTTATCTTTCTTCTTGTCGGTCTGCGACAATTCGGGCATGGCGACATCGTTGAGCTGCTCCACGTTCATATAGTAAGGAGCACCAGCCATATCGTCGCTGTCCACCAGTCCGAGCCATTTAGAGAGACGGAAGAGGAGCACGCGGTTCTTGCCTTTCTGGGGGACGAAGGTGACCTCCGTCTCCGTTGTGTCGGTGGTTGTCACACCCGTGAAGAGCTGCATGAGGGCCGTCTCCTGCTGGTCGAGTCCCTGAAGCATCAGCCTCAGCTGCTCGCCGTCCTTCGGCATCTGGTCGCTCTCGCCACGGTTGATCTGGTTTCGGGCGTCGCGGATATCGAAGATTTCCTGGGCCACAAGCTCAGCCAGCTTACTGTTGGAGCCAGCCGCAAGCATGTCGGCGGTCATGAAGTTGTCGGGATTGAGCGCAGGCTGCTGGTGGGCCGGCTTAAAACGGGCCGGCACAGAGGCTTTCTTGCCCTGGTCGTTGACGGCCATCAACACACCATTGTTGTCACATTCCACATTGAATATCACCTTCTTGCGGTCGAGGTTGACCGTATAGCGGCGCGACGTATCGGGCAGTGCCGTGGCATACATGCTGGCACCACAGACGCGATAAGTGTTCTCGGCCTCCATCCCGCACTGCTTGCGCAGATATTTCTGACCGTAGACGGCCAACCGTCCGGGCACGAACTTCTGGTGCTGGATGAGCAGACGCACTTTCACCACCGTCTGCGGAAGGTAATAAGTCAAGCCCTCAACAGGTTGCTGGGCCACCACTTGCGCCGTGGCCACACACATGAGGACGAGGGAAATGATTTTCTTCAACATATCGGGAGTTTATTCTTCTAAGCGTTGGAATGCCATGGGTAGGAACTTGATGATGTCGCTCGCTATAAGACTCTCCTTGCCGATGGACTTTACGGCGATGTCGCCCGCCAGACCGTGGAGATACATGCCCAGCATGCAGGCTTCCCGCTGCTCATAGCCGCGGGCCAGAAGTCCGGTGATGATGCCCGTGAGCACGTCGCCCGCTCCGGCTGTTGCCATGCCGCTGTTGCCCGTAGTGTTGAAATACACATGGTGGTCGGGACAGCACAGCGCGCTGTAGTGGCCTTTCAGAAGAATATAGGCCTTCGTATGGGCAGCCAGTGCGATGGCTTTCGCCAGTCGGTCGTAGTCGCTGTTTGAGATTCCTCCTGCCAGTCGGTCGAACTCTCTGGGATGGGGCGTCAGGATGATGCCCTGTGGCAACTGCTGCACCCAGGCTCTGTGGTTGGCAATGATATTGAGCGCGTCAGCGTCGGCAACAATGGGGCACGTGGTGCGGCGCAGCTGCGAGATGAGCGCGATGGAAGTCTGCTCGCGCACGCCCAGACCGGGGCCTATAGCCATGGCGTCGTAGCCGTCGGTGTCGGTAGCCTCGGAGAAATAGGCGTCCTCAGCGTCGTGGACCAAGATGGCCTCGGGCACGCTGATTTGCATAATGTCGTTGTTGAGTTGGGGCGTCAGCACAGCCACCTTCCCCACTCCACTGCGCAGACAGGCCTTCGTGGCCAGCACGGCAGCTCCGGCCATGCCGTATTGTCCGGCAATGATCAGGGCATAGCCCATCAGTCCCTTGTGGACGAAGTCGGCGCGCGGCTGCAGTATTCGGCGCACGTCGTTCTCCTCTACGGTGACAAACTGCGCATCGGTGCTGTCGATATAGTCTTGCGACAGACGGATGTCGAGCACTCTCACCTCGCCCAGATAGGGCTGGCAATCGGCAAACATCATGGCGAGCTTCTTCTGCTGCAGGGTGAGCGTCAGGTCGGCCTTGACGATGTTGGTCCAGATGTTGTCGGTGTTGTTCTCGGTCATCATTCCCGAAGGCATGTCGAGGCTGACCACCTTCGACGGACTCTGGTTGATATACTTCACCAGCGAGGCGAAGCCACCGGCCAGGGGCTTGTTGAGTCCGGAGCCGAACAGACCGTCAACGACAAGCGTGCGCGCCGTGAGATCGGGCAGGTCGAAGTTGACCGTCACCTCAGTGAAATGCCTCACGCAGTTGGCGTCGAGCAGGCGCTTCTTGTTGATCTCGCAGTCAGCAGAAAGTTTGTTGTGTATATTGAAAAGATAAACGTCAACGGAATAATCAGCTTTGGCCAGCATTCTAGCCACGGCCAAAGCGTCGCCACCATTATTGCCGGGTCCCGCAAACACAGCCACAGGCGTATGTTTGTCCCACCGCTCCATGATGACGTGAGTCATCACTTTTGCGGCACGCTCCATGAGATCGATGCTCTGTACGGGTTCGTGCTCAATGGTGAAGCTGTCCAATTCGTGGATTTGCGAGCTTGTAAAAATCTTCATAATGCAAAAATACAAAATAAGCGCCAAATAAAACAATAAAGGCGGCAATTTCTTCCACAAAGAAATTTATTTTGCGCAAACGACACAGCATCCGCCCTCGCCCGTCTTATCGCCAAGTACGGGCAAACAGCGCTACGAACATGGGCAAGTGATGCAGCAATTACGGGCAAATCGAACCGCAATTACGGGGAAGTCGGAGTGTAATTATGGGCATATCGAATTGAGAATATAGACAAATGACATGAGTACCACCGAGTGGTAGCGTCAGTACCACCGAAAGGTAGCGTGTTTACCGAGCGATAATGTGTTTACCACCGAGCGATAATCCGTTTACCACCGAGCGGTAACGTGCTCAATAAAAGGAATGAGACGCCGGATTTTTGTGTATAGTCGGATTATTCGTTATTATTCTCAATTCCGCGAAGCGGAGCGTTATTCTAATTCATAATTCACAATTCACAATTCATAATTTGGCTGCGCAGCCTTATTCGTTTTTATTCTTCATTCCGCGAAACAGAGCATTAAATAAGCACAAGAAAGAAAAACGAACATGATTCAATCTACTTTTTTTCTATTAACACGAATGATCATGAATTATCCACGAATTCTTCACGAATGATTTTCCACGTTATATTAATGGTCATTAATGAGTCTTTAAATTCATGGCCATCTATGAATCTTTAATAGGAGTCCCCCTTTAAAAAGTCCGTTTTTTGAGGCCCCTACCTCAAAAATGTTATGATTTGAAACCTATCAGCCTAACAAGAAGGCTTTTGGAGCGTAAAATCTCTGGAAACTGGCACTCAACTTTTAGATTGAAAGGGATGCTGACTTTTTCAAGTGGACTCAATAGTTTCTTATAATAAGAAATTAACGGAAATTCGTGTTAATTCGTGGACATTCATGTAAAAAAAAAAATAAAACGCGCCTGCGCGTTTGAAAAAACATTATTATGTATTTCCGCGTCAGCGGAGCGTTATTCTAATTCATAATTCATAATTCACAATTCATAATTTGGCTGCGCAGCCTTATTCGTTATTATTCTCAATTCCGCGAAGCGGAGCGTTAAGTAACAATTGATGTTCGGAGGAGGGCCGTCATTCCTGACGGCCAAGAAATGAAGACCGATTGCAAGCCCGCCCTAGTACCGATTCATTCCCGCCGAGAACTTGAACATCACGTGAACCATGATGTATCGGGGAAGGGAATTGGTCCACTGCTCCGTTCGGCCTTGCTCGTCGAGCGTATACTGCGTGGTCTTCAGCTGACCGAGGATATCGAAGCCGTCGAGCGTGATGGAGAATTTGTCCTTGAGGAACTTGCGCGAAAGCCGTGCGTTCCACACCCACTGACTATTGTTCATCTGCTCATCGTTGTAGCCGCGGCGGAAATAATCGGTCAAGTCGGTGGAGAACTGCAGATGCCAGGGCAGACTCCACGTGGCGTTCAGTCCGAGACTGTTGCTCCACGCGCTCGTCGACGTGAAATCCTCTCGGCTGCCCGTCACATGCTGATTGTTGAGGGCCGCGAAGAGAGACGCGCTGTTCTCGCCCAGCATGTACTTCAGCGTCAGTCGTCCGCCCGTATTCCAGGTGTTCACCGTACTGCGTCCGCTTCCGGCGTCCGTCGTCTGCATCAGGTCAACGCTGTGGTTATAGTCGACGTTGGCATCCAAGTCAATCTCATATTCCTTATGCTTGCGCAGCGGATGCCAGTTGTAGGTACCCGAGAACGACGCGCTCCAGTTGCCGTTGACATTCTCCGGACGCGAATGGGTGATGCCCGTCTGCTTGTCGTAGACCACCGATGTGGCCTGCGCATTGCGGGTCATACTCCACATGGCATTGCCGTAGATGAGATTCTGCGACTTCGGAAACATCACCGACGAATTCAACGACAGACTGTACAGCCGTGAGTTCTTCACGTTCGGGTTGCCATCACTCACCTGCAAGGGATTGCTGTCGTCGTGGATGCCGAGGAGCTGAACGAGATTGGGCTGCTGCACCGACGACGACAGCCATCCGCCAAACATGTGGTTGGCCACAGAGTCGTTGTTGAGATATTGCACGCCCAGCCGATAGCTGAACAGGGAAGAGTTGCGGCTGCGGTCGTATTGCTGCTGCGACCGGTAATAGCGCAGGTGCTCATGCTTCAGACTGACAGTTGGCGAGAGCGATACCGACAGTGAGGGACGCCTCGTGCCGTCGCCCCGCCGATAATAGAGCGTAGGATTGATGTCGTGCAAGTTCTGCCACGAGTCGTTGCGGAAGCTGTTGGTGGCGTCGAGCGTTCGCATCAGTGCCTCACGCGACGAGGGCAGCACGCCGAGCGGATAGTCATCCTCCTCGTAGTCGGAGAGCTGGTCTAGTCGATAAAGCGAGCTCTCTGCGTGGTCGAAACTCTGACGATAGGTATAGCCGATGCGGGGCAGAAGGAATTCGTCGGAGTCGCGGTTGAGTATGAACGCGTGCTGATAGGATGCACCACCGTTGAACACGAAGCTGTTGCTGGGCGCGTCGGTATATTGGTTGCGGTGGTCCTGGTCGCCGGTTGTCAGATAATCAATCCGGTTCAACGCAAAGTTGCGCGACTTGCCATGGCTATAGTTGGCCGAAACGTTGGCCGAGAAGAGATTGTCCCAACCATTGTCGTTACCCCCAAACGCCTTCGAGAGTCCCACATTGCCGTCCAGGCCCAACTGCTGGCCGCGGCTCTTGCCATCGCTGCGCACGCGGTTGACGGCCATGCGCATGAGCCGCTGACTGGCACCGGGCAGGAAAAGGCTGTCGAGCAGACTCTTCGACCACGACGGATTGTCGTTGAAACGGCCCGAGAGCGACTGCGAGAGAGAATGGTTCTGACTGTAATTGAACGTTGTGGAACCGTAGAAGATGACGCTCTTGGGATGAAAACCGAAACTCGACGAGAGCTGACAGGCGCTCGACTTGGTGCGGTTTTGCGTCTTGCTCAGGCCGTAGGTGTCGCCGCCTTCGAGATAGTTTTGCGTCGTTGTGCGCGAGAGATATTCGTTGTCGCTGTAGGTGTAGTTTCCCGTGGCCGAGAGGTAGTCGTCCTCTGTCTTACCCTCATGGCGATATTCGAAGCTGGCGAGTTTGGTGGCCGTCTTTCCCGATTGCGTCGACGGTTCCACAACGTAGTCGCCCTCGCCAGGCTCAGAGGAGTCGTTGACGTTGTTCATCTGTCCCGTCAGCGTCAGGCGGTCCTTCTTGGTGTAGCCCATGACGAAGCCGCGACCCGAATAGCGGTTGTTGCTTCCCGCAGCCAGGTCTACGTTGCCTATCATTCCTTCGTGGTACTGCTTCTTCAGGTTCACGTCCAGCACGAATTGCTTGTCTCCCGTGTCCAGGCCCATGAGCCGCGAGTTGCGTCCCGCCTTCTCGTAGGCTTTCACCTTGTCGACGGTGTAGGCGGGCAGATTCTCCAACGCCTTCTTCGCGTCGCCGTTGAAGAAGTCGCGACCGTCGATGAGCAGCGAGCTCACCTGTCGCCCGTTGATTTTGATCACGCCGTTCGAGATGCTGGCTCCCGGAAGCTGACGGATGAGCGCGTCGAGCATGGAGCCCTCAGAGAGCTGGAAGGCCGTCGCGTCGTAAACGATTGTGTCGCCCTTCATCACCATCTTGATTTTCGTGGCCTTCACAACGAGTTCGTCGAGCATGGTCGTGTTCTCCTTCAGTTGGATGTCGCCAATCCATTGCTGGGCCACGCGCTCGCCCATCCTCACCTTCACGCGTTTGTAGGCTGTCTCGTAGCCCACGGCCGAGGCGCGCAGGATATAGTCGGTGTTGTTCTGAACATTCTTTATATTATAATAGGAATAGACTTCATCGTTCCAAAGCGTGTCGGTCTTCACGATGGCCGTTGCCACAAGCGAACTGTCGTCAACGGAGAGCAGCTCCACCGTGGCATAGGATATGGTGCGGCCGGTTGCGGCGTCGACAACGCGCCCCGACAACTTTCGGGCCGAGGCCGACAGCGACGCGATGAGCAGAGTCAACACGAGGACCAGGCGCAGAACGGAGACGCTGGGAGACGACATGAAATATTTCTTTAGCATTTTGTAGCGATTATATCTTACATGAACAGCCTTTGTTATTGCACGAATGAGCATCGGTACTACTGTTGGTCAGCGACCTTTGGTACGTGAACGTTCGGGTGGAACAAAATTGAGCTGTCATTTCTTCAAACGATAAAGACCTTGTTTTATTATTGAGTCCACTTTAAAAAGTGGCATTTTGGGTTCCAGAAGTAATTTTGCCGAATATTTCTTCATTCAGAATTATTCTTACCCCGTCTTACCGCAAAT
>ONYS01000097.1 GCA_900322095.1 uncultured Prevotella sp.
CTTCCTCCATGGCGAAGAAGTCGATTGCGGGAGCCGGCTTCCCCTCGAGCCTTTGCTGCTGGCTGTCTATCCAGGCTTGCCAACGAGGATAATAGAAGTCGGCCAGCATGCCGCTCCACTCTCGATGGGAATAATCGTGAAGTCCGCCTTCATCGGAACACTGACGGTTGCCCCATACGGTGATTTGTGTGCGCAGATTCCATTCCAGCTGGTCCTTCTCTTCGGGTGTAATGCCCAGCGAACGTGCCTGAGCAATGCGCGGACCCAACATGAACTCGGTGCGCGTGGCGAGCAGGGTGTCCTGGGAGAGGAGCAGCCGCAGGAATTCGTCGGAGTGGGTCTTGAACAGCTGGGCATTACTGGCCTTCAATGCCTGCTGCATGAGCCCGTAGACTTCGCGGCCCCGCTCGGCGAGTGCCTGTCGGACTACGTCGACAAGGTCGTAACGGAAGTTGTTGTTGCGGCTGAGCTGCTCGTCGCGGGAAGCTTCTACGAAGAGCCGGGCGGCACGGTAGACGTCCTCGGCCTTATAATAGGGCTGCATATTCGACCAGGTGGAAACCTGCCAGACATTGTCGCTCGGACGGGCACAGAACACCGACTCGTTCGTTCCCTCCTGGGCTGAGCGCGGACTATTGTAGACCGTCGCTGCCAGAATCTTCCAGGCGCTCTCGGCTTGGGCGTTACTCCTGCCGTAGCGGGCCTGGGCATAACGGGTGATCCACTGGTTGCGGTCGACGGGAGTGTCACGCCAGGGCAGCTCGCTCAGCAACTGATACATCATGGGATTGTTTTCTATTCCCTCCATGGTCATCCCGACCCCCTTCATGCTCGAGGCGAAGGAAGACCGCAAGGCTCGGTTGTAGCCTTCGGTCACGCTGTCGAAACGGCCGAAGAGACCCACGTTGCCGCCAAAGTTGAGCAGCATGCAGTAGATCCAATCATGACCATCGAAACCCTTGGGCCGGTACCAGCGTGAAAGACTGTCGCCCCATTGAGGCAGATTCTCAGAGTAGAGGTCGAGGACGATGACGCTCCCCTTGGGCAGACTGTCGATCATTGCACTGCGGGGATTGGCGCCCCAGGCCTGAATCACCCATTTGCTCTCAGTGCTGGCCCTGCGCATGGCTTGCCAGATGGCACGTCCGGCAGCCCGAAGGTCCACGCTCTCCACGCTGCCGCCTTCATGGAAAGGATCCATGCAGAAAAACTCCATTGGGCCGTAAAGCTTCTGCAGCTCGTCGTAGTAGGCGGCCGCAATGTCGGCAAAGCGGCTGTCGGTGGGCTGGAGAAAGGCCGGTCGGTGGAAACCGTTCCACAATCCGGGATCCTGGACATTGACGCCCAACTTGGTCCGGGCATCGTGGGGGAGCATCCCTGAGAAGCCCGGCATGATGGGATGGATGCCTAAAGAGCGCATGCGGCCCAGGATGCGCCGCTGAAGAGTTAGAGAATGATGAATCCACGAGTCACTGACGGGGCCTCCCCATCCTTCGAGATTGTTCATCAGCCACCATGCCTGGAAGGCAGGACCGGCAATGAACTCCCGTGCCTCCTGCCGGCTGTAGCCCAACCGTTGCAGCAGTGCGTCCCAAACGGCGTCGGTGTGAAGTGCCATCCAGTCGATCTCTTCCTGCCAGCGGTCCCAGTCCCAGAAGGCCATCGAGTAAGACAGCGTACAATAGTTGAGGTAGTATCTCCACGTGGCCTTCGACGTGTGGCGCACGGTGGTTTCCACCTTCGGCAGCCGACGGGGAAGCCGGGGATGCATATTGTTCCAGGCTACGTCGATGCCGGCCCAGTAGCGCAGGTACCAGCCGATGCCCGTGGCTATGCTGCCTTGCCGTGGCTGTCGCTGAGTTCGAAGTAGTCGTCTGTGTTGTCGATTGCTCCGTCCACGATGAGCTCGAATTTACTTGATGCCCCCTTGTCTAGACGTTCCAGCAGACTGTCTACGGGATTGGCCCAGGATAGGGCGGGGGAGAGCAGGAGAAGGAGCAATAACTTGTATTTCATCATTCGTTTCTGGTTGTTAGGATTATGGCATGGGAATAAGTTCGCCTTCGGAAGCTTATCACCGATTGGCCTCTGTCAATCGATTTCTTTCAAGTGCAAAGTTAGAGAGTCGCATCCAAAAGGCCAAGCTTCGCATGCTTACTTTAAGAATAAGTCCCGCGCAAGATGTCGTATAAAGCCCGAAGTAGCCCCATGGCTCAATGAGAGTCTTGAGTAAGATACCTATATGCACGCAGGTATTTGTTGAGTCTGGGCAGATCCTTCTCCGTTACTTCACCGAGCCGCCGGATATCCAGATTGTCCTCCAAATCGTGTATCTTCACCTGTTTGGAGATGGGATTGAGGCTGGCTCTGCGGACGAACTCCTCATAGGTCTCGTTCTCACGGTGAGTCACTCCCATTACCGCATCGATAATCGTAGGTGGAAAACCTTGTGACAAAAGGTACTCCGGCGTTACTGGCGTGTCTTCGATCGTGTCGTGGAGCAGTGCCACAATCTTCTCTTCCTCCTTAGAACAACGTTCTGCAACACGGATGGGATGAAAAATATAGACGGCGCCCGACTTGTCAACTTGTCCTTTGTGAGCCTTGATTGCAATCTCCAAGGCCAGTTCCAACAATTCATGTTTCATGACTATTCCCTTTCTTACCTCTTACTTCTTAATCTCTTCTAAGGCTCCCGTGACAGAGTCGATGATAAAACCACGGACGATGATGTCGTCTGGCACCAGTGGGTGATTTTTGATTCGGGCCACTGTTGCCTCGACGCTTTGCTCTGTATCGCCAAAGCCGTTGAGCCATGTGCTGATGTCTACATGCTGTTCGGCCAGGGCAACTTTCTCCTTCGGGATGCGTTGGCTGATGAGTTGCTCCATATGATGTCCATTCATCTTGCCGGCACCGCAATCCGTGTGGTGTATCACCATTATCTCCTCAATGCCGAGCTCATAAATGCCCACAAGAATGGAACGCATCACGGCATCGTAGTCGTCGAGGATGACGCCTCCAGCCACTTTCACGATTTTCACCTCGCCGTTCTTGATGCCGAGAGCCTCGGGCAACATGACGCTGAGACGAGTGTCCATGCAAGTGAGGACGAGTGTTTTGCCAGATGGAAGTCCGTCTGTGATATGTTTCTCGTAGTCCTTGCCGGCTACAAAAGCTTGGTTGTTCTTAATAAGTTGGTCTATCATAGGTGTTCGTATTAGCATTCAGCCACAAATATAATAAAACATTTCGATATATCAGAATAGATAAAAGCCGAAATATAGTAGATCTCAAAGGAGGTGAGGCCATTTTTTTCCTGATGCAAGTTGCTCCCTAATGAATTTTTTAGGGTCAAACTTGCATTTTTGTACGCCAAATGCTGTTTGCGTATGATTTTTTGCTAACTTTGCATATGGACACTAAGGCAATCTGTAATTCATTCTATGAATATGACTAAATTTATCCCACTTTCGTTCCTTGTTGGATCTGTCGCGTTGTTTCTGCCCGGCTTGGCACAAGACAGCCGTGCGCAGTCGCGTGCGGACTTCGACAACAGTCTTCCACCAAAAGTAATCCACCACTTTGGCTTTGAGGATGCCGTCAAGGATGATTTCACCGATGACACACTCACCATCGACGGTCGACGATGGCGCTTCCACAACGCACGCATTGTCAGCGACTCCATTCTCGGCATTCCCGAGGGGCGCTGCGCCGTACAGCTGCGTGCTGGCGAGCCCGGCGGTGAGCCTGCCTGCTTGCAGCTTCTCGACACCATCCACGGAGCAGGACTGACCTTCCAAATCGTGCATTCGGGCATCGACCGACTCATCAACCGGTCTAGGTGCTGGAACCTCGAGGCCTCCTTCGATGGCGGCAACACCTGGGCGGTCACCACGCCTGCCTTCGACTCCCGTTGCGAGTATGCCTGGCAGAGCGTTACAGTTCCCGTGTTGCCCGACAGCGGCTATGTGTTCCGCTTTGTCTTCCATAATCCCGACAACAATAACGGCGAAGGCTGGTGCATCCTCATCGACGGCATCAGCGTCACGGAAGGCGACGGAGCCGAAATCCCCTGGTATGTGCAGCCGGGCAATATCACCAATGGCTTCTCCACAGCGTCCGACAGCATCAGCTTCCGCCCTGTACTTTCGGGTTCCAGCTATTTCTTCGGTCCCGAGGAATATGGCGGGCGCACGAGCGTCTATGTCACGGTAGACGACGGCGAGCCACAGGTGTTCAACACCATGCCTCTCGACATGTCCATCACACTGCGCAATCTCAGTCAGGGCAAGCACCATCTCAATATCCGCTTCTACGACCGTAAGCTGCAGCGCTTCCTCGACGAGGCTCAGCCCACTGACATCGACTTCTACGTGCGCCCCTACGAGAAAATACAGGGTATCGGCAACCTGCTTAACGGCACGCCCGGAAAATTCTATGAGATTACTCCTCAGCCCGGACATGACATCATTGTCAACTGGTCGTCGCCCACTCGGGCTCAGCGGTGGCTCTACGACGGAACCGGAGGAGTGCTCGTCGACGATTCGCAGTTTCTCGATCCTGTCGGTCAGTACGTGCCTGACAATATGATGCACGTGAAGAAGATTCGTGGACAGTTGGTAGAGGTGAGTCATAATCTCATGCTCCGTCTCGATACAAAAGCTGAGATTGACACACTCAGCGCGAATTTCATGTTCACCAACTACAGCTGCGACGACCTGAGTGTCATCACCAGTGATCCTGAGGCTTTCATGGGCGCGCCCCTTTGTCTGACCAGCGTGAAGCTCTCTTCCGACAATGATGTGGTGAGATGTCTGCCCAATGAATTCATCAACGCTACGGATGCGAAAGGCAACACCATCCAGCTGGAGAACATTTTTACCGATTTCTTCACGATGAGCAGTCTTGTGCAATCCGACAGCGTCATGGTGTTTGGCATCGTGGGCCGGTCGTTCATCGACGGTACTCCGGTACTGTTCCCGCTGAGTACGGCAGAGGCCCAAACGTCGGGCATCGGCGCCCCAGTCTCTGCAGGCGAGGCCCTGACTTACAAGGCCTACAAGGGCGGCCTGACCATTCAGGCCACCAGCAGTCGTGTGCGCCTCGCCACGCTCTCGGGAGCTGTGATTTTCAAGGCCGAGAGTCTTGATCAGAGCCGCAGCCTGTCGCTGCCAGCCGGCATCTATCTGCTCAACGACAGGAAGATTGTCGTGAGGTGATGGCTATCGGAAAAGGGCATAGGGTAGGGGAGATCAAATCTCTCCTGCCCTCTGACTTTCTGATGACCAGTAAACTATGAGAGAATAACGTTTTCAACAATAATAGCTTATGAGGAAAATTATTACTTTGGGAGGGCTGCTTCTGGCAACGCTCTCTGCAAGCGCACAATGGAACAGCGACTCTACGGTGTTCCGCGTGACAGACTTGCAAACATAGAGACCGGAGAATGTGAAGACCCTGCGGCTTGAGGGCGGCAGAACCCTCGTCACCTGGACCCAGCAGACCGGCTCAGACTACATGGCGCCGCGCAACCTCTTCATGCAGCTGCTCGACAAGGATGGTGTGCGCCAGCTCGGCAATAGTGGCGTAAGGGTGAACCGCTACGACCTCTACAATTACAGTACGCCTTACAACTTGGTGACCGACTCGGTGGGCAATGCCATCGTGGCCTATCTGGACTGCCGTACCGACACGTCAAATACGGGCGCTTTCTACAAACCTTATTTCTACAAGGTGGATCCCACGGGCCAGCAGCTGTGGGGCAAGGATGGTGTGGCTGCCGACGTGGCCGACTCCATGCGCTGCGGCGACCTCGACCTGGTCAACTGCAATGGCGACATCTATGCTCTCTTCACCCGTCCGCGTACAGCCACGTCGGTGTATGACGATGTGTCGGTGGTGGAGAAACTCAAGGCCGACGGAACGGATGCCTTCTCTGAGCCCGTTGTGATCGACGGCACCGGAGCCAGCATCTTCCCAACGTCCGACGGTTTCATTGCCGTATACTTGAGCAATGAGCATCCCTATGCCCAGCGCTACAATGGCACTACCGGTCAGCCCGTATGGCAAGACCCGCTGCCGCTCTACCCGTCTACCTCCATGTTCGGAGGCTGGAACGAGAAGACCTTCTTGGGCTATCCCGACGGCAACGACGGCCTGATCATCCAGTATGAGGCTTCGGATGAGAACTACAATACCATCAACGTGTTCCAGAAAATCAGCGGCTCGAGAACGGCCGAGACTCCAGTTGACTATCTGAACGGCTATACCTCGGACGCCTCTACAAAACTGCTTTTCAATCCCGAGGAGAAGGCTATCTATGCCTTGTATAACCAGCGCTCCTCCGATTGGTCCTCTAACTCGCTCAAACTGCAGAAGTTTGGCTACGACCTCAAGTCGCAGTGGAGTGAGGCCAAGACGCTTGGCACTGCCAGCATTGCCCCCACCGGCTACAAACTGCTGAAGGGCGACGATGGAGGTGTGGTTGCCGTATATGGCATCCAGCCCTCCTACGACACCACCTTCGTCTACCTGGCCCATTATGCCGCAAATGGCGACTCGCTGTGGACAAGCAGGGCCCATGGCTCAGCTTCCATAGCCTACGTCAACTGCGAGAACGACCAGAACGGCATCTACACCTTCTTTACTGAGGCTCCCACGAGCAGCTCAGTCGGCGTGGCTGGTCTGATGGTCAATAATGATGGAACCGTGGGTCTCCCCTATGATCTCAATATCAATGTCGCTGAGCCGGGAACTTTGGCCGGTCTTGTACCTGAGGACAAGAAGTACACTGCCACCTCGCTCAAACTTTCCGGCCAATTGAACGGCGACGACGTCGTGGTGCTGCGCGATATGTGCGGTGTCAGCTCCGACCAGCAGGCCACCGAGGGAAAGGTGACACGCCTGAATCTTGCTGATGCCCGCTTCGTCACGGGCGGTTCTTCCTATGCTTCCGTCCCCGACGAGTATGGATGGGAGGACGTAGCCTTGTATACCAACGACGACGAAGTGCCTGCCAATCTGTTCTCGGCCGGCGAGCAAGGCTGCGAGATGACCACCGTCATCCTGCCCCGCACAGCTAAGTCAATAGGTTCATCGGCCTTGGCCAACAATGCAAGCCTCACCCAGATAACGATTCCTGACAGCGTGAGCAGCATTGAGGACAACGCCTTTGCAGGTTCCGGACTAACGTCGGTCGTAGTGCCTGCCTCGGTGAGCTACATCGGTAAGTATGCCTTCTTCGGCTGTGCAAACATGACCTCTGCTGTCCTGCCAGAGTCTACCACCCGTCTGCCTGAGGGAATTTTCTCGCAGACCGCTCTCGAGCAGTTCCACATCCCAGACTCAGTCACCTCCATCGGTACGGCAGCCTTCCATTTCTGCTATTCTCTCCGCCATCTTTCGGGCGGCAGCCGTGTCAACACGCTTGGAAGCTATGCACTCAACTACTGCAAGCAGCTCGAGGAGCTTCGGCTGAGCGACAGCCTGGAATACATCGGCGGAAAAGCGCTCAGCAATCTGTTCAGCCTCAAGGAGATAAAGATCCCGGCTAAGGTAAGCCAGATCGTGAACAGTTCTTTCTATGAGGGTCCATTCGATGGTGACTTCGCCCTGGAGCGGTTCGTCGTGGATCCGGCCAACAACAGTTATCAGGACATTGACGGCGTACTGTTCACCAAAGACGGCAGCGAGCTCGTTGCCATGCCTATGGGTAAGGCTCTCACAGACAGTTCATATACTGTTCCGGAAGGAGTGGAGAAAATCAG
Organism: uncultured Prevotella sp.; assembly: GCA_900322095.1. Classification (GTDB taxonomy): domain Bacteria; phylum Bacteroidota; class Bacteroidia; order Bacteroidales; family Bacteroidaceae; genus Prevotella. Next base: position 7,770 of record ONYS01000097.1, read on the forward strand.
TGCCTATGCCTTCTATGGGAAAACGGATATGGCGCGTCTCTCGCTTCCTCTGTCTCTAGCCTCCATCGGCAATAGTGCCTTCGACAACTGTGTGGAACTCGGCAGAATCGAGAGTCTTAACACCGTGCCTCCCGCTTTTACGGGCATGAGCAATTTCTATGGTGTGGACAAGGACAACTGTCTGCTCGTTGTGCCAGACGGAGCCCTTGAAGCTTACAAGGCAGCCGATGTCTGGAAAGACTTCCTGAATGCTACGACGACAGGCATCCAGCACGCTACCACGACAGCTGGCCGACGTATCCTTGGCGTCTACAGCCTCGACGGTTGCAGCTCAACGCTAAGCGGACAGGGCATCCGTGTCATCCGCTATAGTGACGGCACGTCGCGCAAGGTGATTTTGAAATAATTAAGCAACAACTTGGCGCCCGCATCACTTCGATGCGGGCGCCATTGTATTGATGTGTCGTTGTTTTATCATAAAATAAAGAGGCAGCTACCTCAAAGTTTTCAGAAACACCATCGGATTCGGTTGAGATATCCTGTCTGCTTCATCACCCTTCAGCTCGGTTGCTTCATTCCATGAGCTTTGCTTTTGTGCTGACATTTTGTAATGATGCCAGCCATGCGTAATATATTTTTTGGGAGGGGAAGTTATTTGCATTATAAAAAAATATTATATATTTGTAACCGATTACAACACTAAAGCGAAGAAATTATGTCGAAAGCTATCATTACTTATTATGGCCACAGCTGTTTTAAGTTGGAGGCCTGCGGATCATCAATCGTATTTGACCCTTACGAGAACGGCAGTGTGCCGGGATTGAGATTGCCTCACGGTATTGTGGCCGACGCTGTCAGTTGTTCGCATGAGCATGGTGACCATAACGCAGCCCACCTTGTCAGGACGACGGGAGAGAGACTCAGCTTCCAGATTGAGAAGCTGACCGTGCCACACGACCATCATAGTGGCGCGCATCGTGGATTGTCTGACATCACCTTCGTGAAGTTGCCCGACATGACCATCGCTCATCTTGGTGATCTTGGGCGTCTGCCCACCGGCGACGAGTATACGGCATTGGCAAAGGCCGACGTTGTGCTGTTGCCTTGTGCGGGTTATTTTACCATCGATTCCAAGGAGGCGGCAGAGATCATCAGCCATCTCAAGCATCCTTGTCTGAAAATACTGATGCACTTCCGCCAGGGTAGGAGAGGCTACGACGTGCAGGAGACCATCGAAGAGGTAATGAAGGACATCAAGGGTGTTGACCGTCTGAGCGAGACATCCCTCACCGTTGGCTCATCCAATATCCCTAACGAAATCGTCACACTCGAGCCCCTGCAGTGATATTCAATTAGCCGCAGCAGTCGCGTCTTGATAGCGCCGTGTGCTGAATATGGAGAAAATGAGCAAAAAAATCAGTTGAATGTTTTTGTTTTTGGATAGAAAAAAGCTATCTTTGTCTTTGACTAAAAACATATTCCTGCAAACAGGAAAAGTAGAGATGTTGAAGGAAGTGTAGCCTAAAGTGAATGAATCATAACCAAAAATAGAACTTATGGGCGCAGGTGATTATCAACAATCGAATAAAGATCGCAATGACAAACATAAATTTTCAAGCCAAGCCCCAGGTGGGTTTCGGCGAAGCTGTGAAATCATTCTTTGGCAATTACGCCAATTTCAGGGGACGCGCACGCCGCTCCGAGTTCTGGTGGGTTATGGTCTTCCTGTGTATACTCTACGCCGTCGCATCCGGCATTGACTATGCCATCTACGGAAAGCCCGGCACAGTCTATGGCATAGTATGCCTGGCCACGTTCATCCCCAATCTTGCCATATCTTGGCGCAGACTGCATGACATCGGGAAGAGCGGTGCCAACTGGTTTTGGGGCATCGTCCCGGTCATTGGACTCATACTCCTGATTGTGTGGTACGTGCGCGACTCCGAGCCCGATGTCAACCGCTTCGGCACTTCACCCAAGTATCAATGATGGTGGGGTGCTGATGCTACCCAAATGTGCGCAAGAACGACATCAGAAAAATATACCGTAGCACAATTACATAACACTAAGACAACATGAAAAAGAATTGTCTATTCATCCTATTATTCAGTTTCCTCACACTCTATGTGTCAGCACAAGAAGTCGTGAAGCAAACTGTGGTATATCCTTCATTCGTACCGAGAGAAGCCATACCCGACGGTGTGCAGTATCTGCCGACACCGCCCGACACGGCAAGTATGAACTTCTTCAACGACTGGGTGCAGTATAATTGGGGCAAAAGCATCAGGCAGACTGACCGCGGCAAGCAGGCTGTGGTAGACGCAGAGATGGACGTTGACCATATGCTCGCCAACTTCTCCACCGTCTTCGGCATGGAGATGTCGGAGAAAGCCACTCCCAACATCCACTATCTCATCAACCGCGTCATCACAGCGGCGGTGGATGCGACGAAGAACGCCAAGAAACACTACATGAGAAAGCGGCCGTTCGTGCAGTTCCACGAAGGCACCCTTATCCCCGAAGAGGAGGAAAGCCACGTCCATTCAGGTTCCTATCCATCGAGCCACTCATCCGCGGGATGGGCTGTGGCTTTGGTCTTGGCCGAAATCAATCCAGCCCATCAGGAAGCTATCCTGAAACGGGGCTATGAATTCGGGCAGAGCCGCGTCATAGCAGGCTACCATTATCAGAGTGATGTGGACATTGCCCGTATTGCCGCCTCGGCAGCCGTGGCACGTCTGCATGCTGACGAGGGCTTCCAGAAAGCGGTGAAGGCTGCACGAAAGGAAGTGAAGAGCGCGACAGCAGGCAGGTGAAAAGACGCAGTATGCCATCACGCCGAATCATGCACAGAGAAATTATGATCATCAAATACAGATTATGCAATTGTTGACCATTCTCATTGTTCCAACGATTGTCTTGATGTGCATCGTTTACATGATTTACTGTCAGCGCTCACTGGTGAAGATGGGAGGGGCTTGCAAGAAAGCCCTCTCACGGATAGACGACCAGTTGAACTCTCGTTGGGATTTAATCCTCGGACTTGTGAGATTGGTGGAGAAGTATTCACAGCAGGAGCACGACTTACTGGTGGAGATTATCCAGCTACGAAATGACACAAGCTCCAACACTGCAGAAGACGTTGAAAAGAAAGAGCGGGTGATGAACACTATGATTGGACGGATTCAGGCCGTGGCAGAGCTATATCCCGAGCTGAAAGCAGCCGAACTCTACGCTCGGGCTATGGACTCCATGGCCGAATATGAGGAGAAAGTGAGGCTCATCCGAATGGTTTACAACGATTCAGTCACCAAGATGAACCGCTTTGTGCGACAGTTCCCCTACAGTGTCGTGGCTGGAATGTTTCATTTCACCACGCGCGACTATCTCAAAGTGGAGTTGTCTAAGAGAGATTATACCACCAAATAGAATTCACACTGACGAAGTTGGTACAGTGTTTTGACAAGTATGATGGCTTCTATCACTGCTTTGTCAACATGAACATGAACATGCCCATCAACCAATCAACGGTGACGATAGTGGAAGACGTATCTCATCGGGATTAAATGCTTATCTTCCATTCTTTTATCGTTCTCTCCTCCGTTGAGAAGTTGATGGCGACCTTCACGACCTTGCGGCCATCGGACTGGTAGGGAATGGTGTAGTCCTGATTGTTGATTTGCTGCAGCGCCTTGGCGAGGTCGCCGTTCATTTTCAGTTCCATGACATAGATGGTCGTGTCGGTCTTGATGAGGATATCCAAACGCCCCTTGGCGTTGCGCACCTGTGAATAGACATAGACATTGAGCAGGGAGAACATCACGTAAAGCATTGCGGTAAAGTGCCCTTCTGTGGTAGGCGCATTCTTAAGCGTATTTTCCTGATAGGGAATCGTAGTGAAGAACTCCTGCATTGCCTTGAGGCAGCTGTCCATGTCATCTTTGCGTAAAGCCAAATACATCTGGGCCACAGCGTTTCCCGCCTCCACCGTGTTTGTGTGAACATAGTAAGGGACGAGGATGCGCATCAACCCCACCTTCACCTCCTCGTTGGGATAGCCAAGCGTGTAGCGATTAATGATGGGATCATAGTTTTTTATAGTAATGTAGCCGCTCTGATAGAACAGCGGCAGGACGGACTGCATATTCTCCGTAGGCGCATCAAAGTCTGAAGCCCACGCCTCACTGCCATCAATCTTAGTGATGTCGGTATGGAAGTGCTTGAGCATGTTGACCAAAAATGTCGGCGTGCCGGTGGAGAACCAGTAGTTGTCAAAGTCGCAGTTGTCCATAGCCGAGAGCAGGCTGAAAGGATTATAGACGCCAGGACTCTTGTGTGCGAAATGGTAGCCGTCGTAGGTCTGTGCAAGCTTTGCCAGAACCTGTTCTGAGGTCATCTTGTTCTCATCGCCCAGCGCCCGTATGCCCTCTCGGAAGTTGTCTTCCAGTTCCTCTTGTGTGATGCCGCATATTGCAGCATATGGCGGCTTCATGGAGATATTCTTCAGATTGTTGAGCTGTGAGAAGATGCTGAGCTGCGAGAACTTCGTGATACCTGTGATAAAAACAAAGCGGAGGTAGGGATCGAGGTCCTTCAGCGGTGAGTAGAAAGCCTGCAGTTCGGTGCGCATCTGCCCGAGGCATTCGCTGTCGTGAAGCACCGTGAGTAGGGGTGCGTCGTACTCGTCGATGAGGACTACCACCTGCGTGCCCGTCTTGGCAAAGATTTCCTTGACAAGTCGGGTGAAGCGCCTTGTGAGATTCTGCTCCGACTGCTGGATGCCATATTTGCTTTCAGCGTCTTCTATCTGCATCGTGATGATGTCGTCCAGGTCTTCCACCGTTCCGCGCTTTGCAGATGCCAAAGAGAAATGCAGCACAGGGTATTGCTTCCACTCCTTCTCCAGCTTCTCGATGGCAAGTCCTTTGAACAGTTCCTTGCGCCCTGAGAAATAGGCATCAAACGTACTCGTGAGCAACGACTTACCGAAGCGACGAGGACGGGAGAGAAACACATACTTGCCAGGATGCGTCACGTCATAAATATACTTCGTCTTATCGATATATAAATAATTGTTGTTGCGAATCTCGCTGAATGTCTGTATGCCAATTGGATAGTTTACCATAGCTCCGCTATTTTTTCCACAAACTTAATCAATTTCTGTGAGATGGCAAAGGGAAAAGATGAAATTCAATGCAGTGTGGGTTAAACTTGTACAATGATAAGTTAGTTTTATCTTTGTGTTTCCGTCAATCTTGGACCAGTTGAATTTTTCCGTGGATGATGATTAAAAGGAAAATCTCATCCTCAGCGCTTAGGCTAAAGCCTATTGTTGTTTTGTGGAGGAGTCTG
>ONYS01000033.1 GCA_900322095.1 uncultured Prevotella sp.
CATAGAGCGGGCATTGAAATAGTTGTCGTCGATCCAGATTGTACGCAAGGCAAAGTCGCGCTGCAGCACTTCGTTGCGATGAGAGCAGAGCAGGGCGAGGAGCTCATTCTCCTTTGTGGTGAGCTTCGTCTGCTGGTCACCAATGGTGAGGAGCTGCTTCTGGGTGTCGAACGTGAAGCGGCCGATGTGATAGAGCGTGCTCTCCTTGCTCTTCTTGCCACGCACGCGGCGCAGAATGGCCTCAATACGGAACACGAGTTCTTCCATCGAGAAGGGCTTCGGTATGTAGTCGTCGGCTCCAATCTTGAAGCCTTCCAGAATATCATCCTTCTGCGTCTTTGCCGTCAAGAAGATGATAGGCATATCAGAGACGGCCTGACGAATCTCCTGTGCCAGAGTGAAGCCGTCCTTCTTGGGCATCATCACGTCAAGCACGCAGAGATCGAACTTTTCTTTCATAAACTCTTTGTATCCGGCCTCGCCATCCGGACAGAGCGTTGCCTGATAGCCTTTGGCCTGGAGAAACTCGCGAAGCAACATGCCGAGGTTCTCATCGTCCTCGCAAAGCAAAATTTTCAATGAATCTTCCATATTCGTAGTTGGTTTGTCTGGCGGTGCCCTCACTTGAGCAGGAAGGCTACCGCCTGAAGTTATTATTATGTATTAGTTTTCGTCTTTTATCACAGGGAGCTTGATGGTGAAGACCGTTCCCTTGCCGAATTCAGAATCTACCTTTATCTCGCCATGATGCAGGATGACGATCTTCTGCACGTAGGCCAGTCCGAGTCCGAAGCCCTTCACGTCGTGGACGTTGCCATGATGGACGCGGTAGAATTTTTCGAATATCTTCTTCTGGTCCTCTTTCTTGATGCCGATGCCGGTATCGCGGATGCTGAGGTAGAGGTGGGCGTCGTCGTTCCAAGTCTTCAGATAGACGTTGAGTGGCTCGTCGGGCTTGCGATACTTCACGGCGTTGTCCATGAGGTTGAAGATGACGTTCTGGAAGTGCATCTCGTCAACGTAGATGGTAGAATCCACAGCACCAATCTCTGTGTAGATCTTACCGCCGGTGTGCTCAATTCTGAGTTGGAAAGAGTTGGCTATCGACTCCACCATCTCGTTGAGGTCGAGCTTCTTCTTCTTGAATACGGCCTGCTTGCGGTCGAACATGCTCATCTGCAGCACCTTCTCGACGAGGAATCTCAGTCGGCGGCTCTCGTCGAGGATCACCTTGCTCAGATGGTCGAGCATCTGCTGCGTGCGCAGCACGCTGGGCGAAGTGAGCATCTGGGCGGCCAGAGAGATACTGGCTATAGGCGTCTTCAACTCATGCGTCATATTGTTGACAAAGTCGTTCTTCATCTCAGAATACTTCTTCTGGCGGAAGATGGTGACGATGGTGAAGACAAAGGTCAGGAAGAGCACGATGGTGAAGATGACGCTTGGGATCATGAAGCGCACGCTGGAATAGATGTACTTCGACATGTCGGGGAAGTGAATCCTGACGATGCCCTTCTCCGACTGGGGATCGTTGCGGAAGAGCACCTGCTCATAGCTGTACTCCTCGCCCTCATCGGTATAGTCGGGGCAGCGGTAAACCTCGCGCCCGTCCTGGGTGGTGACGATGAAGTGGTAGGGGATGTTGATGCCATTGTTCATCAGCTCAGCCTTGAGGTCCTGGTCGAGCAGGCGGAAGTTGATGCGCTCCTTGAGCGGCTTCTGCGAGGCCGAGTAGATGATGGAGAGCACAACCTCGTCGAGCAAGGCCTTCTGATAGACATAGCGGTTCTTGACGATCTCCTGCAGGGTCTTTGAGGCCTCCTCGTTCGACTTCTTGTCGTTGTGAAGGATCATGGCCTTGGGCATCTGCGAGGGCTTGGCCATCATGGTCTTCGCCTGGAAGGATGTATAGGTCGTACCCTTTCCGCCGGAGGTCTGATGGGTCTGGACCAGAGGTCCGTCTACTCCCAAATCTACCGTATCCTTGATATGGTTCTTACGCTCTTGGGCGTTGATGTCTTTTTCGAGATAGCGCAACGTCTCGTTGAGTTCCAGATTGCGGCTTGCCTGATACAAGGCTCGGTTGACGCTTTCGTCGAACTGCTCCTTCTTCATGTTCACCATCTGAGAGATATAGGTGAGCTGCATGAAGAGCAATACGATGAACGACAATCCCATGACTATGGTAATGATCCAAATCGTTCTTTTCTTCATGTCGGCAAAGTTAACGCTAAACTTCGGGTAAGGAGAGAAAAATGTTAATTACTTTCGGTGAATTTAACAATATTAACCAAAATAATTAGCTATAGTTAAGAAATAGCAAGTAAGAGAGAGAGAAGACCCACCCCCAACCCCTCCCTACAGAGGGAGGGGGGAAGCAAGCGCAGGAAGCCGCATGGTAGGAGGGTCGGCATTCCTGCCGACCAAGCAAGGAAGACCGCTTGCTTGTCAGAAGTACATCCTTCGGCGGCAGGAATGACGCCGCTACAACTGCCCTTTTGCGCACTACGTGCTGGTGTGCCGCCTTCGGGGCACTGAGTCCAATGAGAATAGTGACAACTACCCCCAGTCTGCGCTCCTATCGTCGCTTGACTGGGGTTACCGAGAGTCAGCCTCTCCGAGGCTGGTAATTTGTCTGTGAGGGATTTCTGGTGATGCTTTTTTCTACCTCTGTAGTTGGTAGGAGTGTCGTCATTCTTGACGACGAAGGATTTGCGTTTTAGGAGTGTCGTCATTCTTGACGACGAAGGGTTTGCTTGTGATTGCAATCAGAGTACGGGCTTGGTCGTCAGGAATGACGACCCTCCTACTACACAGGGAGAATCAAACTTAGTGCGATAGATGCTCGTAGGAGGGGCGAATAGGAGAGCCGTCATTCCTGACGGCCAAGAAAGAAGGACCGCTTGCTCATAACAATTAAAATCTTGGTCGTAAGGAATGACGACCCTCCTACAACAGAGGGAGGGGAGAAGCAAGCGGTGGTAAATCTCAATTGATGCACGTAGGAGGGCGATAGGAGGGCCGTCATTCCTGACGGCCCTCCTACCATGCGGCTTCCTGATTTGCACTCCCCTCCCTCTGTAGGGAGGGGATGGGGGTGGGTCTTCTATTCTACATTATTTATCTGCTACTATGGTCAGTCTCGCGAATTTAACCAGCAACTGCTTGGGACCGACATTTTCAAAGTCCACTGTGGCTTTGAGATTCTCTCCTTCGCCCTCCATTGCGACAACCTGACCATTGCCAAAACGGCTGTGCTGAACGTGGCATCCCACTTTCAGCACTGACGCCAATCCTGAGGCCATGGGCTGGCTGGTGCTCATGCGCTGCAGGGCATTGACCGGTTTGAAGTTGGCTGGCCGACGTCCTCCATTGGCTATCGTCCGGTTCAGCTTCTCGACATTGCCGCCTTCAGAGATCAGCCGCTGCTTTGTGCGCTCACTCAGTGGGTCGACGGCCTCTTCCGGTTTGTGGGGACGGGTCACCTTCGGCTTGGGATCGGCAATGAACCTGTCGCCCACCGGCTGAGAGTTCTGCATTCTGCTGCTGAAGCGCACCCCATTGCCATAATCGCGGAAACCGGTGTAAGGACGGTCGATCTCGTAATCGTCGCCCTTGAAGAAACTGCGGCGCGGACTGAATCCCGACTTGTCGGCTGAAAGATATTCCGGAGAGATGTCGCGGATGAAGCGGCTCGGCACTGAGTACTCCGTTTTGCCATACCGCCATCTTGTCTTGGCCGAAGTCAGGAAACAGCGCTTCTCTGCACGAGTTATGGCCACGTAGAGCAGGCGCCGCTCCTCCTCCACTCCACGGGGCGAATTGGCCGAGAGGGAACTGGGGATGATGTTCTCTTCCAAACCTACGACGAACACCGTGGGGAACTCCAAGCCCTTCGCGGCATGCATCGTCATCAGCGATATGCGGCTTTGCGAGTTGTCGTCGCTGTCAAGGTCGGTCATCAGCGCCACGTCCTGCAGGAAGTCAGGCAGGAAGACATCGACGGCATTGTCCGATTCTTTCTGTGTCTCCACGAAATCAGAAAGACTCCCTACGAGCTGGTCGACGTTTTCCTGCCGGGCCTGCGCCTCCTGCTGGTCGCCCTTTACGATATCACTGCTGATTCCGCTCTGCGTGATGACAAGGCGGCCCAGGTCGTAAGCATTCTTCTGATGCAGGATGTCGGAGAAGCCCTGAATGAGACTGCAGAAGTCAGCCAACTTCTTCTGCGTCGACGAAGTCACACCTAGACCGCTCACCTGCGGCTGCCGTACGACGTCCCAAAGGCTCATCTGCATCTCGGCCGCACAGGCTACAATCTTGTTCATCGTCGTTGCTCCTATACCACGGGCGGGATAGTTGACGATGCGCCGGAAAGCCTCCTCATCGTCATGGTTCACGATGAGCCGATAGTAAGCGATGATGTCTTTTATCTCCTTGCGCTGATAGAAACTCATGCCGCCAAAGATGCGGTAGGGCATGTTCAGCCGCCGCATCTCGTCCTCAAAACTTCGGCTTTGGGAGTTCGTCCGGTAGAGAATGGCAAAGTCGCCATAGTCACAGCCCTCGTCACGATGGATGTTGCGGATAATCTTGCAGACGTAGGCCGCCTCTTCCTTGTCGCTTTGCAGCTGACGGTAGACGATGCGGTCGCCTTCGGAATTCTCGCTGTAGACGTTTTTGGGAATCTGATGCTCGTTGTGCTTCATCAGACTGTTGGCCGCAGCCACAATGTTCCGGGTAGACCGGTAATTGCGCTCCAGCTTGAACATCCGGGTCTTGGGATAAAGACTTTGGAAATTAAGAATGTTGTCGATATTGGCTCCGCGGAAGGCATAGATGCTCTGGTAGTCGTCGCCTACAACACAGAGCTTCTGCCGCAGGGAGGTCAGCTGCCATACAATGCGCTGCTGCACAAAGTTCGTGTCCTGATACTCGTCGACAAGCACATACTGGAAGCGCTCGGCATACTTGTTGCGCACGTCTTCATTCTCCTCGAAGAGTTTCCAAGTGAGCATCAGCAAATCATCGAAGTCCATTGCCGAGGCTTGCTGGAGCCGCTGCTGATAGACCTGATAAATCTCGCCAACCTGTTCCATGCCGTCCTGCTGGTCACGGTCTTTCAGCCGGTTATCACTGATATACTCCTCAGGGAAGATGAGACGGTTTTTGGCTTTCGAGATTTTATTATGTACGGCCGCAGCCGGATACACCTTATCGGGGAGCCCCTTCTCTTTAATGATACTCTTCAACAACGAGCGGGAATCCGTCTCGTCGTATATAGTGAAAGAAGAACGATAGCCAATCCGCGAGGCTTCGAAACGCAGGATATGGGCAAAGACAGAGTGGAACGTACCCATCTGCAATCCCCTCACGCGCTCGCTGCCCACGAGCTGCATGATTCGCTCGCGCATCTCTTTGGCCGCCTTGTTGGTGAATGTCAAGGCCAGAATGTTCCAGGGTTTGAATCCCTTGTCGATCAAGTAGGCTATCTTATAGGTAAGTACACGCGTCTTGCCCGACCCTGCTCCGGCGACGACTAACTGAGGACCATCGGTATATAGCACAGCCTCCAACTGGCTGTCATTGAGTTCATTCTTTATATCCATATCGTTTTATACGTTTCTCTCCCTGCTTTTGATTGGTGATTTACTGGCGCTGTGATTTATCTCTTCTTGTGGCGGTAGACTCCCCCACTCGATGTCTTGGGATCATAATCCTGTCCCTCCTCGGGGAATGAAGGTATGAAGCGCATCTGCTGCTGAATCTGAAGACTGCGCCGAAGGATATAGGGCGAAGGTTCTTTGGAAGAGAACTTGCGCGGGTTGGGCAATGTGGCCGCAATCAGCGCGCAGTTGGGCCGCGTCAGGTCGATGGCTTCCTTGTCGAAGTTGTGTTCTGCACAAGCCTCAACGCCATAGATTCCGTCGCCCATCTCGATAGAATTCAGATATACTTCCATGATGCGCTGCTTGCTCCACATCAACTCGATGAGGAAGGTGAAGTAGGCCTCGAATCCCTTTCTCACCCAACTGCGTCCGGGCCAAAGAAAAACGTTCTTGGCGGTCTGCTGGGAAATCGTGCTTCCACCATGAATCCTTCCGCCATTGATATTATGACGGGCTGCGCTCTCGATGGCATTCATATCGAAGCCATGATGAAGAAGGAAGCGCTGATCCTCACTGGCCATAACGGCAACGGGCATATGGGGACTGATCTCATCGAGCGACACCCACGTGTGATGCCACTTCAACGACTCTCCCTCGCCGGCCTGCTGGAAAAGGCGGATCACCATGAGCGGCGTCACGTAGACGGGCAAGAACTTATAAATGACGACGGCAAGGATGGATGTGACGAAGAATAACGATAGTCCCCATCGCAGAATCTGCTTAAATAGCTTCATGTTGCAAAACACAAAATGGGAATGTCCCACTCGTCTACCCATGAGGAGAGAGGAACATTCCCTTGAAATAGAAATTAATTATTCGAAATTACTGCAATTCACCATTGGTAGCCTTGTCTACCAGAGCCTGTGAAGCATAGAGATAAACCTCCACGCGACGGTTCTGCTTGCGGCCCTCAACAGTACTGTTGTCAGCAACGGGCTCAGAGCTGCCCTTGCCTTCTACCTTCTGAATCTGGTTGGAACCAACGCCACAGCTCGTCAGATAGTTGTAGACGCTCTTTGCGCGGTTGTTGCTCAAGGGGATGTTGATGCCGTCGTTGCCGGTAGAGTCCGTGTGGCCGTAGATATCAACGTAGCAGTCGGTGTTGTTCTTCAACACGTTGGAGAACTTTGCCAGGCTGTTCTTAGAGTTCTGACTGAGGTCGGCCTTGTTGGTGGCGAAGAGGATACCAGAGTCGAAGGTCACCTTTACGGCCTTCAAACCATTGGCATCCGTGACCTCCTCGACCTGAGCATCAGGAACCTGCTGAGCAGCCTCCTGAGCCACCTTGTCCATGTGGCGGCCAATGATAGCACCCGTGCCAGCTCCAACAGCACTACCGATAGCAGCGCCAATGGCTGCGCCCTTGCCATTACCGGCGATTGCGCCAATGATTGCGCCCAGTGCGGCACCACCGCCTGCACCGGCCAAAGCACCTGTGCCTTGCTTAGTGGCGCATCCTACAAATGTACTTGTCAATGTCAGGAAACAAAGTCCTACTGTTGCAATTTTAAAATTCTTCATAATCTGTTTATTATTTCCGTTTTAATTTCATTCTTATATTCAAGCTGCAAAGTTATTCTTTTTTCAGCATAAGCAACCTAATTACCAATATTTTTTAGTACTTTTGCGCAAAGTTAAGGGATTCTGAGTGAAAACCAAAGGAAATATCCCTATTTTCTTTCGGCAAATCCCTACTCATAATCGCATTTTAGAAAAAACAATATAGAAAAATGGCAAAAGAATTGAAACAGTTGACCAAGCGCGCAGACAACTACAGCCAATGGTACAACGACTTAGTGATGAAGGCAGATTTGGCCGAGCAGGCTCCCGTTCGCGGATGCATGATTATCAAACCTTATGGCTACGCTATCTGGGAGAAAATGCAGGCTTCACTCGATGCAGAATTCAAGAAAGTGGGTGTGCAGAATGCCTACTTTCCCCTGCTCATCCCTAAGAGTTTCTTCGCTCGTGAGGCCGAGCACGTGAAAGGCTTCGCCAAAGAGAGTGCCGTGGTTACCCACTACCGCCTGAAGACCAGCGACGACGGAAAAGACATCATCGTAGACCCGACAGCCAAACTGGAAGAGGAACTCATCATCCGTCCTACTTCTGAGACTATGGTTTGGAACACTTATAAAGGCTGGATCCACAGCTGGCGCGACCTGCCCATCCTTTGCAACCAGTGGTGCAACGTGATGCGCTGGGAAATGCGCACCCGTCCCTTCCTCCGCACTTCTGAATTTCTCTGGCAGGAAGGCCACACCGCCCACGCCACACAGGAGGAAGCCCGCGAGATGGCCAAGAAGATGCTCAACATCTATGCCGACTTTGCAGAGAAGGTGATTGCCGTTCCGGTAATCCGCGGTGAGAAGAGTGAGACCGAACGCTTCGCCGGTGCCGTCGATACCTATACGATTGAGGCTATGATGCAAGACGGCAAAGCCCTGCAGAGTGGTACATCCCACTTCCTCGGACAGAACTTTGCCAAGAGCTTCGATGTGACTTATCTGGACAAGGACAACAAGCCGCAGTATGTCTGGGCCACGTCGTGGGGTGTCTCCACACGTCTCATCGGTGCCCTCATCATGGCTCATAGCGACGACAACGGATTGGTATTGCCTCCGAAGGTGGCTCCAATTCAGGTGGTTATTGTTCCTATCTATAAGAACGACGAGCAGCTGAAAGGCATCAGCGAGAAGCTGCAGCCCGTCATCGATCAGCTGCGTGAGGCTGGAGTCAGCGTCAAATACGATGATGCCGACAACAAGCGCCCGGGATTCAAGTTCGCCGACTATGAACTCAAGGGCGTCCCCGTGCGTCTGGTTATGGGTGGCCGTGATCTGGAGAACAATACCATCGAGATCATGCGCCGCGACACGCTGGAGAAAGAGAGCGTCAGCTTCGACGGCATCGTTGACCGCGTTAAGAATCTTCTTGACGAGATTCAGAACAACATCTTCGAGAAGGCACGCAAGTTCCGCGACGAGCATATCTATCCCTGCGACAACTACGATGAGTTCAAGGAGCGCATCAAGGATGGCGGCTTCTTCCTCTGCCCCTGGGATGGAACTGCCGAGACCGAGGCTAAGATCAAGGAAGACACGCAAGCCACAATCCGTTGCATCCCCTACGGCTACGATCAGACTCCCGGCACCGACATGGTGAGCGGTAAGCCTTCCAAGGCACGCGTTATCATCGCCCGCAACTATTGATATTCTGCTTATGCCACGGGCGTTGGTCAGTATAGTTATTGCCGTCTTCATGCTTGCTTCTTGCGGGCGTGAAGACGGCAATTCACGCCAAATCTACGGTCATGAAGTGGACAGCGTGGTCGTGGATAGCACTATACGACTCGTTGATAGTGAATATTCGCCCAACTGCCAACTGCATATCGCACTCCGCTATTTCCCCGATGAGCAGAAGTTGAATGACTCCATACTGGCTACTGGTCTGATACTGCCTGAGTATCTGCCTGAGGGAAACAGGAAGGGAGGCATGAGACAGCTGGTTGATGAAGTTGCCAAGAATTGCATCACCTCTTACCGTCAGCAGTACGCTTCTCTCTTCAAGTTGGACAAGTCCAACGCCGACGAATACAACATTATATATAAGGTATACACGAAGACTTGGTCAGGGCCAGACTCCACGGTATGCTACGAAGCTCACATCATCTCAGGCAATAAGAATCATCAGCAGTTGCAGACCATCGCGAGGAACTTCAAACTGAAGACAGGCAGTACTGTCGCTCTCAACGAAATTTTCGTACCCGGATATGAGAATGTACTTATCCGTCTCGTTGTAGATAAACTGAAGGACAAATTCGACGTAAAGGACGAAGACCAGCTTAAGACGCAAAGAATTTTCGCAGATTGCGACCCCTATCTACCCGACAATTTCATGCTGTTGAAGAATAAGCTAATCTTTATTTATAATCAAGATGAGATAGCGCCCCACGACGAGGGGGAAATTCGGGTGGAGCTGAGCAAACATGAATTGAAGGATTTACTCAAACAAAGATGAACGAAATACTCAAATACTTTCCACATCTCACGGAAGAGCAGCAACGGCAATATGCGGCTCTTTTTGATTTGTATTCCGATTGGAACGCCAAGATCAACGTCATCTCCCGCAAGGACATCGACAACCTCTATGAGCACCATGTTCTCCACTCCCTGGCTATCGCCAAATTTATCGGTTTCAAAGCCGGCACGCATGTTCTCGATTTCGGTACCGGTGGTGGATTCCCAGGCATCCCTTTGGCCATCATGTTTCCCGAAGTGAACTTCAGACTCATCGATGGTACAGGAAAGAAGATCACTGTGGCTACCGAGATTGCCAAGGCCATTGGGCTGAAGAACGTCGTGGCCGAACACTTGCGCGGCGAGGATGAGCGCGGACACTACGATTTCATTGTTTCGAGAGCCGTCATGCAACTGCCCGACATGATCAAACTGATGCGCAAGAACATATCCCGCTCGCAGCACAATGCTCTGCCCAATGGTTTCATCACCCTCAAGGGAGGAGACTTAACCGAAGAGATAAAACCCTATAAAAGAATTGCCGAGGTTCTTCCGTTGAGCGAATGGTTTGACGAAGAATGGTTCAAAGGTAAAAATATCATTTACATCCCATGTTGAAAATAGAACGTTTTGTTTGTAATCCCATCCGGGAGAACACCTATGTGGTGAGCGATGAGACCAACGAGTGTGTCATCGTGGATTGCGGTGCCTACTTTCCCGAGGAACGCAAGGCCGTCGTGGACTACATCCGCAACAACAAGCTGACTCCCAAGCACCTCATTGCCACTCATGGTCACATCGACCATAATTTCGGCAACAACACTATGCTCGAGGAGTTTGGTCTGAAAGTGGAGGCTCACGAGAATGAAAGCCAGCTGATGGAGTCACTGCCCGAGCAGGCCGAATCATTCTGCCATATAGAGCTCGACTACGAGATGCCCGCCGTTGGCCGCTACCTCTCAGGCAACGACGTGATTGAGTTCGGAAATCATAAATTCACGATTCTGGAAACTCCAGGGCACAGTCCTGGCGGCGTGTTCTACTATTGCAAGGAAGAGGCTGTGGCCTTCTCCGGCGATACGCTCTTTCAGGGCTCAGTGGGCAGAACCGACCTCAAAGGCGGCAGCATGTTTCTCCTCATCCAAAGTCTCAGAATGATCAGTCAGCTACCCGACGAGACGAAGATTCTGCCTGGACACGGTGAGCCGACAACCATCGGCGACGAAGAAACCTCAAATCCCTATCTCGACAGATAGATGGCAGAAAAGCTGAAATCGGAGAAGATCATCCTTGGCGTTGACCCAGGAACCAACGTGATGGGATACGGTCTGCTGAGCGTCACTGGTAATAAAGCTGCCATGATGGCCATGGGAGTTATCGACCTGCGCAAGATGAAGGATCCCTATCTCCGCTTGGGAAGAATCTTCGAGCGCATCACGGGAGTCATCGATGAATACCATCCTGACGAGATGGCCATCGAGGCTCCGTTTTTTGGCAAGAATGTTCAGTCGATGCTCAAGTTGGGCCGGGCGCAGGGCGTGGCCATAGCCGCAGCCATCCGCCGCGACATTCCCATCCACGAATATGCTCCGTTGAAAATCAAAATGGCCATCACGGGCAATGGCTCTGCCAGCAAGCAGCAAGTGGCCGACATGCTCAAGCGCATGCTCAAGTTGAGCGCCGACGACATGCCACGCTTCATGGATGCCACCGATGCTCTGGGAGCTGCTTACTGTCATTTCTTGCAGATGGGAAAGCCCGAGACGACAGAAAAAGGATACAGCAGTTGGAAAGATTTCGCTCTCCGCAATAAAGAACGAATATCACACGGATAATAAATCTTAAAAATAAGATTGGACGTGTATCTTAAAAGCCATTATAAACGTTATCAGAAAAAACTATGAATATGAAAAAAATGATGTTTGCCCTGTTGGTGTTCAGCCTCTTCACCTTCAGCGCCAATGCCCAACAGGTATATAATGAGGTTTTCAGACTGTCGAAGAAAATTGCCGACAGCACACAGCTCGACATCGAGACGCGCAAGATTGCAACTTTCAAAGTAGATGCTTTGGAGTATATGGCCATGAAGGCAGCTGAAGTGATGCCCGACAGCAGCATGAGCATGCTCGACCATCAGGCTTATGCCCTCTACGACTTCATCAACAGCTTCACACGCCGTCTTGCCCTTGCCCCGAAAGGCCAGAAAGACGCTATCATCGCAGTGTACCGCAATGCGAGCATCAACAACAGTTGGTTCAACGATGAGGATAAAGAACTCGTCTGGAGCTACTACAACAATCCCAACTACATCACGCAGTTCTCTCTTGACACCAACTGGGAGAAAGCTGTTGAGGTGGTGAACAATAGAAAATGGTGACAAAAGGCGCCCTTTCTTTCGCTGAATCAATAAAAAGCAGTAACTTTGCACCATAAGAAAGAAATTACAAAATAGCTAATATTAAAATGAGCAAACAAACAGAAAAGATTAAAGAGCTTCTCGCCAAACGCGAGCAGGCCCGCCTCGGTGGCGGAGAGAAAGCCATCGACAAGCAGCATGCCCGTGGCAAATACACAGCCCGTGAACGCATCGAAATGCTCGTCGACAAAGGTTCGTTCGAAGAGTACGATATGTTTAAGCTTCACCGCTGTCACAATTTTGGTATGGAAAAGAAGCAGTTCCTGGGCGATGGTGTCGTCGCCGGTTCTGCCACCATCGACGGTCGTCTCGTATATGTCTACGCACAGGATTTCACCGTCAACGGCGGCTCTCTTTCCGAAACCATGAGCCAGAAGATCTGTAAGGTGATGGATATGGCCATGGCCAATGGCGCACCGGTTATCGGCATGAACGATTCTGGTGGTGCTCGTATTCAGGAAGGCATCTCTGCCCTCGCCGGATACGGAGAGATCTTCGAGCGCAACATCCTGGCTTCAGGTGTGATTCCTCAGATTTCCTGCATCATGGGTCCGTGCGCCGGCGGTGCTGTCTACTCTCCTGCCCTCACCGACTTTATCTTCATGACCGAGGGAACAAGCTACATGTTCCTTACAGGTCCTAAGGTGGTGAAGACCGTCACAGGCGAGGACATCGACTCTGAGCATCTGGGTGGTGCCAGCGTGCATGCCAGCAAGAGCGGTGTGACCAGCTTCACAGCCAAGACCGAAGAGGAATGCATGGAGATGCTGAAGACGCTGCTCAGCTATCTGCCCTCGAACAATACCGAGGAGGCTCCCAGAGTGGAGTGCACCGATCCTATCAACCGCACCGAAGACCTGCTCAACGACATCCTGCCCGATGATCCCAACAAGGCCTACGACATGTACAAGGTCATCACGGCCATCACGGATAATGGTGAGTTCTTTGAGGTTCAGCCGAAGTTTGCCAAGAATATCATCACTGGCTTTGCCCGTTTCAACGGCCAAAGCGTAGGTATCGTTGCTAACCAGCCTGCAGCCTATGCCGGCGTGCTCGACGTCAACGCCTCTCGTAAGGGTGCCCGCTTCGTTCGTTTCTGCGATGCCTTCAATATCCCTATCGTATCACTTGTAGACGTTCCTGGATTCCTTCCCGGTACAGGACAGGAGTACAACGCCGTCATCCTTCACGGAGCACAGTTGCTCTATGCCTACGGTGAGGCTACAGTGCCAAAGATCACCGTCACACTGCGCAAGAGCTACGGTGGCTCTCACATCGTGATGGGCTGCAAGCAGCTCCGCAACGACTTGAACTATGCATGGCCTACAGCCGAGATTGCTGTGATGGGTGCCTCTGGTGCTGTGGCTATCCTTTGCGGCAAGGAAGCTAAGAAAGTCAAAGAGGAAGGCGGAGACGTCAAGCAGTTCCTTGCTGAGAAGGAGGATGAATACACCGAGACTTTTGCCAATCCTTATCAGGCAGCACAATTCGGCTACATCGACGATGTCATTGAGCCCCGCAACACGCGCTTCCGCATTTGTCGCGGCTTGGCCCAGTTGGCCCACAAGCGCATGACGCTGCCCGCCAAGAAGCATGGATGCATGCCCATGTAATCACTTAAAGACTACGAATCATGGACAAGAACATTTATGCTGCCATTGCTATGGCACTTTACGAATATCAAGGCAACAACGTGCACGAGAAAGAAAGTGGCATCATCACCATCAAGCCGAAGCATACAATGTGGGATGCAAAGTTCCTCTCATTCACCGCTAAGCCTTAATTTTAAAACAAGCAACATCCGAGATGAAAGAATTCAAATATACAATCGACGGCAAAGAGTATAAAGTCGAGATTGGAGAAATCAATGAGGAAACTTACACCGCAGAGGTGAAAGTCAACGGTGAGAGTTTCGAAGTGGGTATGGAAAAGCCCGCCGAGCCCGAGAAGAAGAAAGTTGTTCTCGGCAAGCCAGGTCAAGCAGCTGCCGAAGAAGAGCAGGCTGCTCCCGCTGCAGGTGTCAACACACAGAATGCCGTCAAGGCTCCGCTGCCTGGCACCATCACCGGCATCAACGTCGAAGTTGGTCAGGAAGTGAAGGCTGGCGACACGCTCGTTGTGCTCGAAGCCATGAAGATGGCCAACAACATCGAAGCAGAGAAGGACGGTAAAGTCACTGCCATTTGCGTGAAGTTGGGACAGGCCGTCATGGAGGAAGACCCACTTGTCGTGGTAGAATAAGATGTGAAACAGACTTAGACATAAAAAGGTCGGCAACCAGGTTGGTTGCCGACCTTTTTTTGTCAAGTCCAAAATTCTGACTCGCCAGTGGGCTTCATCAAGCCGCCACACTTTGGGCAGGTACGCTTGTCCCAAACCTGAATTCTGTTGCTGCCACAACGCAGGCAGAGCCGGCCTACCTCTGTCGTGAACGAAGGAGCCACTTGACCTATTCCTCCTCCAACAACAAGATTCTGAATCGTATGGCAATCGGGACACGTCACAGCTGTGATATGTTGTCCGAAGAGTCCTTTGCCCTCATAGGCGACGGCCTCGTAGCCACATTGAGTGCACTTATAAGTTACCTTTTGCGACATAATAATCTGCATATTGTCTTGCCACCTTCCTGTAATCATGATGGCGGCGTATGTATTCAACGCTTTGGCGTTTCAGATCTCCTATTTTTTCGGGATGCAACACTAGCTGTTCCAACTGATTGTAGACGCTCCGCTCGTTGGGTTCTACATTAATAATCGGTCGAAGCTCATGCTCACCCAATATTTCATAATTTTCAGGCTCTCCCCCACCCACGCAGATGATTCCACGACTCATCGCTTCCAAAGGATTCATCGATGGAGTATAACTGTAAAGCTGGTCGAGGATGGCATCACTGCCGTTCATCATCTCTACATATTGCTTGAACGGAACGTTCTCAGCCACACGCAATTCGACTCTCTCAGGATAGTCTGACGCTAACCTACGGGCAGCCCGCAACATGATATCTGTGCCTTTATACTCGGAACGCTCTCGATTCACACCTATGAAGAGGACTACTTTCTCCCCGGGCTGCTTGTCGTGAATCTTCATATTGTCCTTCGGCTTGATGGGAAATGGAATAAAACGGGTCTTATCGGGGAAAACCGGCTCATAACAAGCCTGATATTCATAGAGCCCAGCAATGATCCCGTCACAGTCACTGGCAATCACCTTATTTAAATGCTCTTTTGCCGTCCCCAGCCAGTCACGCCGTTCCTTCTCTGCATCGGCATTATGGCGCAACTCATTGCCGATATTGAAATCGCTATAACGCAGTGGCTTGCGGGTGTCGTTCTCGTACACCCAATAATAGTCCATCCCGAATGCTCCGAGAAACATTGACCGATTGTGACGACGCAGGTATTTATAGACGGGCAGAATGCGCTCGGCCTTCAATTCCAGAAACATGGGATTGATGAGCTGCACCACGTCATAGTCTTTCAGAATAGGCTTGATGAAATGAAGCTTGGCCATATACTCTATCCCGCCAAGTTTACCAGGCTTCCGTACGAGATCAATGTCGCGAGGATAGTTCTTGAAAAAATCGCCGTTGGAAAGCACAGTGACATCATGGCCCAAAGTGCGCAAGCCTTCGGCAAGCGTCCAGTGCACATTGCTGTATTCGCCCATCAACAATATCTTCATCCTCTCATCTCCTATCATCTGACGAGCAACAACATTGCGCCGCGTCCCATCTTGGTATCAATCAACTTACGGAAAAGCTGGTACTTACGGGTATAATTATGATCAGGCAGAGGATATAGTCCACGGTCGCGAAGCCGCTCTATTGTCTCTCCTAGATGACGCTGACTATGGGTCAGGCGTATGGTGTTGTAGAGATAGTCCATCGTGAGCTGAGCGATACGGCGGTTTAAGGCTTCCTGTTTATCTTCTGGCAACTTAGCAGCAACGTCTACAAGACGGTAGATGACGCGCTCTGTATCGGCCAGCCTGCGAAGATGGTGCTTCTCGGTTTTCTTGTGCATGATGGAGTTTTTGCGAACCCGATAGTAATAAGCGGCACAGTCGCCCGAGTAGATGCGCTGGGCTCGCAGCACAAGCAGTGGCGTGAACTCCTCGTCTTCATGAAGTGTCTTGGGGGTAAAGCGCAAGTCGCCAAGAATTGAACGTTTAAAGATATAGCCGCAAGCCGAACCGTTGAGATTGTTATCCTGCATATATTGTATGCCCGTCACAGGCCCTTGATAGGTGAAGGACGTCTGCTGGTTGACCGAATCAGATATATGGAAAAGGACCATGTCGGGATCACGGAAACGGATGAGATCAAGACAATGCTCGTAGGGCGCAGCGATAATCATGTCGTCGCCATCGACAAACTGCACATAGTCGCCCGTAGCCACGCGGAGGCCCATATTACGTGCCGTGGAAAGTCCGGCATTGGGCTGCCGCAGATAGATGATGTCGCCGCAATCCTCAAGCAAGTCTTCGAGGGGACTAAGATCAGAACCATCGTCAATGATGATCACCTCTCGCTCCTCAGGCCTTAAAGTGAGCTGCAAAATACTGTTGAGACATTCGAGCAACAGCTCAACAGGAAGATTGTATGTTGTGATGATAAATGATATTTTCATGAACTTTCTACAATTTAAATTTGATGCTCTGATAACCAAGGAGTCTGTCGGTGCGGTCGCCATTGCCACGATAGTAAACCAGTCCCTGATAAGTATTTTCCGTTTGGAAAAAATTCCCCTCGCTGGGCAAAGGATGAGCCTTACCATTCGAGTCCAACAATAGATATTGATAACTGTAATATCCTTCCTTCAACGGCAGAGTCAGCTGATAGCTAAGATCTTCGTCAGCATACTCCATCTTGTATTTGGGGATAAACTGATCGTTGGTCCAGACACCGTTGATATAGACATCATCTGGCAGACGAGGAATTTGCAGTCGGAAGTGGACGTAGGCATAGTCGCTTGCCACGTCGTTCTCAACATTGTCACTGTTGCGAATATAAAATGCACCATTGGCATCCTCGTCGTACACATAATTTTTTCGAGGCTCGTCAGTCCAAACATAAGCATGGTAGTCTCGTCCATCCCAATTGATATTCTCAAGTCCCATCGTCGTATGAGTCATGTCGAGCATTTCGAACTTTCGATACTCATTTCCACCGTCGAAAATCAACTGTCGGCAATGCTGCCACCGCAGTCCTTCATTTGTGATGTATTGTGGTTGAGGATTCCATACTGCATTGTCCCAGCGTCCATTCTGCAGCACAACAGACTTGATCTGACGTTGCCAATCTGAGATGCGGACAGCATTATTATAGCGTAAGTCCATCTCAACTTGCTGATAACGGTTATTGACATCGAGATCAGTATTGGTCACGACAGACAGACCAACGCCAACAAGAGGCTCGACGACCATAAAACAAGCGACAAAAGCAATATTATCCTCGTCGTTGCCATCATAAACCGTCAGCTTGTAATTGCCACTCATCTTGAATCTGCACTTGGAGTTGGGCAACTGCAGCTGATAGTGGGTATACAGAGTGTTGGTATTGATCGACTGAGAAAGGTCGTCGATCGTGTTTCCGTCAGTAAAACCCTCGCAATAGTCGCTGGAGAATAGCTGACTGGATGGTGTCCAGTCGGCCTCGCAATGCTCCAGCCGATAGCAATAGCGGATATAATCGTGAGTGAGATCGTCAAAAGAAATGATGATAGGTGTAGAGCCATCGAGCGGAACAACCGGCATCGACAGCCAGTCGTCGCCGGCCACGACCTGGAGTGAGGCTATCCGGTCGTTAAGGATCTCGTTGCGCTGGCCCCACGACTGCAGAAAGACCAACATCAGAACAGCGACTGAAAAAATCTGTCTCATAGAATAGTCATTTAAGAAAAAATGGTTGTGCCTTGAGTGGCACAACCATCCAGCGTTTTAAGATTGTTTTATTGTTTATAAAGCTTCGTCGTCAGGCCTTTTCAAACTTGATTTTATCTTCGGCCGATGATGCTTTTTCTGCAGCCAGCGTGCCTTGCGTTCTTCGTAGTCGCGCTGACGACGTTCAAGGAAATTATCTGCCATTACTACTTAAACTTACTATATATCACCGTCAATCTTACGGGACGTGTCGTCTCGGAACCTCCGACGAGTCGGGTGCTCGTGAGCGACATGTCGTGAACAACGGAGGAGATGTAGGATGTGGAATTGACCGTCGTCGTGGTTGTGCTGACTGGTACGACGATAGCCTTGTTCCAATTGGCCGACTTACCTTCGTTGCGCTTCATGAGTCGAATCAGACCCGAGATGTTATTGAAAGTGTATGTGTTGTCGGTGCTGCTATAAGAAGCCAGATAAGACGAACGATTGTCGTTGATCTCCTCATTTTCAAAGAAAGTATACAAACTATCTTTGGGAAGGAGCAGCAGCTGCGTGGGCGGCTCCAAGGCATACTGGCTGGTCGACTCGCTGTTGATGCGCTGCAACACCAATCGGGCACTGCTGATGCTGTCATTGGTATGGTTGCCACTCAGAATCTCGTTAACGGGGAATGTCACTTCGGTAAAGATGCCGGCAGGAGTTTTCAGATAGGTGCAACTGTTATCAGAGACTAGCCGATTGAGCGTGCCTGCATCATTGGTGATGGTAGATGTCTGAAGCACTTCCTCAGTTCCGTCGAAGGCTGCATACACCTCACCCGTGCTGTCGTTTTGATGATACTTATAGTAAGTCAGCAGACGCACAGAGCTAATATAGGCCATCGAACCCAATCCACTCTCATACTTGATGAACACGCCCGGCAAGACATGATTGGCGAAGGCCACTGAATTCTTGAAATATTCTGGATGCTCATAGTACTGGCGCATAAGATAAGTTCCAAAATTATTATAGGTTACACCGTTTTTGTCTGTATACGGATCATTAAGCGGCACAGAGAAATAAGGAATATAACCCGATGCGTAGCGATCTGAAGTAGGCAGACTGAGATTTACGATGGAATAAGCCTTATCGGCCACAAATCCATTCTTGCGAATGAATCCCTCTGTCATGGGATTGAAGTTGGTATAGTAATTCAGGCCTTCTGTCATCGGTTTATCCATCTCGTAAACACGGGCGTTCATAGAAGCCAGCGAATCGCCGTAGAACGAACTGTACTGAAATATCAGCTCGCACGAATCGGCACTGATGTCACCGTTCCATTTGCTCATGATGGAGTCACGTTTCATAAACGTATCATAGCCTTCCACCACATGAAACTGCGTCATAAAATCACCCGTGACATAAGCACCCGTCTCCGGGTCACGAATCTTGCCCAAGTATCCCGTGACGTTACGCGAGAGCACGGAGTCAGCAATCACTGAGCGTGTGCTCACAATGAACGAGTCGGTGGCAATCTCTATCGCGTCACCGTTTTCAATGAGCGACTGACCAATCGTGTCGGTCGTGTCGTCGCAAGAAAACAGTGTCAGCGCGGCCAATGCCATGCCGGCAAAATATCTTATTCTCATAAGTGGTTCAAATTAAATTATTCTGGAATTAACTCGTTGTAGAATTTGGAATATGCCGAACCAAAATCCTCACCCGGATAGTTGAGCACTGGCATACCCTTCCCCTTAGCATACGCAAGCAAATCAGAATTGACATCCGAGCTTGCTTCTACAACTGCGTCACTGTAGTCAAGAGCCAACTTGCCCAGTTCCATGAAGTCAAATTTATCATCATAGACAGCAAGTTTGTCTTCAGTTGCAGACTTGAAGACTACATTCTGCTTGAATTGCGCTCCAAGCTCACCTTTCAGTTGACTTGTAAAGAGCGAGGTGACGACTTTTGCGTTTGCAAATGAAGGCTCATCGTGATATGCTGTTTTCACGTAGAGAGGCAACACTGCACTCATCCATCCCTGGCAGTGAATGATATCGGGAGTCCAACGAAGCTTCTTCACGGTCTCCAAGACGCCACGTGCAAAGAAGATGGCACGCTCACCATTATCAGCATACTCGTTGCCAGCGTCGTCTGTCGTCATGGCAGCGCGCTTCATGAAATAGTCGTCGTTATCGATGAAATACACCTGAATACGGGATGTAGGAATACTGGCCACCTTGATAATCAACGGGTGGTCGGCATCGTTGATGATGAGGTTCATACCAGAAAGTCTAATCACCTCATGGAGCTGCCCCCGGCGTTCGTTAATATTTCCCCATTTGGGCATGAAGGTCCGAATCTCAAAACCATCGTTTTGGGTTTTTTCGGGTAACAACTTACCCATGCGCGACATTTCGGTCTCTGGCACGTAGGGGATAATCTCTTGGTTGACGAACAATACTTTTTTTGCCATAATGCAGTCTAATTTCTATGCAAAGTTACTAAAAAAAGTTGAGAAAACAGCACAACCCACATGCAAAACCGATTTTTAAATGATTTATTGGCATATTTTCAGTTTATTTCTTTCTTATTTAATAAAAAAGTTGTTACTTTGCATCTGCTAAAACAAGTACACGATGAAATTATTCGAAAAGATTGTAGACCTTCAAAACGAGCTCTTTGAAGTCCGCAAGGAAGGTAAGAAGATTGGTTTGGTACCCACTATGGGTGCTTTACATCAGGGCCACGCTTCACTTGTAAAGCGCAGCGTGAAAGAGAACGACGTCACTGTCGTCTCCGTTTTTCTCAACCCGACACAGTTTAACGACAAAGCAGACTTGGAGCGCTATCCGAGAAACTTGGATGCCGACTGCAAACTTTTGGAAGAATGCCACGCTGACTATGTTTTCGCCCCATCGGTGAAAGAGATGTATCCTACACCCGACAATCGTCAGTTTGATTTCCCTCCCGTAACGTCGGTCATGGAAGGTGCCAAGCGCCCTGGCCACTTCAATGGCGTTTGCCAGGTGGTGAGCCGTCTGTTCTACATCGTTCGCCCCGACCGTGCATACTTCGGAGAGAAAGACTGGCAGCAGATTGCTGTTGTGAAGCGACTCGTAAAGTATATCAACATGAACGTTGAGATTGTTGAATGCCCGATAGTTCGTGAGCCCGACGGTCTGGCCATGAGTTCGCGCAACTCTCTGCTCACCCCCGAAGAGCGTGCCATCGCTCCCAACATCTACAAGGTGCTCAAGGAGAGCGTTGACTATGCCAAGGACCACACCGTGGAGGAGACTCACGACAAGGTGGTCAACGACATCAATGCCATCGACGGCCTTAATGTGGAATACTTTGAAATTGTAGACGGCAACACTCTGCTCGACGTCAAAGACTGGAACGACAGCCCCTACATTGTAGGCTGCATCACCGTCTATTGCGGTCATACGCCCATCCGACTTATAGACCACATCAAATACAAAGAATAATGATGATTGAAGTATTGAAATCCAAGATCCATTGCGCGACGGTGACGGAGGCGAATCTCCACTACATGGGATCAATAACCATCGACCAGGACCTCATGGATGCGGCCAACATGATAGCCGGTGAGAAGGTGCAGATTGTTGACAACAACAATGGCGAGCGCCTTGAGACTTACATCATTGCTGGCGAACGCGGCACGGGATGCATCTGCCTCAATGGTGCTGCGGCACGCAAGGTGCAGGTCGGCGACGAGGTGATCATCATCAGCTATGCTCTCATGGATTTCGAGGAAGCAAAACGCTACAAACCCACAGTGGTGTTCCCCAAAGAGGGAAACAAATTGTAAGGCTTTACACAAAACATAGCGCTACAAAAAAGCCTGTATGGCTGGATGATTGCCCTCGAGGGCATCTATCTTTTCCATACAGGCTTTTTATGATCTAATGTCCCTAGGCTGGGAATACGATAATCACCATAGACCGCCAGAAGCCGTATCCGTCGGATTATCTTCTTCCGAATCAAACTCTGAATCTTTTGACAGCTGAGGGCCGTAGCTCCTAACATCATTCACACCGATAGAACGCGCCAAGTCGTTTTCCGTCTCAATGTCCCTGCTTTTGATTGTAGGTTGCTTATACTTTCTCTTCATAATAATGGTTTTAAGTGATTATCTTACAATGAATTTCTTTCCTTTGCTTACATATATGCCGGCCGGAAGTTTGCCAATCATACGCACACCTGTGAGAGAATAAACAGGATCACCCGATTGATCATCAGTCTTGCTCATGCTGGAGATACCATCGACGACGTCTTCAAACGCGAACCCTTTAGCTGTTGCCGATGCCGGCAGTGCTAGAAAAGCTTTATGGGCACTCGTCGTGAAGCCACCGCCATTGTCCTCGCCCCAATAAAATCCAACGCTATTGGCATCATTGTTTGCTTTCAAACTAAGCATATAATATTTACTCATTCCGTCGACGTATGTTGTTGCATTTACGTCATAACCATAGAGATTCGATTTAGGAGCCTGCTCTACCTCATTACTTGCAGTGAAAGTATAGCTGCCTTCTGCAGCATGCAATACAACTGCCACACCTTTGGGAATTGTCGATCCCGCTTCGTAAGTCTTACTCACCATCAAGTTCTTAGTCGTCTCGTCATAAGCATACGTTGTTGCGGTAACTCCTTCTGGAACTTTTAACGCAATGTTGCTATAATAAAGAGTGGCGTATTCCACCGAAGAAACAGATACTGTTACGCCACTATCAACTTCTTCATACAATAGGGGCTTTACATATTTCGAAGAAGAAGTTTGGTAAGCGACAAAGATCTTATCATTAACAGGATGTGTAGAATTTCTATAAAATATGAAAAAACGTTTACTATTAGTATTTTGAATCTTTGTCGAACCATCACTTGTAGATACTTTCCATATGCCGTATTTTTTTACGTAATTCTGAGAAGTAGTTCTAGTAATCGCTGTAGCACTATTCACATTAACCAAATATGACCCATCAGACTGCTTTATAGTGAAACCATATTTATCGCTGCCCTCAAAAGTAAAAGCAAAATTTAAATCTGTGATTGTAAACATTCCATTGTCAAGAGAAACCTTCTCTGAACGTAGGTCTTTAGATGAAGATTCATTCAATAGTGCCGCATAGTATTCACCCTCGCTATTTGCTACTATCATATAACGTTTGCCACTTACAATACTTTCCCCATCTTCTACCTTTTTAAACGTAATAAAGACCGTAGGGGAAGTAACATTCGATCCTGTTCTTCCAATTTTCACTTCTTCTGAATTGCAATCAAAAGACAAAATGTTAGTAACAGCCTTGGCCGTACCAATCCCGTTAAGCAAAATATTTACGGGAATGTTCTCAGCACCTTTGGCTTTTACCGAAATAACGGTTAAAGCCACAAGGATAATAATTGGTAAGTATTTTCTAATTGTCATTGTTTATATTATTTATAAGTTATTCTTATTAGTGATAAGATTTAAAAGGATGCGTAGAATGGTATCGGAACTGTTTAGAGACAATCCATGACGTATCTAAAAGTCTAACACATTGCAAATATATATAAAATATTCAATAAAAGAGAATAAACAGCACTCTTTTTTTGTACAAATTTAATTCAGCCAAAAAATTTACAATGAGATCCAGCTTCACAACCAAAGAAGAACAACAAAGTACAAACAAAAAAAACCGCCAAACTCAACACAGAGTCTGGCGGAATTTCTCAAATTTCCTGTTCGCTTTCGCAAATTACTTAGCCTGAGCAGCGGTATCAGCAGCAGCGGGAGCAGCAGCGCTATCAGTAGCGGCGCTATCGGTAGCAGCGCTGTCAGTAGCTGTAGAATCAACCTGAGTAGAATCAGCTGTAGAATCAGCAGCGGGAGCTGCCTGCTTGTTACCATTGCAAGATGCGAAAGACATAGCTGCGATAGCTACGAACATCAAAACTAATTTCTTCATTTTCTTTGCTTTT
>ONYS01000100.1 GCA_900322095.1 uncultured Prevotella sp.
ATTAACACTAGGGGTGATTATCTGGGGCATAAACAGCCAACATCGACGATAAGTTAGGAAACTTTAACAAGTGTGCTTGAACACTCTCTGCAATGCGGGCTAAGGAATATTTTTCTCGGCTCTTTTCTCACCGTTGCCGTAGCCACAGCTTCGGCGCAGGTGACGATGAGTTATGACGCGACCGTCACCGAAGGCACCTACACTCCGCTCAGCGGTGCCACAGTAGTACCGACGTCGTCGCTCTCGGGCACAGACCTCAGCACGGTGGTGTTCTCTGGCGACAACACGGCCAACACCAGTGCCGTTACGGCCCAGGGCTATCCCATCGGCTTCGACTTCAAGTTCAACAACCAGCTGATGAACCAGTTCTTCATCGGCGCCCACGGCTATCTGGTGTTGGGCAAGGACCAGGTTTCGGCCTCGGTCACGAGCAACTGCTACTTCATCTTCTCCAACGACGAGGATGCCAATGTGGTGGGAACCGCCTACCGAAGCGACATCTACGGTCTGCCGGAGACAGAAATCAGCTATCAGACCACAGGCACCGCGCCCAACCGCGTGATGACCGTGCAGTATAAGGATCTCGGTCTGGCCTACGACGGCTGGGATGGCATAGAGATGCGCGACACCGTGCAGCTCCAAATTGCTCTCCACGAGAACGGACAGATTACCATCCAGTTTGACGGCTTCGAGCCCGACCCGTCTGTTGAGTTGAACTGGCACGACGGCTTTAAGATTGGTATTCGCGGAACCGGCGACGACCGACTGATGAAATCGTCCTCCTTCACCGATGATGAGTTCGACACCAGCGACGCCATCCTGCAGTGGCGCTCGTCGAGCTATCCCACCGACGGCCTCACCTACACCTTCACCGCTCCTGAGGATTGCGCCGCACCCGCTTCGCAGCCCACGGACCTGACGCTCGCCAGTACCTCGACGGCCATCAGCGGCTCGTTCACGAAGACTGCCGACGCCGACCACTATCTCGTGCTCATCAGCGACCAGAGCTCGCTCTCCGAGCAGCCCGTTGACGGTACGGTTTACGCAGCAGGCGACGTCATCGGCAATGCCACAGTGGTGAGCTACGACACCGTGACGACCTTTGCCACCAAGGACAACCTCGACAACGCAAAGGACTATTATGTCTACGTCATGGGTGCCAACTCCAACTGCTTCTATGGACCGAAGTATAACACCACGTCGCCCCTGACGGCACAGCTCGCCACTCTAGCCGGTGCTCCGCAGGCTTTCACCGTGGCTTCCACCGACACCACCTCGCTGTCGCTCAACGTCCAGGGCAACACGGCCAACAACGATGTCATCATCGCCATGACCACCACGCCCGCACAGAACAGTTATGGACAAATCATCGATGGTGGAACCTTCGGTACGCCTGCCGGTACGCTTGCCGTTGGCGACGAGATTGATGGCGGCGGCAAAGTCCTCTTCAAGGGTAAGGCCAAGGACGGCATCCTCATTGAAGGACTCTCGCCCTACACGAAATACTTCTTCCGCGCCTGGTCGTTGGATGCCAATGGCAACTACTCCACGACCACAGCCGATGTCACCGCGCTCACGGCCTGCGTAGAACCCTGGGACGCTGCATTCTACAGCATGTCCAACTTTGAGACGGTGGGCTGGAGCCAGAGCGACAATGCCAACTGGTATCTCAGTGGCGGCGTGCTCACAACCTCCACCAGCGGCGATGCCACCAACGGCACCGTTTATGAGCTCACTTCGCCCGACATCTATCTCTCCAACGACATGAACCGCCTTGTGTTCGCGGTCAACATGACGTCCTTCGCCCACTGGAGCACTTCGCCCTACGTGTTCTCTAAGGATACGCTGAGCGTGCAGGTGGCCGGCGCCGACGGTCAGTACAAGACCGTTGCCACCTATACCAAGGACAACATGCCCGAGTTTACGACCACCGACACCTACGTCAAGCTCTACGTTCCCTTCCTCGAGGCTGCCGGCGAGCGCGCCAACGTGCGCCTGAGCTTCAAGGTCTTCGGTTCTCCCACCATCAAGATCAACCAGATGCGCGTGGAAGAGAAGTTCGCCTGCGACTATCCTGTCAATGTCAACGTGCCCGACTCTACCATTGCCGGCAGAACAGCCATTGTCAACTGGACGCCTCAGGGCGAGGAAGAGTCTTGGGACGTGAGCTACAAGCGTTCCGATAGTCAGACCTGGAGTGAGCCGAAGACCGTCTACGAGCGCAAATATACGCTCACGGGCCTCGACGGACTCACCAACTACGATGTCCGCGTGCGTGCCCGCTGCTCGGTTTCTTCTCAGAGCCAGTGGTCGGAGATCTGCACCTTCAAGAGCGGACTTGCCGTGCCCTTCATGGAAGTGTTCGGCGAGGAAAGCGCAGAGCCCAGCGGCTGGTCGGCCAAGACCGGCGAACTGGCCACGCCTTCAGTGCTCACCGATGGCGGCAACTGGAGTTTCTCTAATGGATGGAGAGGCAGCTCGCTGTCTTACGACAACTATCAGGAAGGCGCTGTTAGCGACTGGTATGTATCGCCCAAGTTCGACCTTGGCGACGGCTCCGTCAACTACAATGTGATTCTGGGTATCTCCAAGTCCTACGACGGAACTTCCACCGACAACAAGCTGCAAGTGGTGGTGGCAGCCGACGGCGACAACTTCAATGCTGCCGACACTGTGCTGACCATCAATGCGAGCCAGATGGGCGAGGACTTCTATTCTGATGTATTCTCGGCTTCGCTGCGCGGCTATACAGGCACCGTGCGTCTGGCCCTGCTCATGACCTCCAGCAACGGTTATCCTCTCACGCTGACCGTCGACAGCTTTGGCGTTGACTATTCGTGCAAGAACGACGTCGACAGCTTCCAGGTGACCGACACAACGACCACCAGCTTCAAGGTGAAGTGGACCGGCACAGCCGACAAGTGGCTCGTGTTCGTGCGCAAGGAAGGCGCTACAACGAAGAACTTCGTTGAGGTGACCGAGCCGCAGTATGAAGCTACTGGCCTGGAGCCGCAGACCACCTACGAGGTAGGAATCACGAAGAGCTGCGAGCCGGGCGACACCGCAGTGGTGCGCATCTTCGAGGTCACCACGCTTGCCGACACCCGTACGCCCGAGCCCACCAACCTGAAGGCCGTGCCGAAGGACTATTCGGCCGTGCTCTCTTGGAGCGGAAAGGCTTACTGCTACAATCTGCGCTGGCGCAAGGCCGATGCTGCTGACTGGAAGACCGTAGCCGCACTGACCGACACCACCTACACCCTCAATGACCTCGAGCCTGAGACGCAATATGAGTTCCAGGTGCAGGCACAGGGCTCGAAACTGGCTTCCGACACGAGCGACTACACGCCCACCGTACAGTTCACCACGCTGCCGATACAGTGTGCTGTGCCTACCGACATCACCGTTGAGCCTTCTTACTACACGGCCACCGTCAAGTGGGTTGGCGCTGTAGAGAACTATCAGCTGCAATGGCGCCTGCAGGGTGCCGAAGCCTGGAACACCGTTGAGGCCAACGACATGCAGGCTGTGATAGAGGGCCTGCAGCCCCAGACGGCCTACACGGTCCGCGTACGCGCTATCTGCGACGAAGGCGACAGCAGCCGCTGGTCGGCCAATGTCAACTTTACCACGCTTGCCCTGCCAGAGTGTATCGCTCCTACTAACCTGACCGCAGAGGTAGGCTGCAACTCTGCCATCCTCTCCTGGCATGCCGACGAGGCCAACCTGAGTTGGAACCTGCGTTATCGCGAGAGCACAGCATCGGCTTGGGACGAAGTGAGCAATCTCTCCGACACGACCTACACACTGAACGGCCTGAATGAGCAGACCACCTACGTATGGCGTGTGATGGCAACGTGCGAGTACAACGAGAGTAAGTGGTCGGCACAGCGCCGCTTCACCACCGTTGCCAACGGTATCGACCGCATCGGCGTGGGCGATGTCAGCGTCTTCGTGAAGAATCACACACTCAACGTCATCAATCCAATGGGCGGTCTGATCCGCAACATACTTGTCTTTGATGAGGCTGGCCGCATGTTGGCCAACTATAAGGTAGAGACTACCGACAACGTCTTTGTCCGCCTCAATGTCAGCGGTCCGGTAATCATCCGGGTTCAGGGACAGTCAACCACGAAGACTCTTCATGCCGTAGTCAAGTAATCTCAGAAGAACTTCATCTATATTCCACCGCGATTCCTACGCAAGGGGTCGCGGTGTTTTTGTCTCTAGGAGCGGCAGCATTCCAGACTACGGAAGATTGCAGTATAAGAGCGTCGGCATTCCTGGCGGCAAAAGATTGCAGTGAATGAAGGAACGTCGTCTTTTCTGAAAATTTCGTAAAGCCAGCCCATTGCCTGTTTTTTTTTGGCCGGCGTGAATCCTTTAATTTCCCATAATTTCCTCTGATTATTTTCTTTAAATTAAATAATTATGTTATCTTTGCATTTGAAAAATCAGTAAAATTTCAAAGGTGTTATGAACGAAGTTTGTACTAGGAAGCGGGGAATTACACTGAGGGAACGAATTGAAGCTTTGCCTAATGATTCAGTGTTGTTTCGTTCTGATTTTCCAGAATATCACTCTGAGTTTGTAGGTGACACATTGGCAACACTAACAAAAGAGGGTGTGTTGGTAAAATTGGCTCAAGGAATTTATGCCAAGCCTAGGCTTAGTCGGTTCGGTGTGGTTGTACCCTCCGTTGATAAAATTGTTTCAGCAATCTCTGCCCGAGATAGAGCCGAGATTCTGCCTTCGGGTGAAACGGCTTTGAATGTTTTGGGGCTTTCTAATCAAGTTCCCATGAACTATACATATTTAACAACAGGAAGCGAGCGCACCATTAATCTTGGCCACATACAGATCATCCTAATACAT
The DNA here is from genome assembly GCA_900322095.1 of uncultured Prevotella sp. Classification (GTDB taxonomy): domain Bacteria; phylum Bacteroidota; class Bacteroidia; order Bacteroidales; family Bacteroidaceae; genus Prevotella. The sequence continues at coordinate 4,876 of ONYS01000100.1, forward strand.
GGGGCCCCAAGAAATTTTAGTTATGAAACCCGACTGATAGCTTTATTGGTGCAAGCTCTCAAAGCCATAGGTAAAGAAAACGTTGGTGAAGAAGAATTTCAAACAATTCGTTCGCTCGTGGCTCAAGAACCAGCCAGGGAACCTTTGATAAAAGATGTGAATGTGATGCCTGCTTGGATGAAACGACTTGTTAAGCCCATGTTAGAACAAAAGAAAGCGTATGAAAAAGTTATGGATAAATAATAATCTCATCGATCGGCTGGCAATATTACAGCAGACGGAAATTGCTCACCCTGGTATTGGCCAAGTAGCAATTGAGAAAGACTGGTGGGTGACAATCACATTAAAGGCTCTGTTTAGGACAGAGTGCAGCAAGTCATTGATATTCAAGGGAGGCACATCTCTTTCAAAGGGATTCAATATTATTGAGCGCTTTTCAGAAGATATTGATTTGGCCATAAGCCATTCATTCTTCGGGATTGTAAAAGACAAGATGGTGAAACTTGCGTGTGATCTATGGGCGGTCTGATCCGCAACATACTTGTCTTTGATGAGGCTGGTCGCATGTTAGCCAACTATAAGGTAGAGACTACCGACAACGTCTTTGTCCGTCTCAATGTCAGCGGTCCGGTAATCATCCGGGTTCAGGGACAGTCGACAACGAAGACCCTTCATGCCGTAGTCAAGTAATCTCAGAAGAACTTCATCTATATTCCACCGCGATTTCTACGCAAGGGGTCGCGGTGTTTTTTGTCTCTTGGAACGTCGTCATTTCTGACAGCGAAAGATTAACTACGTAAAGCTCAGATGTATGCTTCCCCTTGTAGTGAGGGGCAAGGTGGAGTCTTCTCCTACAACTAATACCTATTTGCGCACTACGTGCTGTTGTGCCGCCTTCGGGGCACTGAGTCCAGATAGAGAGGCGTATCCTATCCCCAGTCTGCGCTCCTATCGTCGCTTGACTGGGGTTACCGAGAGTCAGCCCTTTCTGGGCTGGTTGATCAGTTTCTATCTTCCCTTGGAGTTGGTAGGAGCGTCGTCATTCCTGACGACGAGAGATTTACTTGTGTTGAGCAATCGATCTTTCTTTCTTGGCCGTCAGGAATGACGGCCCTCCTACAACGGCCCTCCCACCAAGCGGTCTCCTGCGTTTGCGCTCAGATTATAGCTCCCCTCGTAGTGGGTCTGCGGATTCTTTTATCGGCAAAACCGATGATTCCTATAGCAACAACCCTTAAATCATGATTGCTGCGAGTGGCTTTTATCCGTAACTTTGCAACCGTAATTAAAATAATAAAGAAATGAACGATAAGATAAATACAGAGAAGACAGTCGGCGCATTGGTTGCCGAGGACTTCAACCGCGCTAAGGTGTTTGAACATTTAGGTATCGACTATTGCTGCCACAGCGACAAGTCGCTGGACGCTGCTTGCCAGGAGAAGGGACTGAGGACAGAGGATGTCGTTGCCCATCTCGAGGTGAGCGACGTAGAGGGCGGCGCTCCAGCCTTCGCTACATGGCCTCTCGACCTGCTCGTAGACTATGTACTGAAAAAGCATCACCGCAGTTTCCACCTGCACCATGAGGAACTGCTGCAACTGGTGAAGAAGGTGGAGCGCGCCCACGGCGAGCGCCATCCCGAACTTCATGAGGTGCGCCAGGCCGTTGAGAGCTCATTTGAGGAACTCGACTCCCACTTTGCCAAGGAGGAACAGATTCTCTTCCCGCAGTTCTATGAGCTCTACGCCGCCCACGAGGAGGGTCGCGAGCCGGCTCCTTTCCATTGCGGAAGCGTGGCCTTCCCCATCCGACAGATGATGCTCGAGCACGACACCACCGGCGATACTTGGCAGCACATCACCGACCTGACAGAGAACTTCACGACACCCACCGACGGTTGCGCTTCCTATAAGCTGATGAACCATGAACTGTACGAATTCTGGGAGAACCTGAAGGAGCATGTCTCACTGGAAAACAACCTCATCTTCCCCGGATTCATCAAGCTGGAACAAGCATTGTTAGGTTAAGTGAGGAACAGGAGAATACTGATTTTAAAAACTTATATAGCCAAAGACCCTCTGTGCTTCCTCGTGAGAGAAAGCCACAGAGGGCGAATTGTATATAAAGCTTTGGAATCTTACAAAAACAGCTGTCCGTTTTCCGCGTTCTTCGTCAACGATTTGACCATCATTGAGGACGGATTTTCCCGTAATTGGACGACTATTTTATGGTAGAAAAGTATTTCCACAGCGGCGCAATCATGAGTGCCTGAATGAATTTGCCGTCGAGCAGCATCTGTCGCACCTCATCGCGCGGCACAAGCATATACTCCAAATCCTCAGTGGCATCGAGATGCTGCGAACCGGTCTTCTCCACTCCACGCGCCAGGAAACAATGACAAAGATTGGTCATCGTCGATGGATTGGGCGAAAGCGTCATGAGCTTGGTCCACTCTCCACCGCCGAAACCCGTCTCCTCCATCAGCTCGCGCTGAGCGGCATGAAGCGGTTCCTCACCTTTTTCCACAACACCGGCGCAGATTTCCGTAGAGATCACGCCGAGCGCAGGTCTGTACTGATGCTCAAGGATAATCTTGCCGTCCTTGGTCTCAGCAATCACGTTCACCCAATCGGGATACTCCAGCACGTAATACTCATTGTGCTCACGCCCATCGGGCAACAAATAGCGGTCGCGCCGTGCCGTGAGCCACGGCCGCTGGATAAGGTATTCCGATGATAGCCTTGTCCACTTCAGTTCCTTTTCTGTCTTCATAATGATTTTCTGACTTTTCTGAATAATCCGATAGCTCAGATCAATCAAGCTAAAAGCCGCCACCTGCATTCGGCTGCAAGTGACGGCAAAGCTTTAGTTCTATTGTTTGTTTCAATGTATTAAGAGACGATTTTCTTCGACGGACTATTTAGCGCCGTCGTAACCCGGGTTCTGAGTCAGGTTCGGGTTCTTGTCGATGGCCGACTGCGGGATGGGCAGATAGCGGTTGTAATCGGCAAACGTGCGATCCTCGATCTTCTCGGTCTTACCCGGAGTGATCGTAGCACGCATCGTAGGATCTGAGCTATCCTTAGTGGGGCTATCGGCCAATGTACCCACGATGCGGCTCAGCGTGACATTGAGCACCTTGTGGGCATACATCTTGCCATCAGCGGTCTTCCATCTCAGGATATCCCAGCGACGAATACCCTCGCCTGCAAACTCGCTGCCGCGCTCGCGGTGGATAAGTTCACGCAAGGTTTCCTTGGTATTGTACTTCGTACGATCAACAGCGGGCATTCCGGCACGCATGCGCACCTGGTCGATCTTTTCGTAGACCTGGGCCGACGGACCGTTGAGCTCATTTTCAGCCTCTGCCCAAGTGAGCAACACCTCAGCATAGCGGAAGATGATGGGGCACACATTGGCCTTACCCATGGAAGGATACTGGCTGATGGGGTCGGCATACTTACGCCAGTTGTAGGTGGTCTTCGTAGCGTTGTCGGCATTGGCAGAATAGTCGGGATTCTTAGCTCCGTCGAGGCTCTGGTCGAGCGAGTTGAACACGCGTCCGTTCCAATCGCAGCCCGGATAGATGATCGTGGCCGAAAGACGCGGATCACGTCCATGGAAAGGATGCACGGGGTCGTAGCCGCTGCCGTTCTCGTCGATGGTCATACCGTTGGCCATCTCGTAGTTGTCGACACACTGCTGTGTAGGCACCACAGATGACCAGCCACCATCACCGTTGGGGAAGTAGAACGACCAGTCGTAGGCGTAGTTGTTCGACTCCTGCTGTGAGGCAAGGATGATTTCCTTTGAATCCTGACCAGCCACCTGGAAGAGCGTAGCGTAGTTGCTCTCCAAGCTGTACTGTCCGAGGTTGATGATGGCCTGTGCGGCTTCCTTGGCTGTTGCCCAGTCGCTCTCGTAGAGGGCGAGGCGCATCTTCAGGGCCAGAGCGGCACCCTTGCCAACGCGTCCGCGCTGTGTGGGCACGGTGTTGATATCGGCAATCACGGCTGCCAACTCATCTTTGATATACTTGTGTACGTCGGCCTCCGAGGAACGTGGCACCTGAGCCTCCTGCGCTGTGGCGTAGTTGTCGATGATGGGCACGCCACCATAGCGGTTGGTCATCACAAAGTAGCGGTAGGCGCGGATGAAGCGGCACTGGGCGATCATGTCTTTCTTCACAGCCTCCGAAGAGAAGGTAGCGTTGTCGACATGGGCCAGCAGCGTGTTGCAGCGGCGGATGGTCTGGAAGTCGTAGAGATCCATGTAGCCTCCGCGCCAAGCGGGGTCAGGACGGGCACCAGGGTTGGAAGGTGTCATCGTACCGTTGCCGATGCAGGTGAAGCCTTCCCAGGGGAAGTTGTTGTAGCCGAAGTCGGAACCGGCGTCCCAGTACACCAAAGAGATGGCTGGCTGGAAGAAGTCGTAGCAGCCAGTGAGGAAATTGTTGACATCGCTCTCCGTCTTCCACGTCTTCGAGTCGGTCAGCGCATCATTGGGTGCCGTATCGAGGAAGTCATTGCAGGAAGTGAGCGAGAGCGAGAGTAAGGTCAGTCCTGCAAAGATATATTGCTTATAATTTTTCATTATGGATATGCTTGTTGATTAGAAAGTAATATTGAGTCCGAAGGAGTGAGAACGGATGAGCGGGTAGCTTGAACCGCGCTCGCTGGTGGTCTCAGGATCGAGCTTGAATCCTAAGGCGTCGATGGTGAAGAGGTTCTCTGCGCTGTAGTAGATGCGCACGTTGTCCAGACCGATGCGGCGTACGATATTCTTGGGGATGGTATAGCCAATCTGCAGGGTCTTCAGACGCAGGTAGCTGGTGTTCCAAAGCCAGAAGTCGGACATGGCCACACTCATATCGCTGGGGCTTGTACCCGTCTCGAAGACGCGCGGCATCTTGGCGTCATGGTTGTTCTCGGTCCAGGCCTTGCGCCAGTAGGTGGAAGCATGGCTGGCATCACCAGAGAACTCACCGAGCACCTCGCGGTTGAACACGTGCTTCACACCGGCCACACCTTGCCAAAGCGTGGAGAGATCGAAGTCTTTCCAGCGGCCTCCGATGGTGAAGCTGTAGGTGAACTTAGGCATGTCGGAAGTGGACTCATAGATGCGGTCGTCGCTGGTGAGCTTGCCGTCGCCATTGGTATCGGCGTAGATGAGGTCACCGGCCATGAACTTCTTGCCGAAGGGATTGCCGTATTTCTCGGTGAAAGCGTCGGCCTCCTCCTGCGAGTTGAAGAACTTGCCCGTCCAGTGGTACATGTAGAAGGTGTTGAACTGGTGGCCCACAGCCTGGCGCATGTTGCCATTGCTCATGTATTCCACAGCATTTCCAGCGGCGTCGACGCCGAGGTCGAGGATCTTGTTCTTGTTGTAGGCGAAGTTGGCGCCGATGTTGAGCGCCCAGTCCTTGCCGAAGTTGTGGTTGTAGTTGAGCGACACCTCTATACCGCTGTTGCGCATGGCGCCGATGTTGTCCTTGTAGGCTCCAAGGGCGAACTCAGAGGGCACGGCCACATCCATGATGATGCCTGTGGTCTTGCGGTTGTAGTAGTCGATGGTACCGGTCAGGTCGTGGAAGATCGTGAAGTCGAGTCCGATGCCCCACGAAGTGGATTTCTCCCAAGAGATAGTGCTCAGGCGTGCGTTGCTCTGATAGTAGCCGGTGTAGATCTTTCCGTCGAAGGGATAAGCACCGCCGAGGTTATAGGTGCTGATGGCGGGATAGTAGTCGGAGAGAGCGTCCTGGTTACCGAGCTGACCCCAAGAGGCACGCAACTTCAGATAGTCGAGCCAGCCTTTGGTAGACTGCATGAAGGGCTCCTCGGTGATACGCCATGCTGCTGAGAATGAGGGGAAGTAGCCCCAGCGGTTGCCCTTGGTGAAGCGGGAAGAAGCATCACCACGGAAGTTGGCCTCAAAGAGGTAGCGGTTGTTCCAGTCGTAGTTGAACCGGCCGAACCAGCTCACCATGGTGAGTTGACGTGTGTAACCGCCGTTCTTCTGTGTAGCGGCATCACCGGCATTCATGTCTGTGAGGTCGTTGGTGGGGAAGTTCTGGCGCTGTCCGTTGTCGTAGTACTGCTTGAAGCGCTCTGTGTGCCAA
>ONYS01000102.1 GCA_900322095.1 uncultured Prevotella sp.
ATGGCTCCCAAGGATGACTTTATCGGAAGACTCTTATCAGAGAACGACTAATATTTAGTCGTTCCGAACCATCATGTCAAAAAGACTGAGTAGTTACTTGCTTCAAGCACGATCTATCAATTAAGGAAAGGCATGTTCTATCTATTCACAATTGTCGGTTAGAAGCCATTGACGACATAGGACAGCCAATAATATTTCGATTGATTATGGTTGCTGACAGCTGTCAGCAGTTCTGCTCTCAGTTGTCAGCAGTTCTGCTCTCAGTTGTCAGCAGGTCTGCTCTCAGTTGTCAGCAGGTCTGCTCTCAGCTGTCAGCAGGTCTGTTCTCAATTGTCAGCAGACATTAGGACTCGCTCTTGCTGCTCCCAATTACCACCATAAGGATATGAGTCACTTGCCCCAACAAGTAACGATATTAGTTCTTTCTAGAAGAGATAGTTCCTCTATCAAGTTTAGTTAGGAGAAATTATTCAATTCATTAAGAATGTTTAGAGTTTATTTACCGCATATAGGTTGCGAATGTGAATATTCCTTTATAAATTTGCCGAAAGTGCATGGGTATAACACCAATAATGAACATGAACAACGATCTTAGGAAACACATCATAGCTATTGTAGCATTACTCTTGCTGATGTCGGCTCCTTCTTTTGCAGCGCGTCGGGATACTCTCCTTTTGAGAAGAATTTTCACGTACGCATCCAAAATAGACACGGTAAAGATGCAGAAGAAGTCCTATGTATATATAAGATGTAATGCCAATGTTAAGCGCCGCAACGCTTTGTTGTTGGCCGTCCCAACCATGTTCGCTGTTGCCCATTCAGGTAGAAGAGAATACCTATCGGAAACCTACGGCTCTGTAGACATCAATGGCTACCCCCGCATCCAATACAACAAGTTGGCAACTGTTTCAACCTTTCCCCACCTAAGGGAAGTAGGCCCAGAATTAATAGAATATCTTATTCCCCGACTCTATAATGTCACAATCAGTGAAAACCGTCTGCTGTCCCCTTTCTATGAGAAAAATCATGGCTATTATCGCTACCGCATATTAAAGAAAGCGGGCAATCTCGTAACATTGCGATTCAAGCCAAGAACCGGCAACACCCAACTTGTTGCAGGCACCGCTATCATCGACGAAAACACTGGTCAGATCCAGTCCGCCCTGATTTTCGGCGAATATGACATGATACGATTCACGATGGACATCACCATGAACACCGAAGAACCATCGTTTCTGCCAAAGAAAGTAGTTTTCAATGGTGTCTTCAGACTGGCAGGCAACCATGTAGAGTCGAATAATGTAATGATGATAGGCCTCCATAGGCATCCCGAAGGAAAAGTTGCCAACAATAATCTGCGCATCATGGAACAACTACGTCCCGACACTCTTAGCGCTAGCGAAACAGCCATCTACGACAGCTATTTCAACACTAACGATACTACGAGTAATAAAAAGGTGAAGAAGAACAAAGATTCTTTCGCCAAAAGAGTTCTTTGGGACATCATCGGTGACAATGTTTTCAATAGAATCCGTGGGCGGTTCGGCTCTAACTCAAATGGCTACTTCAGAATCAATCCAATCTTCAATCCCTTATATCTGGGGTACAGCCATAATAAAGGATTGGTTTACAAACAAGATCTTCGCGTATCATATAATTTCTCAGAGAACGCACAGCTTTCTGCACGAATTAAAGCAGGCTACTCATTCAAGCAACATTTGATTTACTATACTTTTCCCACGACCTTTATTTTCAACAACAAGCATAACGGATATGTACAATTTGAATTTGGTAATGGAAACAGAATAACAAACTCAAAACTGGCCGACGACATCAAAAAGGAAAATCGAGACTCAATAGACTGGACGAAGTTCAACCTCGACTATTTCAAAGACTCGCGTATGCAGTTGACTATCCACTACAACCTCAACGACAAGATTGGATTGCAAGCAGGCTTTATCCGTCACTCAAGAACAGCTGTGGACAAAATTGGATTCGAAAAAGCAGGAAAACAGAATTCTTATAAATCCTTTGCGCCAATGCTCGAGATTGAATATCGCCCGTTAGGATTCAAGGGACCAATCTTCACCTGCGACTATGAACACAGCATCAAAGGCATAATGGGGTCCAACATGAGATACAGCAGATGGGAATTCGACGGGCAGTACATATTGAACATGCAAAGACTCAAGTCCTTGTCGCTGAGAGCCGGCTGTGGTTTTTACACGACCCACAGCAAGAATTTTTACTTTCTTGATTACGCAAACTTCCGCGAGAACAATATTCCTGGCGGTTGGAACGATGACTGGTCGGCCGAGTTTGAACTGCTCAATTCCAATTGGTATAATGCGTCGAACTACTATGTCCGTGCCAACGTTACTTACGAATCACCTTTATTGTTGCTCTCATGGATTCCGTTTTTTGGTCATTTCATCGAGACCGAGCGAATCTATGTCAGCTCTTTGGCCGTTAAGAAACTAAGTCCCTACACCGAGTATGGATATGGGTTCACAACGCGCTTGCTTTCCATGGGAGTTTTCATTTCCAACAAGAATGGGAAATTTGATGGCTTTGGCTGTAAATTTGGTTTCGAGCTTTTCCGCGACTGGTGATTTCGACTGATTTCAACAGAGGTAATAATAGCGCAGGTAAACTCACTACCCGCCTCCCCTAGACGAAGCCGGAACCAACAATAAGCTCATTGAAAAGCAAGCTTGTCCAGACGGGATCTTAATTCATCCGCCTTGCTTTTGCGTATAGCGAGAGTGATGGAGCACGTGGTATTGAAATCCCTCGACACGATACGCGGATTCATCTCCTTCACAATACGCATCACGCCATTCATCATCGGATAAGTAAAATCAAATTTCACAGTCTCTTCTACTTGCCTCAAAGCGATCTCACTGTCTTTTATGGCTTCGGCAGCTGCTGTGCGATAAGCCTCAATCAGACCACTTGTACCAAGATTCACGCCGCCATAATATCTCACGACAACGATTAGAATGTCGGTAAGATCATTTGAGAGTATCTGTCCCATAATAGGTTTGCCGGCTGTTGATGATGGTTCACCATCATCATTTTGCCGATAGTGCTCTCTTTCGGGACCTAAGGTATAGGCATAGCAGCAATGCCGGGCATCAAAATATTTTTTTCTATACTCAGCAATGATGTCCTTCACCATCTGCTCTGAAGTCACATGATGTGCAAAAGCGAGGAATTTACTCCTCTTCTCAGAAAAGTACCCCTCGCCTATTTTATCTGTTATTGTTCTGTATTCGTCTGTCATCAAACGTTAGTCATCCAATTTGTGTATGATCAAGCCACTTCTCAGTTTGGGCTCGAACCATGTTGCCTTGGGAGGCATGATCTTACCGCTGTCGGCAATATCCATAATCTGCTTCATGCTCACAGGATAGAGGGCAAGAGCAAGACTCATCTCGCCACTGTCTACGCGACGTTTCAACTCGCCCAGACCGCGAAGCCCACCAACGAAGTCGATGCGTTTGTCTGAGCGCAGGTCCTTAATGCCCAATAGTTTATCAAGAATCAAACGGCTGGAGATATCCACGTCGAGCACGCCGATAGGATCAGCATCATTGAATCGTCCCTCACGTGTAGTCAGCTTGTACCAGTGTCCTTGCAGATAGAGTGAGAATTCGTGAAGCTTGGCTGGGCGATAAATTTCCGTGCCCATGTCCTCGACCACGAAGTCTTCCTCCAGTGCTTTTAGGAATTGCTCGGGTGTATAGCCATTCAAGTCCTTCACCACACGGTTGTAATCCAGAATTGTCAGTTGGGATGCAGGGAAGCAGACAGCCATAAAGTAGTTGTACTCCTCCTTACCGGTGTGATGGGGATTCTGCTTTGCCTTCTCTGCGCCTACCAAAGCGGCAGCAGCTGAACGATGATGGCCGTCAGCAATATAGAGCGAAGGCATCTTCTTGAATTCTTCTGTAATGAGAGCGATGTCCTTCTCATCACTTACCACCCAGAACTGATGACGGAAACCGTCGCCGGGAGCGATGAAATCATATTCAGGCTTGGTAGCAGCATAACGCTTCAACAATTCATCCAAGGTTTTGTCGTCGGGATAAGCGAAGAAGACGGGCTCCATATTGGCATTGCAGACGCGCACATGCTTCATACGGTCTTCCTCTTTGTCACGACGGGTCAACTCATGCTTTTTGATGACGCCATTGAGATAATCATTGACATAAGCGCCCACAACAAGACCATACTGCGTTTTGCCATTCATGGTCTGGGCATAAATGTAATAATTTTCCTTGTCATCCTGCACAAGCCAACCTTTCTCCTGAAACATCTTGAAATGGTCGGCCGCACTCTGATAAACGCGCGGATCGTATTCGCTTGTACCTTCCGGGAAATTAATCTCCGGTTTGATGATGTGATAAAGACTCTTTTCATTGTCGCCAGCCTCCTGACGTGCCTCTTCCGAGTTGAGCACATCATAAGGTTTTGATTCCACCTGCTCCACATACTGCTTAGGTGGACGAAGGCCTTTGAAGGGTTTAATAGTTGCCATAGTTGTCAGATTGAAGATTTGGGTTTAAATATTTCCAGGGCAGAGCAGGAATTTTTGATCTGCACTGCCCTGGTTTGAATTGGGTTACCTGAGAATTCTCTCAGAAAAAATTATTTGTTCACTTGGAATTTGGTGTCGCCAGTAGCGAAGAAGGCTACGATCTGATGAGCTGCTGCGATACCGGCATTGATATTGGCCTCAGCTGTCTGTGCGCCCATCTTCTTGGGTGTAGCGAAATAGCGCCCCTCGAATTTAGCTTTGAATTCCTCGTCGGCGTCGGGCTTGATATCCGTGATATAGGTCAAGTCGGGACGCTCTTCCATCAACTTGATGAGCTCAGGCTCATTGATGATCTCCTTGCGGGCGGTATTGATCAGAATTGCACCCTTCTCCATCTTGCTCACGAGGGCATAGTTGATGCTCTGCTTGGTTTCGGGAGTTGCAGGGATATGCAGCGAGACGATATCGCACTTCTCGAAGAGATCTTCCTGAGATTTGGCAGCATGCACGCCCTGGGCCTCTATCTTCTCAGCAGGAACGAAGGCATCAAAAGCATAGACATCCATATCAAATCCTTTAGCGATACGGGCCACGTTGCGACCAACATTACCAAAGGCCAGGATACCCAGTTTCTTACCCTTCAGCTCCGATCCAGCCTTACCGCTGAAGAATTTACGCTTAGCGAAGACCAAAAGGCCGAATACGAGTTCTGCCACGGCATTGGAGTTCTGTCCGGGAGTGTTCTCAACAACGATGCCCTTCTCCTTGGCATAAGCTGTATCAATGGAGTCATAACCGGCACCAGCACGAACAACAAGCTTCAGTTCGGGAGCAGCATCAATGACTTCCTTCGTGATCTTATCAGAACGGACAATGAGAGCATTGGCGTCCTTCACAGCAGCCAACAAGTCAGCCTTATCTTTATAACCTTCGAGAAGGGCCACCTCATGACCAGCCTCTGAGAGAATTTTCTTAATATCCTCAACAGCAGCAGGAGCAAAGGGCTTCTCGGTTGCAATTAATACTTTCATAATTTCAAATAACAAATTGATAATTAATGAATTAATGCTGACGCTCAAAGTTCTTCATCAAGTCGACGAGAGCGTTAACGCCTTCAACGGTCTGAGCGTTGTAGCAGCTTGCACGGAAGCCGCCAACACTGCGGTGGCCCTTGATGCCCACCATGCCATTAGCCATAGCATAGTCGAGGAACGGCTTCTCCAGATCCTTGTACTCATCGTTCATCACGAAGCAGATGTTCATCAGAGAGCGATCCTCTTCCTTCACTGTGCCACGGAACAACTTGTTGCGGTCGATCTCTCCGTAGAGAATATCAGCACGCTCATGAGCTCTGCGATCCATCTCCTTGACTCCACCCTGGGCCTTGACCCAACGCATGGTCTCGAGAAGTGTGTAGATAGGAACTACAGGAGGAGTATTGAACATAGAACCCTTCTCAACATGCGTGCGATAGTCGATCATCGTAGGCAACTGACGAGGAGCCTTGCCCAGCATGTCGTCCTTAACGATGATAACCGTAACACCAGCCATAGACATGTTCTTCTGTGCACCAGCATAGATAGCCGTGTATTTGGAAACATCAACGGGGCGAGACATGATATCGGAACTCATATCAGCAATCATGGGGATGGGGCTGTCGAGCTCTTTGCGAATCTCGGTTCCGTAAATTGTATTGTTAGTCGTGATGTGGAGATAATCGGCATCCGTAGGAATGTCGAAGTTCTTCGGCACGAAAGTATAGTTGGCGTCAGCTGAAGAAGCTACTTCTACGACATCGCCAAAAAGCTTAGCCTCCTTCTGTGCTTTCTTTGCCCATGTACCGGTATTGAGGTAGGCAGCCTTGTGGATAAGGAAGTTGGCAGGAATCTGCATGAACTGAAGGGAAGCACCTCCACCGAGGAACACTACAGAATAGCCTTCGGGAATATCCAAGAGCTCCTTGATCAAAGCCATAGCCTCATCAACAACAGGCTTGAAATCTGCTGCGCGATGGCTAATCTCCATCAACGAAAGTCCGGAGCCATTGAAATCCAAAATCTGCTTTGCCGTGTTCTCAATGACCTCTCTGGGGAGGATTGAAGGACCTGCATTAAAGTTGTACTTCTTCATGATTGTATGTTTTAGTGTTAGTTAGGTGTATAAGTTTCTATGCTGCGAAGATACGCTTTTATTTTGATTGCAACAAATTTTTCTTCAACTTTTTTTCTTTGAACAAAACTTTCTTAACTAAAGTTGCCTACATTTTGACATTTGTAAAACCGATTTGGGTGGGTTCATCGTCAAAAGCTACCTGATAACTTCCACTTTGGTATTAATACCTTTAATTTTTATCATTTGGGACATTTTTAGTATTCCAGCCACTTTCTCTCTCCTGACGGCCACATAGCTGTAGCGTTCATAGATATCTATGCGTCCAAGATCGGAAAACGAGAGATTGCAGTTCTTGCAGAAATACCCTACAATGTCTCCTTTGGATATCTTATTTTTCTTGCCTTTGCCGATATAAAGAGTCGTCATTTTAGGCTGAGCTGGCAGGGGAAGCTTTTGCGGCAGTTCAAAATCCTCAGTCTGGACAGTTACGAAATCCGGCATCGTTTCCTCAGGCCCCAAGATAAAGAACGACCGGCCTTCGGCATTCCAGCGTGCTGTACGGCCGACACGATGAATCATCTCTTCCTTTCCTTCAGGCAAGTGGTAATGGATGATGTTCTTGACTTCAGGAATATCCAGTCCACGGCTTCCCAAATCAGTACTCACCAGGGTCACCACTGAATGATTGGCAAACTTGTAGAGCGCCTCTTCCCTCTCACGCTGGTCATACCCGCCGTGATAAGCGACGACCGAAAAGCCCCTCTCTTTGAGGAAGCTTGTCACTCGTTCCACCGACTCGCGATAGTTCAGGAATACGATGCTGCTCTCATCCTGAAGATAGCAGAGCAATTTGGCGAGCACATCCAACTTATCCTTGTCTTGGCTTCTGACAACAAAACTGCTCACGCGTTCCTCGGTCTTCTGACTTGCCGACATAAAATCGAGGCGCTCAAAAGCACGGGTATTCACATATTGGGGAATCTCTTCCATATCGGTGGCCGAAAGGAGGACACGCCTAATACCACGAGGCAAGAGCGACACGACGCGCTCCATCTCCTTGGTAAAGCCCATCTGCAAGCATTTATCGAACTCATCGATAATGAGCCATTTAACGTTGCTTGTCTCAAGGTTTCCTTTCTCCAGATGATCTACGAGACGCCCGGGAGTTGCGAAGACTATCTGTGGCTTCACCTTTCTCAATTCCAGATGCTCGTCCATCGTCGGACGTCCACCATGACAGACCGCAGCCCGCAGACCCGTGCCCATATTCTTCCATACGTTGTAAGACTGTATGGCCAGTTCCCTACCCGGAACCAGCACCACAGCCTGCAAAGTATCATTCGCCACCAGCTTCTCGGCCAAGGGCAAGAGATAGGCAAGCGTCTTGCCGCTTCCTGTCGGTGAGAGGATCACCAAGTCATGATCGCCTTGTGTCATGGCCTTCACCGAGGCCGACTGCATGTCGTTCAGCTGAATCTTCAGCTTTGATATAATATCCTGTATCATTTGGTTTGTTTTCTTAATATTTGATCAATCTCATCAAACTCCTTGCCCATATTCAGATTCAGATAGATAGTGTAGAGCGGCAGCAGCCAGCCACTCTCCTCCTCCGGTCTCTTCTTTCTGAAGGCTTCAAGATACGGAAGGGCATTCTTGTAGCACGTGAGTATCTTGTTTCTCATCTTTCTTGAAGTCGTGATGTTCTTGTCAATCTCAACAGCCTGATTGAACCAGGCCAGACCGGCATTGAGATAGATATCCGAGAGCGTATCGCCACGGGCAAGAAGCGTATCGCAAAGAGCCAGGCTTTCCTCATACCGGCCGGTATTCAGCAACACCGTAGAGCGGGCGAAGATGAAGACATGACTAGTGCTATCGATCGTCATGGCCGTATCGGTCAATGCCAAGGCATCATCCCAGCGCTTGTTATTCTGATAAAAGCTCAGCAGCCGGGGAAAGAAGAAGGGAAATTTAGGATATTTCTTAAAGCCTTCTCTCAGCGTCGACAGATAGCGGGCTGTATCCTGCTCCATCTTATAGGTATCGGCAAGATACTGCAGCATCAAGCAGTAATGGGTTGTATCCTTCAAGGCCTGATATGTATGGCGCAAAGTAGCCTTTGGGTCCTGCATCTTGTAGCCACAGTATACCGCCCAATAGCTGGCCTGCGCCATCCATTTACTGTTCTCATCGTAGTGGTAAGATGAGAAGAGAGGCTGCCGCACGCAATCAATATACGCCTCAAAGAATTTATAAGCCTGTGCGAATTTCTGTTTCTTGATATTGAATAGGCCGCCATTGAAGAGATTAGGCCTCAGCGTGTTCAGATAGTGGGCATTGTCATGTCTGTACTTTAGCTTCACCCTCCCCTTGCTATCAGGCTGCATGTCAAGGCTATCCAACCGTTCTACGACTTGAAACATTCTCAGAGCAGTGTCGAAGAGCGTTGCCGTATCGTATTTCTGTCTCAAATAGAGTTTCTCGTTGCCTTGCTCGTATTGGGCTTTCAGACTTTCAAACAGCATGGAATAGATTTTCTCATTGTTCTGATTAGCCGAGTCCTCAAGCAATTTTTCCATGCTTTGCTGAGCCTTATCAAGATTCTGCCCCTTCTTTATCCATTCCTTGGCCTGAGCTAATTCTTTCTTCTGTGCCTCAACCTGCACCGGATTAAAGAATAAAAGAAAGCCTAATGATATGACGAATAAAAGTCTGCTCATGTAAAAGTAAGTTTTTCTTTGAATATACAATCTCCCCCCTATACCGGAGCTATGATTTTGTGTTCGTGCAAAGATAACTAAAATAACTTACTTTCTTATGCTGTCGGACGTGAATAAATTATAAAATAAAAAGGACAAGCCGAATTGACTTGTCCTTTCATCACAAAAAAATTATTTTATGATTCCTTGTTCAACGAAGATCTTCTTGAGTGCCTGTACACCTCTTTCCACTTGCTCTTCGGTGTGGGTAGCCATCAAGGCGAATCTCACGAGCGTATCCTGCGGTGCGCATGCGGGCGGAATTACAGGATTGATGAACACGCCAGCGTCGAAAGCCAGCTTTGTGACGAGGAAAGTCTTGTCGATGTCTCTCACATAGAGCGGAATAATCGGGCTTTCCGTATCGCCAATCTCAAATCCTTCCTCACGGAAGCGGCGCAGAGCATAGTGAGTGACATCCCACAGATGCTTGATTCGCTCGGGCTCATTCTGAATGATGTGCAGAGCCTCCAAAGCAGCAGCTGTAGCGGCAGGCGTGTCGCTGGCCGAGAAGATGTAAGTACGGCAGGTGTGACGCAGATAGTTGATTGTATCTTTGTCAGAAGCGATGAAACCGCCAATTGAGGCAAGGCTCTTCGAGAAGGTACCCATGATAAGGTCTACCTCGTCCTGCAGATTGAAGTAGTGGCAAACGCCTCTGCCCTGCTCGCCGAAGACACCCAGACCATGAGCCTCGTCGACCATGATGCTGCAATTGTACTTATGCTTCAGCTCTACAATCTCTGGCAGCTTAGCCAAATCGCCCTCCATGGAGAACACACCATCAACAACAATCAGTTTGACAGCTTCGTGAGGCAAATTCTTCAGCACACGCTCCAGATCCTCCATATCATTGTGCTTGTAGTGAAGCTGAGTGGCGAAGCTCAATCTTCTTCCGTCTACGATGCTCGCATGATCACGGTCGTCACAGATAATGTAATCACCTCTGCCAACCACCACGGCCAATACGCCTGAGTTTACAGAGAAGCCGGTAGAAAAGCAAAGCGCGTCGTCTTTATGCTCAAAGGCGGCGAGTTCTTTCTCCAACTGCACATGAATGTCAAGCGTACCATTCAGAAAACGGCTGCCGGCACATCCGGAGCCGTATTTGTCCAATGCCTTCTTGGCGGCGGCAATCACGCGCTCATCTCCCGTCAGGCCTGTGTAAGCGTTGGAACCGAACATCAAAACCTTATGTCCGGCCATTGTCACCTCTGGGCCCTGCTTACTTGTTATGGCACGAAAATAGGGATAAACTCCCTGGGCCATATACTTCTGGGGTTCGCGATAACTCTTGTATCTTTCTTGTAATTGTCCCATTTTAAAGGTGTAGAATACTACTTTTTTATTATTTAGGCTGCAAAGATACAATAGGATATTTTTTTTAATTTCGTTGTAATCAAAATCATAAGATTTTGCTTACATTTGCAGCATGAAAAAAAAGATACTCCTCATAGTCAATCCCATTTCGGGAACCAAAAGCAAAGTTGATGCCCCAAGCCTAATTAACACCTATATTAATAAGGACTTGTTCGATTTTGACATCCGCTTCACCGAATATCCTGGTCATGCCACCCAGATGGCTCGGGAGGCTGTGGACGAACACTACGACATCGTGGCGGCAGTCGGCGGTGACGGTACGGTGAATGAAGTGGCCCGCAGCCTGGTCAACACCCCCACAGCACTGGCTGTCATCCCCTGTGGATCGGGCAATGGACTGGCACGTCATCTTTTTATCCCGATGCGGGCCAAGGAAGCCATCGACATCCTCAACGACTGCGTCATCCGGAAGCTTGACTATGGCACCATCAACGACTATCCTTTCTTCTGCACTTGCGGAATGGGATTCGATGCATATATCAGCCAGAAGTTTGCCGAAGCCGGCAAGCGCGGACCGACTACCTACGTGGAATACGTATTGCGGGAAGGACTGAAGTATAAGCCTGAAACCTACGAGATCCAAGACGACCAGGGCGTGACCTTCCAGAAGGCTTTCCTCATCTCTGTGGCCAACGCCTCCCAATATGGAAACAATGCCTATATCGCCCCACAGGCATCCATGAGCGACGGACTGATGGACGTGGTGATTATGGAGCCATTCGATATCCTCGACGCCCCGCAGATCTCCATCGACCTGCTCAACAAGACGCTCGACAAATGCTCCAAGATCAAGACCTTCCGCTCTAAGCACATCCATATCCACCGCAGCAATCCCGGTGTAGTCCACTATGATGGCGACCCGGTGATGATGGGGCGCGACATCGACATCAATATCCATCCGGGCGGAATCAATATCGTCGTCAATGCCCATGCCGACCGCAGCCTGCGACAGCCCAACCTGCTGCAGAGCGGTACGGCCCAGATGCTCAACGAGATTTCGGTCATCCGCGAAGACCTCACCAAGCGGCAGCGCAAGGTCATGGCCTTAGGAAAGCTGCTCCAGCGAAAGCTCATCAAATAACAGCAAATTTGGAAATAAATATAGCGGGGCAAATGTAGAAGTACATTTGTCCCGCTCTTTGTATATAGAGGTATCGTCTTCCTGACGAACACTTATCCAATGCCAATAATTTAGGCTCCAAGTCAGCTTGGAGCCTTATGCTATTGTTCTAATCTTTATTGGCCTGTGGAATCTTGCGGTTGGGCACCGGCTTGCTGTGGCGCTCATGCTTTTTGGGAGCAGCCACTGGCGCCGTAGCCTTCTTGCGGTCGTTGTGGCTCCGGTTGCGGTCCTTGCCGCCCTGGGCCAGACGAGAATGCTTCTTGCCTTTGCCGCCTTGATTATTGGCTTTCTTGTGCTGTCCACGACCGCGTCCATGGGCCGAAGGCTTGCCAACGGGTTTATATTCAGGCCCATCACCGAGACCTTTAGGCAGAGGATTCTTCGTGATCCGCTTCTCCAGGAATTTCTCAATCTGCTGGAAATAGTACATATCGTCGTCGCTGACCAGCGTGATGGCCACACCAGCCTTGTCGGCACGGGCCGTACGGCCAATACGGTGCACGTAGTCCTCCACGTCGTGCGGCACGTCGTAGTTGATCACCATCGACACGTCGTCGATATCAATGCCTCTGGCCACGATATCCGTAGCCACGAGTACATCTATCTGACCGCTTTTGAACTTGAACATGATCTCGTCACGCTCTGCCTGAGTCAGGTCAGAATGCATCTCTCCCGAATTGATGTGCATACGGATGAAGGCACGGTTGATCTCCTTCACCTTGGTTTTCTTCCCAGAGAAGATGATGACGCGCTTCAGGTCGCCCTTCTTGAAGATGTCGCGGATGATGCCCAGCTTCTGTGGCTCATAGCATACATAGGCGCTCTGCTGGATCCGCTCGGCAGGTTTGCTCACGGCCAACTTGACGACCACGGGATCCTTCAGCAGCGAATTGGCCAGATCCTCAATTTTCTTGGGCATCGTGGCCGAGAACATAATCGTCTGGCAGTCCTTGGGAAGTCCCTTGGCGATGGTCAGAATATCGTCGGAGAAGCCCATGTCGAGCATTCGGTCGGCCTCGTCGAGCACGAAGAAGCTCACGCGGCTCATGTCTACGTTCCCCATCTGCAAGTGGGAAATCAGTCGGCCGGGAGTGGCAATCACCACATCGGCGCCGAGCTTCAGGCTCTTCACCTCCTGGTCGTAACGATTGCCGTCGTTGCCGCCATAGACAGCCACGCTGCTCACGCCATTAAGATAGTAGGAGAAGCCCTGCATGGCCTGGTCGATCTGCTGTGCCAGCTCACGCGTAGGCGACATCACGATGCAGTTGACCGCATCCTGGGGATAGCCTCCATCATCGAGTTTTGAAAGTATGGGCAGCAAATAAGCAGCTGTTTTTCCGGTTCCGGTCTGTGCTATTCCCATGACATCCCTGCCATCGAGAATAGGCGGAATGCAACGTTCCTGTATGGGAGTGCATACGTCGAAATGCATATCCCACAGCGCATCAAGAACATTGTCGTTTAAATTGGTCTCATCAAAATGCATAATCTAATAAAATTTCGTTAATGCTGCATTTATCCTGAATCTATTGTCTATCAATTGGGTGCATGCCTATAGCAGAACCATGCCACCACAGAGAATATGATATTCGGTACCCATGCCGCCAGCATTGGCGGGAAGCTGGCTTGGATGGCAAATGTGGAGCTCACTGTCTGCAGCATAATATACAGGAAGCTCAAGGCCAAGCCTACACCGAGATAAAGTCCCATTCCGCCTTTTCGCTTCTTGGAACTTAAAGAGACGCCAATAATAGTGAGGATGAACGAGGCAAAGCTGGCTGCGATACGCTTGTGGTATTCCACCTGGTATTGCACCACATTGCCCGAACCGCGCACCTGCTGTTTGGAGATGTACTCTCGCAGCTGCGGAAGGGTGAAGGTCTCCTGCTGCCCCTTTGAATAGACCAGGTCGGTGGGTTCCATCATCAGTACGGTGTCTTTCTGTGCGCCCTGCGTGATGTGCTCCCTCAGGCCCTTCAGCTGGCGTGTCTTCCAGTTGAGCAGCGTCCAATGGTATTTGTTCTCCGAGATGGTGTCGTATTGGATATCCATTGCCGTCGTGTGGCTCACGAGGTTCTTGTTCTGAAACTTGTCGAGCGAGAACCCATAGCCGTGCTTATGCTCATTGTCGTAGTGCTGAATGTAGGCCACCACACCCTTGTCCACCTGCAGCATCACGTTCTCGGCTGCCGTATTCTTCTTCTTGTTCTTATACATGGTCTCGAAGTTCTGTCTGATCACGGTTCCATGCGGGATGACGAAGGCACTCAGATAGAACGACAGAGCCGAGATGAGCACACAGGAGAACATATACGGCCGCAACAGCCGCTTGAAGGAGATGCCCGATGCCAGCATGGCGATGATCTCTGAGTTGCCTGCCAGCTTGGAGGTGAAGAAGATGACGGCTATGAAGACAAAGAGCGGACTGAAAAGATTGGCAAAGTAAGGGATGAAGTTGGCATAGTAGTCAAACACAATAGCCTCCAGCGGAGCATGGTACTGGGTGAACTTCGCCAAGTTCTCATTCACGTCGAACACGATGGAGATCGTGATGATCAGAAGGATGGAATAGATATACGTGCCGATGAACTTGCGTATGAGATACCAGTCGAGTTTCTTGATGAGCTTATTCCGGTTCTGAAGGCGATGCCAAAGGCGACGGACCAAATCCAGCAAGAGGAAAAGCGGCCCGAAATGCCTGCGGAACCATCGCCCGGCTTTCAGGAAATATCTGTATCTTCTGATTCTTCTGTATTCCATGCCTCCGAAATTAAATCCTTCGGCCCAACTGGTCGATAATAGAAGCCTTCCACTTCACGAAGTCGCCCTGCTCGATATGCTGACGGGCATCACCCACCAGCCGCAGATAGAAGGCCAGATTGTGGATGCTGGCTATCTGCATGGCCAGGAGTTCCTGAGCCTTGAACAGATGGTGAAGGTAGGCCTTGGTATAAACCTGATCGCTATAGCAGCCGTCGGGATCGATGGGTGTGAAGTCGTCTTCCCACTTCTTGTTGCGCATGTTCATCGTGCCTTGATAAGAGAAGAGCATGGCATTGCGGCCATTGCGCGTGGGCATGACACAATCGAACATATCGACGCCGCGCTCTATCCCCTCGAGAATGTTCTGCGGAGTGCCCACACCCATGAGATAGCGGGGCTTGTCCTTGGGCAGAATCTCGTTGACCACCTCAATCATCTCGTACATCACCTCGGTAGGCTCGCCCACAGCCAAACCGCCAATGGCATTGCCGTCGGCACCCTTGTCGGCCACGAATTTGGCTGCCTCCTGGCGAAGGTCCTTATAGGTGCATCCCTGAACGATGGGAAACAGACTCTGCTGGTGACCATAGAGGGGCTCTGTCTCGTTGAACCGCTTAAAACAACGGTCGAGCCAGCGCTGCGTAAGTCCGAGAGACCTCTTGGCATAGGCATAGTCGCTCTTGCCCGGAGGACACTCGTCGAGAGCCATCATGATGTCGGCACCGATGACGCGCTCCGTGTCCATCACGTTCTCGGGCGTGAAGAAATGCTTACTGCCGTCGATGTGTGAGCGGAACTCACAGCCGTCCTCGGTCAGCTTGCGGATGCCGGTGAGCGAGAACACCTGAAAACCGCCCGAGTCGGTCAAGATGGGGCGTTCCCAACCGATGAAGCGGTGAAGGCCTCCTGCCTTGCGCAGGATGTCGAGCCCCGGCCGCAGATAGAGGTGATAGGTATTACCCAGGATGATTTGTGCCTTCACCTGCTGTCTGAGTTCTTCAAAGTGGACAGCCTTCACGCTGCCCACCGTTCCCACAGGCATGAAGATCGGAGTCTTGATTTGTCCGTGGTCGGTGGTGATGACACCCGTGCGGGCATCAGAGGCATTGTCGGTGTGTTCTACAACGAATTTCATGCGACTGTCGTATTATCTTTTTTATCCTCTTCCGGGGGAATGCTGAGGTCCATAGGGTTGTCGACCAACTCATCGGTGAGGGCAAAATCCCACACTTCCTCCACATTCTCCACATAGTGGAATTCTACACCCTTGAGGTATTTCTCGGGAATCTCATCGATATCCTTCTTGTTGTCCTTGCACATCACGATGTCGGTGATGCCGGCGCGCTTGGCGGCGAGGATCTTCTCCTTGATGCCACCCACGGGCAGCACCTTGCCTCTAAGGGTGATTTCACCCGTCATGGCCGTGTTCTTCCGCACCTTGCGCTGGGTCAAAGCAGAGGCTATTGAGGTGGCGATGGTGATACCGGCCGATGGGCCGTCCTTGGGCGTGGCGCCTTCAGGCACGTGAATATGGATATCGTAGTGGGAGAAGAGACGGTAGTCAACACCGAGCTTGTCGGCATGTGCCTTGACATACTGCAGGGCAATGACGGCACTCTCCTTCATCACGTCGCCGAGGTTTCCCGTCAGGGTCAGCTTGCCTTGCTTTCCCTTGTTCAGCGAGGTCTCTATGAAGAGAATCTCACCTCCCACGCTGGTCCAGGCCAGACCGGTAACCACACCGGCATAGTCGTTGCCCTGGTAAATATCGCGATAAAATGGCGGTTTTCCAAGCAGGTCCTCCACGTGCTCGGGAGTGATCTTCTCGTAGGGCAGCTTGCCGTCGTCGGCCACCTTCAGGGCCAGCTTGCGCAGGGCCTTGTTGATCTGCTTCTCCAACTGGCGCACTCCGCTCTCGCGGGTATACTGCTCCACGATGCGTTCCAGCGCAGCCTTGTTGAAGGTGGGCTTTGTTTCGAGGTTGTTGAAGCCCGTATTCTCCAGCTCACGCGGAACCAGATGGCGATGGGCAATCTCTATCTTCTCCTCGGTGATGTAACCGCTCACCTCGATGATCTCCATACGGTCGAGCAGCGGCGTGGGTATCGTGCCGAGGTCGTTGGCCGTAGCGATGAAGAGCACCTTCGAAAGGTCGTAGTCCACGTCGAGATAGTTGTCGTGGAAAGCGCTGTTCTGCTCGGGGTCGAGCACCTCCAGCAGGGCCGAGGCGGGATCGCCATTGATGGTGTTCTGCGTCACCTTGTCGATCTCGTCGAGGATGAATACAGGATTCGACGAACCGGCTTTCTGCAGGCTCTTGATGATGCGGCCGGGCATGGCACCCACGTAGGTGCGGCGGTGACCGCGAATCTCAGCCTCGTCGTGTACGCCACCGAGCGAGATCCTTACATACTTGCGCTTCAATGCCTCAGCGATGCTCTTGCCCAGCGAGGTCTTGCCCACTCCGGGAGGGCCATAGAGGCAGATGATGGGACTCTTCAGGTCGTGGCGAAGCTGCAGCACGGCGATGTATTCCAGGATGCGCTCCTTCACCTTCTCCATGCCGTAGTGGTCCTTGTCCAGGATGCGCTTTGCCCGCTTCAGACTCAGGTCGTCGGTGGTATATTCGCCCCAGGGCAGGTCTACCAGCGTCTGCAGGTAGGAGAGCTGCACGTTGTATTCGGGCGACTGAGGATTGAGCTGCTCCAGCTTGGTCAGTTCCGACTTGTAGGTCTTCGCTATCTCCTCGGGCCATTTCTTGCTCTTGGCCTTCTCCTGAAGATTCTTGATTTCAAGATTCTCGTTTCCGCCACCGAGTTCCTCGCGGATGTTCTTTATCTCCTGCTGCAGGAAGTATTCCTTCTGCTGCTCGTCGATGTCGACTTTCGTCTGCGTCTGGATATTGTTTCTCAGGTCGAGGAATACGATCTGCTTCTTAACGGTCTTCAGCGCGGCCATGGTGCGGTTGAGCTCATTCCCTTCTTCCAAGAGAGCAATCTTGTCGGGAATGGGCAGGGGAAGATTGGTGCAGAAGTAGTTTACGCCATTGGCGCCCACGCCTACATTCTCGAAAGCGAACGAGGTCTCGTCGGGCATTTCTTCGTTCTTATGAATGTATTCCAGCACCTTCTGCTTCAGGTCGGCAAAAGCCATCGAGAACATCTCGTTCTTCTCGTCGATCAGCTCTTCCTTGAGCGGCGTCATCTTGCCCTGCAGGTAGGGAGAGGTCTTGGTGATGGCGTCGAGATGACACCGGCCCAGTCCCTGTACGATAGCCGTATAGTTTTTCCCATCAGGCATCTCCAAGACTTTCATCAGTCTGGCATAGACGCCAATGGTGTATAAATCCTGATATTTGGGGGATTCAACCGAAGCATCTTTCTGGCAGAACACTGCACAGAGCTTCTCCGGATTTTTCTTTAATCGCTTTATTAAGGATACGCTTGCCTTCCTGCCGATCATGATAGGGACAATGACTCCCGGGAAGAGTACCATGTTGCGAGTGGCCAGAATGGGTGTCACCTCGTCGGAAGGTACTTGATCGAGAAGTTCTTTCAAATCTCCATCATAGTCTGAAATCATCTGAATGGATGTGGAAGTTCTTCTATTGCTCATTTGTTGTCTATTCATTAATGGTTTGCAAAGATACGAATATTTTTTTGATTAAAACATTCTATACAACAAATTTTTAGGCTTCTCCACTAAGCCATTCTTTGCAGACCGCAATATCTACCAACTTTTCCCGTTATCCCAGCATGAGCAACAGCTGTTTTAAATTTAAGAAATTCGAGATTCACCAGGACCGCTGCGCCATGAAGGTGGGCACCGACGGCGTCCTCCTTGGCGCCTGGGCGGAGGGCGGAAAGCGTATCCTCGACATCGGTTGTGGCACGGGACTTATCTCCTTGATGATGGCCCAACGCTTTCCCCTCTCGCACATCACGGGGATCGACATCGACAGCGACGCCTGCCTTCAAGCCTCCGAGAATGTCACAGCCTCACCCCTGGCCTCACAGATTGAAATCGTCTGCTCTCCCGTGCAGGATTTCAATGCACCGCGATTCGACAGCATAGTCTCCAACCCTCCCTTCTTCGTGAACTCCTTAGCATCTCCCGACGCCAAACGCAACCTCGCCCGCCACTCCTCGTCGCTCCCCTTCAGCGACCTGTTTGCCGGCGTTGACCGACTGCTTGCCGAGAACGGCGTCTTCTCTGCCATCATCCCCATTGAGGCGGAAGAAGAGTTCTCGTCTGAGGCTTTTCTCAGAAGACTGCGCCCTCATCGCAGAATTCTTGTAAAGACAACCTCCAGAAAGCGTCCCAAACGTGTCCTCCTGTCCTTCTCTCGTGGTTCTGTCCCGCCCGTCAACGGAGAGGTCTTTGGCGCTACTGCTACCCTGCTCCAACTTGACGGCAAACCCACGGATTGGTATCAAGAGCTGACTGCTGATTTTTATGTAAGCCTATAGCTTTGAGTTTGTTATGAGTTTATGAGTTCTTGAGTTTTTGAGTTTTTGAGTTTTTAATTAGTTTATGAGTTCTTGAGTTGCTTAAGTTTTTGAGCTCTTAATCAGTTTGTTATGAGTTCTTGAGTTGCTTG
This sequence comes from uncultured Prevotella sp., assembly GCA_900322095.1. GTDB lineage: Bacteria > Bacteroidota > Bacteroidia > Bacteroidales > Bacteroidaceae > Prevotella. Next base: position 19,284 of record ONYS01000102.1, read on the forward strand.
AGTTTTTGAGCTTTTGATGATAGGCGATGCGGCAAATGCCATAGAAGTAGTCGCGCGTGATCTGTGGGTCGCGGTTGCGCAATCCTTCAATGATCTCCTCATCCGTCAGTCCGACTGCGGTCTTTTTGTTGTGCTCTTGCGTCATAACTGCAAATTTAATAAAAAATTCGTTCGGCACTTAATTTTTGCGTGCCTTTGTTCTTTTAAAAGATAAAAGGTGCCTGAAAATTAAGTTCAACCCACTAAAACGAAGGAGAAAAAATTATGAAACGAGTATTCAATCTGATTATAGTAGACGAGAGCGGCAGCATGACCATCATCGAGAAGCAGGCCCTCATGGGACTCAACGAGACACTAGAGACGGTGAAGAAGATGCAGGAGCTGCACAAGGATATCGAACAGCGCGTGACGCTCATCACTTTCGACAGCAGCCACAAGCGCTTTGTCTTTGACAATGTGCCGGCATCACACACCCACAAGCTCACGAGCAAGGACTATCGTCCCGGCGGTGCCACCCCACTCTACGATGCCATCGGCCTGGGCATCAGCAAGCTCAACGCCCAGACCAATGCCGACGACCACGTGCTGGTGACGATCATCACCGACGGCGAGGAGAACTGCTCGGAGGAGTACAACCTCAAGATGGTGAAGACGCTCATCGAGAAGTTGAAGAAGCAGAACTGGACCTTCACGCTCATCGGCACCGACAACCTCGACGTGGATGGTATGGCCGGAGCAATGGCCATCGACAATCATCTGGAGTTCAAGGAGGACGAGGAAGGCACGAGGAAGATGTTTGCCCGTGAGCGCCGTTCTCGCTCACGCTACAACGCCAACATGGCCTGCAATGCTCCACAGCCCATGGGAAGCTACTTCGACGAGGACGACAAGAAATAAGCCTTCTGAAGCTCTGCTGCCTGATGGGAATGACGCGGTCTTCTGTTCCCGAAAAGGACAGAGGCCGCGTCAAATGATGTGACATCGTCTGGAAGACGATACCTCAGAAACATACACGAGCGAAGCGAGTGGATGTGCCCGGATTAGAGATAGGTAGTAATCTCTGCCTGGAAGGCAGTACCTCCATAGCTATGCTATGTGGTGCCAGTTAATATTAAAAGGTAGTGCCTTCCAGGCACCATTCTTGAGCATGTTCTTTTCCGGGCACATGTCCGCTTCGCTCCCATGTACCCAGTTTCTGAGGTGTTGCCTTCCAGGCAATTACTCATCTCAGGAACTTGAATTAAGAGTCCACTTTAAAAAGTGGCATTTTGGGTTCCAGAAGTAATTTTGCCGAATATTTCTTCATTCAGAATTATTCTTACCCCGTCTTACCGCAAATTC
>ONYS01000103.1 GCA_900322095.1 uncultured Prevotella sp.
CAACAGAGAGAGCGTCAGATAGCCGTGGGCGATGGTGCTCTTGTATGGGCTTTCCTTCTTGGCGCGTTCCACGTCTACGTGGATCCACTGGTGGTCGAGAGTGGCGTCGGCAAATTTGTCGATGCGTTCCTGGTCTACGGTGAGCCAGTCGCTTTCGCCGAGCTTCTGACCTAAGTGGGTGGCGAACTCCTCATAGGAGTTGATGATAAGCTTACTCATTTGCATATTTTCATGTTTACGCATACAAAAATAGGGAAATAATTTGATTATCCCAACAGTCGGGACCAATTTTAACAAGTTATTGGGATAATCGTGCCTCTTTGGAGTCGTGCGGCGGGTTTTATTCGGAAGGACTTCACTGAAAGCGATACACGGCGCGTGACGACCGTCACGTTTCTTCGTGACGACCATCACGCGCGTCCGTGTCGACCGTCACTTTGTTTTGTGACGACCGTCACGTAAGATCAACTCTTGAGGTATCGTAATAAAAACGCTCAACCATCGAGGAGAGATGATGCGTGACAACTGTCACTTGACAATTGTCACGAGACATGAGCTTCTGTAGTTTGTACCCCCGGAAGTGGGTTGCGCTATTGCCAAGACCCACAACTAGCAGACCCACAACTAGCAGACCCACAACTAGCAGACCCACAACTAGCAGACCCACCCCCGGCCCCTCCCTACAAAGGGAGGGGAGAAACAATCGGAGCCAATACTTTGGAATCTTTTACCCATTAGGACATAGTAAAAGAAGTTCTCAATAGGATTTACTTCGATGTACTTCAAGGACGGCCCTTAAGGCCGTCCGCATTATTCGTTATTATTCTCTATTCCGCGAAGCGGAGCGTTAAACAACAAATGATGTTAGATACCCCCGGTAGGGGGTTGCGTCAACATAGCGAGGGGATGAGCGATATGAGCGAAGCGAATGAGCGATTCCCCTCGTAGCGATAACACCCCGATTGCGATACCCCCGTCAGGGGGTTGCGTTAATACCCATTGATGCTCCGAAAACCTCCGATTAACGCAACCCCCATCCGGGGGTAGCTAGAGACCCGCGAACACCATACGAGGGGAATCGTCGAAACGTTGTTTCTCCTCATCCCCTCGCTATGATAACGCAACCCACTTCGTGGGTAGACTCATGTCATTATGAAAGAGAGAAGACCCACAACTAGCAGACCCACCCCCAACCCCTCCCTACAAAGGGAGGGGAGAGAACATCGCCGGGCAATTAACATAGAAAACCGAATGGTAGTCATTCCTGACGACCAAGAAAGATATATGATTGTATTATGATTGACCTCGATTTGCTTCTCCCCTCCCTCAGTAGGGAGGGGTTGGGGGTGGGTCTTATATTCCTTCGGCGGCAGGAATGCCGTCGCTCCTACCACTCAGTGTGTTTGATTTCGTGTGATGTATGTACCCCCGGTAGGGGGTTGCGTCAACATAGCGAGGGGATGAGCGATATGAGCGAAGCGAATGAGCGATTCCCCTCGTAGCGATAACACCCCGATTGAGATACCCCTGGAGGGGGTTGCGTTAATACCTATTGATGCTCCGAAAACATCCGATTAACGCAACCCCCATCCAGGGGTAGCTAGACACCACCGAATACCATACGAGGGGAATCGTCGAAACGTTGTTTCTCCTCATCCCCTCGCTATGATAACGCAACCCACTTCGTGGGTAGACTAAAAGAGAAGACCCACCCCTATCCCCTCCCTACGAAGGGAGGGGCAAACATGCCCAAGGAGAAATCACTAGCTAACTTTATTAGAAAATAAGAATCGTTAGGCGGTGCTATCATCTGAGCCTTTATGATGTGCAATCGTCTGGAAGACGATACCTCAGAAACCGGGTACATGGAAGCGAAGCGGACATGTGCCCGGTAATGGCCAAAGAAGTTGCTTCTGCCTGGAAGGCAGTACCTCCAAAGCTTTGATATGTAATGCTTTGAAAGGTAGACCAAAGGGCACCATACACCTCTAACCACATCACCGGGCACATCCACTCGCTTCGCTCATGTATGTACCCGGTTTCTGAGGTGTTGCCTTCCAGGCAATTACTTGTAAACGAATCTCATATTATTTATGTATTTCATTGGATTTGCGTTCCCCTCCCTTTGTAGGGAGGGGTTAGGGGTGGGTCTTATTTTTCTTCCCAAAAAGTTTGGCGGTTTGGCGTTTTTTTTTAACTTTGCACCAATTGCTAATCTTTACTCTTATTCTTATATGAAACCGACCCTTATAACCATCTCCACGCCTGTTCTACAGCGAAATTGTAATCCATTTGCAACGCTTTCTTTGTATCTATTGTTCAACCTTACTCTTATCTGTAATGTCTAAGCTTAAAATACTATTGTTCTTTGCTGTTCCTTATGTCGTTTTTTGTGTTCTCGCAAATTTGGTCATAAGATGCATCTACGGGGATCCGATTACAATCGGTAAATCGAATTGGATCAATATGGTGGCTTTACCTGCTTTTTATGTTACCATTTACAAGCCTTACGCCAAAATCGGACTTTTTGATATTTCTCTTTCCTTCGATCGACAGGCTGTAAATGGTCTGGCGAGGAATTATCGTGAGTGGTTGAAATATTATTTCGGAAAGTGGGGAATAGTTGAAGCTCTTTTTCTTGTCTACCTGTTCTACCACACATATCTGGAAAGTTCCATTGGCTACTCTCTGAATAATTCTCTTTATATTCTTCTCTATTCTGCCCATCTAGGTTTTTGGCTTTGGTTGTGGCCCATTCTTTCTTTCTGTCCTGCCAGAACTGTCGCTTACAGGTTGATTCGAAAGAAAGTATCGAGCGAGGGCTATACCCCGCGTCGCAAGGACACTGCCGCTCAGAGTGGAGGCTGCTGTACTGAATCCTGACTCTTTCACTTCCACCGCGGGTTCTGGTTCTGGCTGTGGATATGTGTGTTTGCTGTCGCTCCCAAGCTATTCGGCTTTTTGCTGTTGCGAAGGAAAGTCTCGGACAAAGGATATACCCCGCGCCATAAGCATACAGTCGCTTCGACGCAAGCGTAAGAAGGGCGGCGAGTATTGTAAACTCACATTTTTCTTAATTTTTAATCGACAAAGGCTTGGTAATCAGAAAAAATTAGTAACTTTGCACTCCAAAAGAGTGTTATAGCGCAATGGACGATTTTCAGATAGACCTTCGCGACTTAAAAGAAGGACTCACCGAGATGAGTTTTCAGTTGGACGACGACTTTTTCGGCCGTCTTGAGGGTGCGACGCTGAAGAGAGGCCGGTTGCGCTGTGACTTGTCGGTGAATCGCACCGGCACGTTCTTCGAACTCAAGTTTCATATTGCAGGCATGGTGATTGTTCCGTGTGATCTTTGCCTCGACGATATGGAGCAGCCGATAGAGGCCAACGAGACCCTCGCCTGCAAACTGGGTGTCGAAGACCGTAGCGACGACGAACTGGTGGTAGTGGCGCGCGAAAACGGTGTGCTCGACATCTCCTGGTTCGTCTATGAGTTTGTCAATCTTGCTGTCCCAATCAGACACGTGCATGCACCTGGAAAATGCAACGCTGCCATGATGAGTATTCTCGATGAGTACTCCGTTTCCCGAAGAGACGAGGAGGACGAGGAAGAGACCACAGACCCGCGCTGGGACGCTCTTAGAAAACTCAAGCAATAAACAAAAAATTCAAGTTAAAAAATGGCACATCCTAAAAGAAGACAATCAAAGACTCGTACGCTCAAGCGTAGAACTCATGACAAGGCAGTAGTTCCCACACTGGCAGTATGCCCCAACTGCGGTGCTTACTATGTTTACCACACGGTATGCCCCGCTTGCGGTTACTATCGCGGTATGGTTGCTGTGGAAAAGGAAGCTGCTGAGTAATGGGAAAGATCAACGCGGTAATCACTGGTATTGGAGGTTACGTGCCCGACTATGTCCTCACCAATGAGGAACTCTCGCGCATGGTAGACACCAGTGACGAGTGGATTACGACGCGTGTAGGCATCAAGGAGCGCCGTATCCTCACCGAGGAAGGCCTTGGCACGAGCTACATGGCCCGCAAGGCCGCGCGCCAGCTCCTCGACAAGACGGGTGTGGACCCCGACACCATCGATGCCCTGATTGTAACCACTACAACCCCAGACTACAAGTTCCCCTCCACGGCCAGCATCGTGCTGGGCAAGCTCGGGCTGAAAAACGCCTTCGCCTTCGACTTTGAGGCTGCTTGCTGCGGATTCCTCTACACGCTTGACGTTGCTTCGTCGATGATTCAGAGCGGCCGCTACAAGAAGATCATCATCATCGGTGCTGACAAGATGTCGTCGCTCGTCGACTACACCGACCGCCAGACCTGCGTGCTCTTCGGCGATGGAGCCGGAGCCGTGCTGCTGGAGGCTACCGAGGAGGAGGGCGTAGGCTATCAGAACTCGTTCCTGCGCACCGACGGCAAGGGTCTTCCCTTCCTTCACATGAAGGCCGGTGGAAGCGTCTGTCCGCCCAGCCACTTCACGGTGGACCACCGTCTGCACTACCTCTATCAGGAGGGACGCACCGTGTTCCGCTATGCCGTGACCGACATGAGCGACGACGTGCTGGAGGTGATGCGCCGCAACAACCTCACCAACGACGACGTCAACTGGATCATCCCGCATGAGGCCAACCGCCGCATCATTGAGGCTGTGGCCAAGCGCGCCGAGATCGACATGGACAAGGTGATCATCAACATCGAGCACTACGGCAATACTTCTGCCGCTACAATCCCCCTGGCAATGTGGGACAGCGAGAAGAAGCTCAAGAAGGGTGACAACATCATCTTCACCGCCTTCGGTGCCGGATTCGTGCATGGTGCCTCATTCTACAAGTGGGCTTATGATGGCGACAGCGTGAAATAAGATTTTCTTCAATACAAAATAAAAGTTGGCACTTCAGAGAATGCTCTGAAGTGCCAACTTTTTATTTAAGACTGGTTCTAAAAATTAGGTCGAGGCTGATTTTGCAAGATATCGGAAATCAAAACGTAAGTTGAAGAGGGAGTGTAGCGGGCTACACGACCGATGAGACTTGACGTTTTGAGACCGATAGATGCAAAAGACGACCGAAACAACATGTTACTTGATCTGTTAGTTTCATAAACCTAATTTATAGAACCAGCCTTATAATTAGCTGGCGAAACTTTGTTCATTATTCCGCTAAACGCATAGGAGGGCCGTCATTCCTGACGGCCAAGAAAAAAAGAGAGGACCCACTCCAGCCCATCACTACGAAGAGGGAGAAGCATCTAGTGTAATAATTGATTGATGTTTGTACCCCCGGTAGGGGGTTCCGTCAACATAGCGAGGGGATGAGCGAAATGAGCGGAGCGAATGAGCGATTCCCCTCGAAGTAGAGTCCCCCCGATTGAGCTACCCCCGGCAGGGGGTTGCGTCAATACCCGATAAAAACTCCGAAAAAACTCCGATTAACGCAACCCCCATCCGGGGGTAGCTAGACACCTGCGAACATCATACGAGGGGAATCGTCGAAACTTTGTTTCTCCTCATCCCCTCGCTATGATAACGCAACCCACTTCGTGGGTAGACTCACGTCGATAAGAAAGAGAAGACCCACCCCTGGCCCCTCCCTTCAGAGGGAGGGGGTATCAAGCATTTGCTTGTCAGTTCATTCTGGGGTGTAGTATATACCTCGCGATTGATTGACTGGTGATGTTCTCTTCCCCTCTCTTCGTAGTGAGGGGATTGAGGGGTGGGTCTTATTATTTTTCGGCGGCAGGAATGCTGCTGCTCCTACCTTCGCCAACTAAAAAGGCTGTCCTCATTGTGAGGACAGCCTTTACATATCTTGTGCGATTCTTCAGAATACTTACTTCCAGGGGTCGAAGCTACTTTCCTTGCCGTTGGAGAAAGTGTTGTCTTCCTCAGAGTCGAAGCAGAAGTCGCTTTGCTTAGCATCGGCATCAGGTGACTGCGGAGACCCTGCCAAAAGCTGTGGAATCTCTTTCTTATAAATCAATACCGTTTCGGGGCATACATATATTTTCTTCATAGCACTTTTCTTTAACGGATGATTACTTTTTTACCATTCACGATGTAGAGGCCGGAAGGCAGGGTTACGGTCTCCTGCTGTCCACTCTCCATTTGTGATCTCCATACCAGCATGCCGGAGGCAGCGATGATGCTGACGGGCATTTCACGAGATGCGGTCAGAGTTAGACTGCCTTTGCTGGTCTCGATGTTCAAGCCATTGTCAATGACAATAGGCAGTTCATCGATGGAAGTGGGCTCATCGAAAGATACTTCGAATCCATCTATGGCCTTAGCTCCATTTACTGTGTATCCGTAATATGCACGGAAAGGCCTTGCGTTGACGTATTTATATTGTTCGGCAAGGTTCTTTGAGTTGTAGAACTTGTTATTAGCGAAGTAGAACCAGTTTCCTTCTTTTGGTAGTTCTTTACCTGCGTAAGAGCCATAGTTTGTGAAGGTGTAATTTGCTCCACCAATAGTTCCAGTAGCCGTTTCTCCAGTGAAAGTATAGTCTTCATCCATACTTGTCGTAGGATAAACGTCTGAGCCGTATTGCAGAATTTCGAAAGAGGTGTTCTCATCTGATGACGAAGCTTTCTCAACTTTTACCATATAAGGTCTATTGGCAGTTGTGCTTGAGGCGGTAACTTGAGTAAAGTAGGCTTCATTCTGGAAGTCCTTACCCTCATTGCCAGTGTCGCTGTTTGTTGACAGACAATTGTTCTGTGCCATTTGATAGAACCTTGTCGTGTATTCGCCATTGCTATGTGCACCATCGGTCAATTCGATAGAGAAGGGCATTATAAGTGTGGCTAGAGTGGCCTTTTTGTTCAGACTGCTCGTGATCTTACGTGAGTAGAATGCGTAGTTCTCTGCCGGCACGGTAATCTTATAGGGCGAGTAGAACGGTTGCTTGTCGGTGATGACAATGTTCTTGCAGGCGCGGAAGCTACCGCTCTCAGTCTTTGTCACATAGTTGTCTTCTGTGTAAATAGTATTCACGGGGAAGAAGATGAGGCAGTTGGGATTGAGCTTTGACTTCATATCAGCCATATTTTCTTTGCTTTCCACCATGACAGAATAAAGGTTGGTGTAATCGAGATAGAGCACCTGGTCAGCATTGAAGCCATCTCTCTTTTCAGCGGCTTTCAGGGCATCCACCATCATACTCACGGACAAGAAGGCCTGATTGCTTGGAATCTTATGACTCTCTTGACCAGCGTATCCATGATCATAGGCTTCAAAGACTCCACCGTACATGGGGCTTGTCTGATTTGTCCCATAGAATGTTTTTTTGTAGAGTTTCGTCATTCGGCAGTAGGCATCATATTCCTTCACCTGCAAGTCAATCTGCATAAGGTAGAAGGCGTAGGCGCGGTGTTCCATGGCCGTGGTGGGGGCGATGTTGTAGCGTGTCTCGTCGCCAGTAAAGAGGTAGCAGTCCTTGGCCGGGTCGTTGACGCGCACCTCGATGTTCGTGTCGAAGGTTCCGCCTTGCGCCTTGTATCTTGCCTCCGAATAAGGATATTCCTCCAAGGTCGTTGCATCGGCCGTGGTGCCGGAGGCATCCAGGTCGGCGGCGTTGTTGTATTTGAACGGCTCATTGCCGCATTCGGTTGTCATCACCTTGTCAGCGGCAGGCTCATCGCCCTTGGCTTCGTACTGTTTGCCGTCGCCGAACTTGTTGTAATAGGCCGACTTGACGAAGAAGTTGCGGGCGTTGCCCGACGTGCCGTTGCCGTAGGTCTCGTCCATATACTTGCTCTTGAGGTTCTCGAAGGTGAACCGGCAGTTGTTGTTCTCGTCGGCGAAGTCGGCCGGGATGTAGAAGTCGAACTTTCCGCCGGCCACCTGGAAGTCGTTGCTGGTGAACGTCTGTGTGATGGTCTGGCTGTCGCCTTTCTTGGAGTGGCACACGATGTCGAGCGTGTTGATGAACGGGTTGAGCTGCTCCATCGTGAGGTCGTAAGTAATGAGAGCCTTTGTGCCATCGGCCAGTCCGGTGATGGTGAACTTCACCGCGTCGTTGTTCAGGCCGGTGACCTCAATAGTCGGATCTTCTGTATCTCCGCTGCTGACGTTCATCGTCTTTTCCACCGTACTACCATTCGTACCGTAAAGATTGAGTTGGAAAGGTGAAGGTGTGTAGGCAGGGTTCGTTGTCGAAGTCTGGTCTGCAGTCCAATTGGCGGCGTAATCGGACGATGAGTAGAACACGGCATTATCAAAAGTGCCATCGTAAGTCAGGTACATTTCTTCCCAGATTATCTTACCGCCACTCACTGTGAAAGAGCTTGCGTCGTTTATATTATCGCTGTTAGTTGTATAGTAAATATCATAGTTCTGCAAAAGGTAAGTATATGTTCTTTTCTTTACTACAAGGTAATAGCCTCCACATTGCAGCTTGTTGTTCTTGGTTAGTGTCCATGACGTTTGGGTGGAAGAACTCCATTTGCCATCAGGTTGTAAGTAATACGTTGTAGCTCGTCGCCCGATTCTTACTTGGTAAGTGATGGTTCCCGTATTCGTGTCATAAGAAACAGAACTACTGCCAGCCTTAGTTCCGTAGTGCGCCTTGATTTGGGCACCAGTAATACGGTAGGCTAAGGGGATGGTCTTGCCTTCCTGGTCCTTGGCCTCCGTAGGCGTCTCTATATAATAGGTACCATTGTCGAGAGCATAGTAGAGACTATTGCCGTTTTTCAGCACTTGAATTTTTCCATTGCTGGCGTTTTTGGGCAATTTGCCATCGCTCACAGCTTCTTCCTGATAGAGCCAGTTCTGGGCAGTAAGGTCAATAACATTCAGATAGTCGTAACTGAAGTAAGTACTGCCTTCTTTGGTGTTGGGCTTTATCTGTCCCAAGTCGAGTTTACCCGTGGTAAAGTTAGAGCCTACCATATTCACTCCTTTGCTGACGATTTCAGCTGGTGTGCCGGGTACGCCTTGAGCCTCAAACGGCGCCTCTGCTGTGAAGTAGAGCTCGATGGATTTGATGGTGCAAGCATAGAAGGCATCTTTTTCATGCCAGAAATAGAAATAGAGGTTGTTGCCCATGTCGGTCTTCGTCTTGCTGGTACGCTCAATGACGTATTCATCTGAGGACTTGGTTCCGCTCATTGTTGGAGTGGAAGCCAAGGAATTCTCGTAGTCGAACGAACTGTTGGTCTCGTACATCCGTTTATTGATTGATTGAAGGTCAAATCCGCCATAGTTTTTGCCGTTCATATCGTTGAGCAGCACCATGCGGTAGCCCGTGAAGCGGTAGCCTTTGGGCAGAGAGAAACTCATGTGTGTAGTGACATCTTCGCCACCCATGATGACGTAGAGATTCCTGTCTGGGTCTAGCCGGATGTCCCCAGCGGGGTCTTTCAGCACGCCTGAGCTTGTGACGTCAGGATAGTCCGACACATTCAGCGTGAGGGGAAGCTGGTTGTGCCTCCACAGTGATGCCCATCCATTCTCAAATCCCACTTCATCAGCGTAGGTGTATCCGGCGATGAGGTGGCCTGAGGAGGGCGAGATGGTGACGTTCTGTCCTGAGGCAGTCAGATTGCTGAATAGCGTCAGGCATCCTATCAGTAATAGTGATAGCATAGGACGCAACTTTAATTTGGGCTTCTGTAAGTGATAATGCTTCATGTCTTTTATGGAGATATGCCGGAGGCAATCTATAATACCTCTGTGTATTTTAAGAATGTTTATGAAGATGCATGGATAACTGACCCGTTCGATGAAAAGATGATACTGGATATTGATAAGTCCAAAGTCCTCAGCAGCGGGATCATCGACAGCCCCGTACTCGGCCAGATTCCGCCAGAACGATTGTCCGGCGGTGTCAAGACGCTGATTTTGGTAAATAAGGAGCCAGAAAAGATTTTCAACTGTTCACCTTGTGGGGATAATTGCGCGAAATGGTTGCTCGAAATTGCAGAGAATGAAGATCGGACAATCAACCTTCGTCATTTGATGGATTTCGGCGAAGGATCCTTCTGCGTTCATATTTTAAATACGGATGATATGGTGCACTCAATGAAAGAGCTTTTGCCGATTGCAGGCCAGTTCGTTGGATAATCGATAGACGGATAAAGAGATTGATTTCAGTACCAATACGCCAGAGAAATGGCGCTTTGGATGACGCTTTAGGAAATGACATCCTTCATGCGGGAATGGAGGCATAAGAATGGCAAAGCCGATGCCGATTGGCGTGGATGATTTTGCGAAGGCAAGGGAAAATTATTATTTCGTGGATAAGACGAAGTTCATCCGGGAGTTCTGGCCGAATCATGCGGAGGTGACGCTCGTCACGCGGCCGCGACGGTTCGGCAAGACGATGACGCTTTCGATGCTGCGGTATTTCTTCGACTGCGAAGGCGCCGAGGAGCATCGGAAGCTTTTCGATGGGATGGCAGTCTCGCAGGATACCGCCCTGATGAAAGAGATGGGGACACGTCCCGTGCTGTTCTTCTCCATGCGGGGCTGGAAGGCAACGGACTGGGACGCGATGCAGGAAACCATAACGAATGGCTTGCAGCAAGTGGCACAGCAACACAAATATTTGTTGCAGAGCAATCGCGTTGATCCGGCAGATCGGCAGTTTTTACAGCGTATGTAT
>ONYS01000104.1 GCA_900322095.1 uncultured Prevotella sp.
CTTCATGCTCATCAGTTCATTCTGTTATATGTGCAGTATTTCCGTCTTGCCTTCAGAAATCCTTCTCGATACCAAATTTCAAATCGTTAAATAATGCTAACTGCTTTATCTCCGCCACATCTTTGGCGTGTTTTATATGATTTCATGTAATAGCGTGAAATTCAATGTAATAGATGAAAAAGAGGATTTTAATCTGAATTTCACGCGAATTTCACGGAAGGTATGAAAAAAGGAGTTACTTTGTTGTAACTCCTTGATTTTCAGTGTAGCGGGGGTGGGCCACGATCCCACGACCTCCGGATTATGAATCCGACGCTCTAACCAGCTGAGCTATCCCGCCATTCCCGCCATCACAAAACCGCTTTCGCTCGTTTGCGGGTGCAAAGGTAATGCTTATTTTTTATTTAACCAAAAAAATAACATGATTTTTTATTGCTGTTACACTAAAAATATGTATTTTTGTAATCGTTACATATTATAATTAAGACTGAAGCCTTATCTGACGGATTGGTTGAGGGCAGGAGACCTCAGCACCACAAATAGGGCAAAGCCTGCAAATCGAATGTAGAAACCAACAACTAATGCGCCACACGCGTCACCATAGAGTATGGAAAAGAAGAAACTGACAATCGAATACGAACTTCACAGCCGTTCTAAATCCATCATTTGGCAACTCATCAGTACTGGCGAAGGTCTGTCACGATGGATGGCAGACGACGTAAAAGACAACAATGGCACGCTGACTGTCACGTGGGGCTCACCGATGGGTGAGAAGGAAGTGCGCTACGCCCATGTGCTCGAACGGGAGAAGAACCGAGTGTTCCGTTTCCGCTGGAGCGAGGACGACGATAACGAGGACTGCTATGTCGAGCTCCGGGTCGAACACGATGCACTCACCGACACCTATCTGCTCGTGGTCACGGACTTCGTAGAACCCGACGACGTAGACAGCATGACCCACATATGGAATCACGACCGCGAGAAACTGCTCCGGCGTACGGGCGTTTAGCACCCGCTGCGGCGGTCGGCAAGAGAGAACGAAGCGGAGTCAGCAACGGGCAAAGTACCCTTAACAAAGGGATATGGCAAAAGAAAGTAGAGACAAAGTTTCAGCATCTGACTTTTTTATGCTATCTTTGCAATCTGATTCCGCATCAGATAAAATGCTTCGACCAAAGAAATTAGACATTTTCATCTCCAAGCAGTTTCTACTGCTCTTCGTGGGAACATTCTTCATCTGCCAGTTTGTGCTGATGATGCAGTTCCTGTGGAGATATATCGACGAGCTCATCGGCAAAGGCCTCACCATGGACGTCATGGCCCAGTTCTTCTGGTACATGGCGCTCATGCTTGTCCCTCAGGCACTGCCGCTGGCCATCCTTCTCTCATCCCTTATCACGTTTGGCAACCTCGGCGAAAGCAGTGAACTCACGGCCATCAAGGCCTCCGGAATATCGCTCATGCAGTCGTTCCGCTCACTCATCGTCATCACCGTCTGCATCATGTTGGGATCGTTTTATTTCGAGAACAACGTAGGTCCTCACGCCAACATGAAGATTGCCCAACTGCTCATCTCCATGAAACAGAAGAGCCCTGAGCTGGAAATTCCCGAGGGAATCTTCTACGACGGCATCCCCAACAGCAACATCTACGTACAGAAAAAGAACACGAAGACCGGCAAACTCTATGGCATCATGGTGTATCGCATGACGGGTTCCTATGAGGACCAGGCCATTATTCTCGCCGACTCGGGCATGCTCCAGGCCACAGCCGAGAAGAAGCACCTGCTGCTCACGCTCTGGAGCGGAAAATGGTTTGAGAACATGCAGCGCACGGAACTCTCCTCCAGCGCAGCAGTGCCCTACCAGCGGGAGACCTTCGTAGAGAAGAAGATCGTAATCGACTACGACGGCGACTTCAACATGACCGACGCCACAAGCCTCAGCAACAACGCCCGCGGCAAGAGCCTCCACGAAATCTACAACGACATCGACTCGCTCAGCGATGTCAACGACTCCATAGGCAAAGCTTTCTACACTCAGGCCAAGATGTTCTACTATCGCACGCCGCTGATCAAGCGCAGCGACTCCGTAGCCCAGACCCACATGGCCATGCAGAAGAGCTTCAATATCGACACCGTCTTTGCTCACCTCCCGGCCGACAAGCAGCGGGCCGCCGTGCAATTAGCGCTGTCCACCGTGCAGTCTGAGACCAACGACCTCGAATTTAAGGCCATGGTCACGAAGGATACCAACAAGATTGTGCGCCAGCATAAAATCGAGGCCATCAACAAGTTCACGCTTGCCCTGTCGTGCCTCATCTTCTTCTTCATCGGCGCACCACTGGGAGCCATCATCCGCAAGGGCGGACTCGGCGTGCCGGTGATCATCTCCGTGCTGGTGTATATCATCTACTACATTCTCGACAACACTGGCTACCGCATGGCGCGTGGCGGAATGTGGGCCATCTGGTTCGGCAAGAGTCTGGCCCCGGCCGTGCTCATCCCGCTGGCGGCCTTCGTCACCTACAAGGCCAACAACGACTCTGTGGTGTTCAACATCGACCTCTACCGCAATTTCTTCATGAAGTTGCTGGGACTGCGGCTGAAGCGCCATGTCTACGGAAAGGAAGTCATCATCACGCCTTCCAACTATCCTGCCGACCGCGAGAAGCTGCTGGCCATCAACGAGGAGGTGAGCCGATATTCGCACGAGCACAAGCTGTATACGGCTCCCAACATCATCAACGTATTCTTCAAGTATCGTCCCGACCACGCCATCGAGCACATCAACGCGCAGCTGGAGAAGACCATCGCCGACCTCTCCAATACCCGCGATCCCATCATCCTGTCTACGCTCAACCTCTACCCCATCGTCTCGGTAAAGGCCCACACGCGTCCCTTCGAACGCCGCTGGCTCAACATCGTCTCGGCCATCATCGTTCCCTTGGGAGCCGTGCTCTACATCCGCATGTGGATGTTCCGCCTGCGTCTCTACAACGACCTGCGCACGATACAGCAAACGAGCGAGAAAATCATCGCCCGCATAGATCAAATCCAATCAACAGACCCTACTAATAATAAAATAAAATAATAAAAGGAGAAATAAATATGGAAAAATCACCTCTGAGTAGCATCGAAGATGCTGTGAAAGACATAAAAGACGGCAAGTTCGTCATCGTTGTCGACGACGAAGACCGCGAGAATGAGGGCGACCTCATCATCGCCGCAGAGAAGATCACGCCCGAGAAGGTCAACTTCATGCTGAAGAATGCCCGTGGCGTGCTCTGCGCCCCCATCACCATCAAGCGGGCCGACGAGCTCGACCTGCCCCACCAGGTACAGGACAACACCTCAATGCTCGGCACGCCCTTCACCGTCACCGTCGACAAGCTCGAAGGCTGCACCACGGGCGTATCGGCCCACGACCGAGCAGCAACGATCCGTGCCCTGGCCGATCCCAAGTCCACCCCGCAGACCTTCGGACGCCCCGGCCACATCAATCCCCTTTATGCCCAAAACAATGGCGTCCTGCGCCGTTCGGGCCACACCGAGGCTTCCATCGATCTCTGCCGTCTGGCCGGGCTCTATCCTGCCGCAGCACTGATGGAGATCATGAACGACGACGGCACAATGGCTCGCCTGCCCGAACTGGAAGTGAAGGCCAAGGAATGGGGAATGCACATCATCAGCATCAACGACCTCATTGCCTACCGCCTCAACCAGGACTCTGAGATCGAGGTGGGCGACGAGGTGCACCTGCCCACCGCCTACGGCGACTTCATGCTCATCCCCTTCCGCCAGAAGAGCAACGGACTGGAGCACATGGCCCTCATCAAGGGCTCCTGGACGCCCGACGAGCCCGTTCTCGTGCGCGTGCATTCCAGCTGTGCTACGGGCGACATCTTCGGTTCGCGCCGCTGCGACTGTGGCGAGCAGCTCCACAAGGCCATGCAGATGATCGAGAAGGAAGGCCGTGGCGTGCTGATCTATATGCAGCAGGAGGGCCGCGGCATCGGTCTGATGAACAAGATTGCCGCCTACAAGCTTCAGGAGCAGGGCCTCGACACGGTTGACGCCAACATCCACCTCGGCTTCAAACCCGACGAGCGCGACTACGGCTGTGGCGCCCAGATGCTCCGCCACCTCGGTGTGAGAAAGATGCGCCTGATGACCAACAACCCCACGAAGCGCGTCGGTCTGGAGGCCTACGGACTGGAAATCGTTGAGAACGTGCCCATCGAGATCTCGCCCAACCCCTACGACAAGCGCTATCTCGAAACCAAGCGCGACCGTATGGGGCACCAACTGCACCTTAGCTGATAAAAAATAGAGAGGATTGCGGCAATCAAACGCCGCAATCCTTTTTGGTTCATTCCGAGAAATCTTCACTTGTGACGGGAACCTCTTGGAATGAAAGGCCAAGAATATTGGTCAGACCACAGGGAGCCTAATATTACCGGAAAGAGAAACAAAGTTATCTAATATACAAGAAATGGGAAAAACAGGAAACATAAAACAGCAAAACTATTGGTCCCGCACTTTGTTGAGTTTTTTCATGGTGCTTTTCACCATGCCATTGGGCCATGCCATCATGATCCTTATGGACAACACCATGGCAGCCGGAGCCGTACACGAGGCCGCCTTCCTGATGGGACTTGCCGGACTGATGATTGTCATCGTGGGCGTTTTTGTCAAGGGCGACACACGGCAGACGCTTTTCGGTTTTTTCGGTGGTCTGCTGTTCTGGACAGGATGGGTAGAATTCCTGTTCCAGTATTACGCCCAGCGTTATGGTGTACAGCCCGAGATCGAGAATGGCGTTGTGGTGACAAAGCCCGAATACCTTATTCTCCCAGCCACTTTCGGACTGTGGGCCATGGTGATGGTGCTCTATCTCTTCAGCTCGCGCAGCGGCTGTCTCTTTCTGACTTGGGTGCAGAAGAAACTCTTCCGCAGTCATCTCAACGAGATTGTTCCCCACCCCATGTCGCGGCATGTCAGCATCGTGACGTTCATGGAACTGAACATGATCCTTTGGACCTGCTACCTGCTACTGATGTTCTGCTACGACAAGCGTTTTCTTGGTGACCATCACCCGGTGACGTTTCTTGTTGCCCTGGGCTGTCTGATAGGTTTCCTCTTCATGTTTCGCCGTCAACTTCGCATCAAGGCCTGGGGGGCCAACATCCGCATGTCCATTGCCTCGGTGATTGTGTTGTGGACTCCAGTGGAGGTGATGGGACGCCTCAATCTTTTCAATGAGTTTTGGGTACATCCAGAGCAACATGTCCTTCAGATTCTCCTCATTCTTGCCGCATTTCTATGTTCTGCCGGTTATATCGTGTGGAAGGGAAAAAGGTTGTAAGAATTTGAGTACCGGCAAGCGTACAACCAAAAGGCCTTCAGCTACCAAGCACCGTACAGAGAGAGGTTATATACACAATAATTTTGTTTAATTTAATATATTAGCTGCCCTCCGCTTCAGATCTTTGAACTTGAGGACAGCACCGGGGGAGGCCCTCTTCTCTACAGCGCTCAGCCGGCAGCCGTCGTAGGACATCTTCAGGTCATCGACCGGGCCATACGCCCCGTTCTGTTTCCTGCCGTTTCTGACCAACGCCTGCACGTTCCCGTCGGCATCATACCTGAGCTGATCGTCGTACCGGCCTTTTGCCTGAGCAAAGTCTTCCTCGCCATATTCTGTGCCTGTCAGCCTGTTAAGCCGGTCGTAGTCAAGTCCGGTTGGGACAAGGATTTTTGAGCAAATACTCCAATAGGCAGACAAAGAGGCATCGCCAAAAAAGGAAGAGTTATAGAACAGCATAATTTTATCATAGGTTTTTTCGGCAAAGTTTAATTGCTGCGGCAAAGAAAGGTATTTATTTTGATAAAGGCAACGCTTCAGATAGCCATTTTACGAATAAAATTATATGTCTATAGTCTGTACATGCAGAAAGTCGCGAAGGCAATGTTAACGTATCAGTATTCTTAAAATAATATGGGCATGTCCCCCTCGGCAGCGAACATGAATGATGCAGCCAGAGGGGGACACACGTCATGGCTCCACATCCCACTGTATGGGTACATTCTTCAGAACGATAAGTCCAGTATCATCATAGCTCGCGCTGATGCCAATTTGCAGTTGCTGGATGGTGGTGGCCGTCTTCTTCACGTCGGCAAACCAAGTCTTGGTGGCCGGCAACTTCATGTAGACGCCCTCCGAGACAGAGTAGTCATACCATCCTGCTGACTCCTGCGTTTTGTAAGTGTTGCCATCCTGGTCAATCATCAATCCGGGGTACGTGCTGTTGACGCCAAAGCGGATGCTTGTCTTGTTGGCCATCATCTTCACTTTAAACACGAGGCTGACCGTGCCGTAGTTCTCTGACGTACTCTTGCCATAAGCGCCAATGAGTTGCACGTCAATGATTTGCGGTATGGGGTTGCGGAGCGTTCCGCCACAAGGTTGCTCTACGTCGGTACGCTTTGACCGCTGCACTGCCACCCCTTGGCGGTTCCCCTTGCTTCCGTCGAGCGAACCGCTGACCTTCTCAAGTGCCTTCTTCCCTTTCTTCAGCAGACCACCGAGTCCTTGCGCTTGAGCGGGCGCAGCCCCCAGGGCGAGCATGGCAATGCATACCATCACAAAATTTCTTGCTCTCATAATCGAAATAGTTTAAGCGAATTTCTACTTATTGTTCACTAAATACCAGTGACCATCCTCCTCTTTCTTCAAATCCACTTGGGTCTGCTCAGTCTTGCCCGACGCATACTTCAGATTGAAGACCTCCGTAGCCGTACCCGCCTCATCATTGACCTGCTCCGAAACGAACTCATAGCTCACAGGCTGCTTGTCATTCTTTTCGCCCTTCTCCTTAGCCTTCTTTACTTTCTCCTCAACCATAGAAACGAAGGCTTCTTTCTGTTCCTGCTTGTCAGCGGGGAAGTAAACACAGTCGAAATATCCACGATAATCTTCGGCGATGACACATTTTATGGCCTTTTCGGCAACCGACCGTGGTTCCGACTTACCGCAACTTGCGAGTGTTGCAAGCATTGCGGCAAACATGAGAAATGATAATAGCTTTTTCATATGGGTTATTTGTTATTGGTGAAACTTGATCATAGACTTGAGATGGCGTGATTCGTGTATGTCGGAGGGGAAAATGCACGTAGCCTCCAGGACGGGCAAATCTATCTTGTGACGCCTGTCTTCTGCCAGATCGATACCCGCAAGACGATAGACATAAACGATGAGTTCCGTGCAATACATCTTCGTTGTGTCCTTGTCGTTGAACGTGTCGTCAAACAGCACGCCTTTACGGTAAACCCGCAACGCAGCCTCTGCGGCTCTTTGGGCTATGGAGTCATTTCTTGGCCGGCACACCTCTCCTTTTGTCGCACGCTTTCGCGAGAAAAACCTTCCCGGTGTGTCCATCTTCACCCGGTCTGCATCGCCATCAAAGTCCGGTTCACCGGGAACGGCATGAACAATCATCTTGCTCCCTGCTGAATCGACAACGATGCCAACGTGGGAATAATTTCCATTCGCATCCGTGGCAAGGACCACGCGGCTCGTAATGCCCTCCCCCCGGCGAAACACCACATCGCCTGCACGCAGTGTGAAATCATCGGGCAGGATGCTGCGCTCTCCTACTCTTTCCTCGCAAGAAACGAGCACGACCGCCAGGCTGGCAAGCCATATTCTACCCATGGGCAGTCGCAGTTTTCTATGCAATAGGAGCTGGTGGTGAACTGATGCTTTTGAACTCATTTGCTAACGGATTGACTTTTTGCAAAGATAAGTCAGCAAGGGCATTTTGACAAGAGCAACAGGTCAATTGTACTTTCTGACAGCCCGATATTTACTTTTTGATCATCTTTTTACCGATTGACATCAAAAAAATGCTGGGAGGTCGGCAAATTCGTTTTATTTTTTGTATATTTGCCCCATAAACCTATGGCAACGATAATGGATCAGAGCTTTGCAAAATCAATGTGTGACTTCTCTTTTGGTATGCTGTTTATGGCCCAATTGATATGTACCGCCGCAATGTACTATAAGGGGCAGCGCAACGACCTACAAAAGATGATGTTCCGATTCATGTTGTATCTTGTGCTGATAAGCATTGTCGACTTTTCCTTTTTCTACATGTCCGGTAAGCCTTTGCCCACATTGACGGCACCTGAAACAGACCTTTTAGAGATGACCGTAGTGCCATGCGCACTATTCATTCTCATCAGACTTACCACTCCGCGACAGAAGATAAGCCGGCTTATTGCTATCAACGCGTTGGCATATTTCATGGCATTTGTTCTATATATCATTACAGACAACACGGTGGTATATCAAGCCACACTTTTACTTACCATCATCTATTCGTTAGGCATCCTAATATATGGCTATTACGCTGTTGAAAGATTCAACCGTAAGCTGGAGTCAGATTTCTCCGATGAAGAGCTGTCGTTGTATTGGTTGAAATATATCGTGTGTCTCTATGCCGGAATGTTGTCACTGTGGGTGGCAGACACCTTATACAATTCGGAGGTAATGGCTACTTTTTACAACCTTGTCATGATTGTTTTGTTGGGTTTGTTCTGCTATTTTGTCTATCGGCAGGAGGACATGCTGAAGGCATTGGACAATCTGGACAGGGAAGAGAAGAAAAGAGGCTATACAAGGGCTTATGAGTTTGAAGGCCGCTTCCGGAAAGTATTTGAAGAAGAAAAGATCTATCTTAATCCGAAACTTAACATCGTGGAACTATCGATGGCAGTCGGCACGAACCGCACCTATATTTCCAACTATATCAACCAGCAGCTTCACACCACATTTTATGAATACGTCAACAAATGGCGAGTGAAACAGGCAAAGGATTTGCTGTCCTCCACGTCATTGCCATTGGAGGATGTCGCCACACAGTCGGGATTTAATTCTCTCAGTAGCTTCCACCGCTACTTTACCAAGTCGGTGGGAATGACGCCTCAGGCTTTCCACAAGAAGGCATTGCCTGCGTAAAGTAAACATGGACAGGGCGCAGGTTTGTAGTATCATTTCCTCAAACCAAGTCTGCCTATTGTCACCCACTCGGCTTGCAATTGTCAGCCGAACAGCCCACTATTGCCGCCCGTTCAGACACCAACTGTCAGACGATATCAATCAACCAAATTCGACAAACCTACGCTTTGCAACTGACACACTTAACTTTAGTTGTAGCCTTGCCACTATAGGGCGGCTTGAATACTCGCCCCCCGTCAAGACAAGCCCATGACAGGACGAACCGACAAGGAGAACAGGACACCATTGAAGGAATCATGCCCACTTGTGAACTTTGTGAACAAAATATTTTTGGCAATATTGTTTTTTTATTTACTTTTGTCATGATAAAAACAATAAGAATAATGAAACATACAAAGAAGTTTGAAATCTATTGGTTAGCGGCCTTATCAACATTACCATTACCGTTGTAACATGGTGACAAACGGATATCATTTTTGAATCAAAAAATTATTAACTAATAAACAAAGATATTATGAGAACCAACAAATTATTTAAACTGTTCAAGGCAATCATACCCATTGTCATGGCAATGGTCTCACTGGCTGCCTTTTCCGGTTGCTCTTCCGACGAAGATGTGCCTGTAGTCCCCAAGCAAAAAGCTCCAACGTGGAACAAAAACGACTTGAAAGCTATTTTCGCCATTTACAAGAAGTGCGGTCCGTGGGTGAACGAGTGGGACTTCAACGACAGTTCCACATGGTTAGGAATATCCTATGCCCTTGATTTGGATTCCAATCAGTATCGTGTTGTAGAATTTGATGTCTCGCAAGGAGACTTCAAAGGCGATTTTCCTGGAGAGCTTACAGATCTCACAGAGCTCCGTGTGCTGCGCATTGGAGGCAGTATGACAGGCCAGATTCCCGACAGCATCAGCAAGCTGAAGAACCTTGAGGAGTTATACATTTGGAGCACAAATATGAACACAACCATTCCCGAAAGCATTGGCAAATTAATCCACCTGCAAACGCTCAGCATCCGGAATAACCCTGGCGTTCATGGCCCTTTACCTAACAGCATCGGCAATCTGACAAATCTGGAGTACTTAAGTGTATCAGATAATAATCTTTCAGGCGAATTGCCTAAGTCGTTGAAGAATCTCAAGAAGTTATACTACTGCTTCATGGTCAACAACCATTTTTCCGGAACTTTTCCAATAGAAATCATACAAAGCCCTGCAGCAGCATATATGTGCTCAGAAAATGACATAGACAGCCTGTCATTTGATATTTGGTCCGATAGCATACAGTGGGAAGCACCGGATTTGCAATACAACAAACTTCACGGAACAATACCGAACTGGGTCTTTAAGACAAAAAAATGGTGGAGATCACACGGATCTGTGGGCAATCAAAAGGAAGGCTATGGATACACTAATTTCAAATAATAATAAAGACTATGAAGAGAATTAACCCAACTTGAGCGTTAGGTGTATATAACATCTTGATTTTCAAGTGTCGTTTTTTTGAGATTCCTCAAAATGTACCACACAAATTTTTCGTCTTC
>ONYS01000107.1 GCA_900322095.1 uncultured Prevotella sp.
CTCTGCCTTCGCCGCTCAGTCAGTTGCTTCGCATAAAATATCCAGTATCTCATAAAGTTGGACATGTGTGGTTGTCTTTAACAATTTATGGTGCCGCAGAATTTTATGCCGTCAGGCAATTTTACGCGACAGCGATTTTCCTTCATTTTCAGTTCATAGCCCATAGGGCTGTCGGTAGGGGGAGTTCCTCCACCCGCCGACTGCAGGCGATAGCCTTGAGCTGGAAATGAAGTATTTTCCTATAAAATTATCCACGGACTTTTTCACTTGAGTTTTGCAAAGTTACAGATTTTGCGTATTTAGCGATGAAAAACGGGATGCTAAAAATGAAAAAAAGGATAATTAAAACAGTTAAAATGCGATTTAGAACATAAAAATTTTTAGATAAATAAATACTAGTCCGCAAAAATGAGTAATTTTGCACACAATTATGAATACTTTGAAGATTGTATCCGTTTCCAAGGGCAAAACGATGCGTGACTTCATAGCGTTTCCCAAGAAGCTCTATGCGGGAAATGGCCAATATGTTCCAGATATGGACACCGACGTGCGCGACGTTTTCAATCCCGCAAAGAACCATGGTCTGGACTTCTCCGAGGTGGAGGGCTTTGTGGCCTACCGCGACGGGAAGGCCGTGGGTCGAGTCATGGCCATCATCAACCGTCATGCCAACGAGAAATGGAAGTCGAACGTGGTGCGCTTTGGCTATCTCGACTTCATCGACGACGACGAGGTCTCCAAAGCACTGCTCGACAAGGTGGCGGAGTGGGGCAGGGCCCGCGGCATGGACACCGTGCAGGGACCACTGGGCATCACCGACTACGACAAGGAAGGCATGCTGATGAGCGACTTCGGACTGCTCGGTTCGATGTTCACCTACTACAACTATCCCTACTATCCCATGCACATGGAGCGGTTGGGCTACAGCAAGGCTGTCGACTGGCTGTCGATACGCATTGCCATTCCCAAGGAACTGCCTGCAAAGTATAAGCGCGTGGCCAATCTCAGCGCTGAGATGTTCGAACTCAAGGTGCGCACGCTCACGAAAAAGGAAGTAAAGAACGGATATATCCACAAGATTTTCGACCTACTCAATACGGCCTTCTCGCCACTCTTCGGCTTCTCCGAGTTCAGCAGTGAGCAGGCCGAAGAATATATGAACATGTATCTGCCCCTGGTCGACATGCGCATGATCCCTGTTGTAGAGAATGCCCAGGGCGAGACGGTGGCCGTTGCCGTCACTATCGGGAGCCTGTCGCACGCCATGCGCCACTGTCATGGCCGGCTGCTGCCCTTCGGCTGGCTGTCGCTGCTCTCCTCGCTGAAGTGGAAGCATGAGGACACGGTGTAGCTGCTGCTCATCGCCGTGAGGCCCGACTTGCAGGGACTGGGCATCACGGCCATGCTCTTCGACCACCTCTTCCCCGTCTTCAAGGAATATGGCTTCAAGTGGGCCGAGACGGGACCGCAACTCGAAGACAACTTCAAGGAACTCAGACAGTGGAATGCGCTGAATCCCGAGTTTGTCAAGCGCCGGCGCTGCTGGCAGAAAGCTATTGGAAAAGAATAAACGATAAGATTATTGAAACAGATATGAAACGACGTGTAGTAATCACAGGCATGGGTATCTGGTCGTGCCTGGGCACCAGCCTGGACGAGGTGCGCGATGCACTCTATCAAGGCAAGAGCGGTGTCATCTTCTCTCAGGAACGCAAGGATGCCGGATTCCGCTCGGCACTCTGTACTGATGTTAAGAAACCAGACCTCAAGCCTTTCCTCAAGCGCAACCAGCGGGTCTTCATGCCTGAGGAGGCGCAGTATGCATATATGGCCACACGACAGGCCTTGGAGAATGCCAAGATGGATCAGGACTTCCTCAATCAGAATGTGGTGGGCATCATCTACGGCAACGACTCTGTGGCCGAGGCCACGATGGAAGGCATGGACAAGTTTCGTGAGTTCAAGGATACCGCAGCCTGTGGCAGTGGTGCCATCTTCCAGTCGATGAACTCCACGATTACGATGAACCTGGCCACGATCTTCAAGCTGCGTGGCATCAACCTCACGGCCAGCGCAGCCTGCGCCAGCTCGTTGCAGGCCATCGGCCTGGGCGCACTGCTCATCTCGCAGGGCCTGCAGGACTATATCATTGCCGGTGGAGCAGAGGAGAACAATATGTACGGCATTGCCTCGTTCGATGGCATTCAGGCCTTCTCTACGCGTGAGGATGCTCCCACCCAAGCCAGCCGGCCCTTCGACCGCGACCGCGACGGTCTCGTTCCTGGCGGTGGCGCTGCCACGGTGATACTCGAGGACTATGAGCATGCCGTGAAGCGTGGTGCGCCTATTCTTGCCGAGGTGATGGGCTGGGGATTCTCGGGCAATGGCGACCACATCTCCACGCCTAATGTGGAAGGTCCCTACGCCAGTCTGATGATGTGTCTGGAGCAGAGCGGAGTCAGTCCACGCGACATCGGATACGTCAATGCCCATGCCACTTCAACCCATGCCGGCGACGGACGCGAGGCACTGGCCATAGCGAAGGCCTTCGGCGACTACAGGGTTCCGGTGACCTCGACGAAGAGTCAGACCGGACACGAGATGTGGATGGCAGGAGCCTCGGAGTGCATCTACTCCATGCTGATGATGAAGAACGGATTCATTGCCGGAAACATCAACTTCGAGAACCCCGACGACGACACACGCAACATCAACGTCATTCCCGAAACTGTGGAGCGGCACTTCGACATGTTCCTAAGCAACTCCTTCGGATTCGGAGGAACCAATTCGACAATTATCATCAAAAACTTATAAATTAAATACAGAAGACAATGACACGCGAAGAAATTGTAAAGCAAGTGAATAAGGTCTTGGCCGAAGAGTTTGAGACCGATGAGACGAAGTTCACCCCCGAGGCCAACCTCAAGGACACGCTCAGCCTCGACAGTCTCAGCCTTGTAGACCTTGTGGCCGTAATTCAGTACACCTACAAACTGAAGATTCCCGTAGAGGACCTCCGTAAGATCAATACCTTCAACGACCTCTACGACTACATCGAGAGCCACGTGAAGGCATAAGTGGATGATGAAAGCTGCCGCAGAGAGCCGGGCCCGAGAGCGCGGCACCTGCTGTAGCTTTTCTTCTTTTTAGCATCATGTAAGCCATCAATTCACTTATTCCCCAGCGCGCCCCGTCATGGTGTTAAATAGCCTTGGCAGAGAGAAAGGGGGAGTGGACCGCTGACGCCGACGGCTATCACCTCGTGGCCACGCTAAAAGACGGCGAACAGCAATATATGGATTTCAAGGGTACATTGGAATGACAGAGTCAGTAATCAGAATTTATCGCTATTTCAAGAATCATCGGGCTGTATTTTGGGCAACGATGATTTTTACGTTTTTGTTCTTTGGCTATTTCGCCTCACGCATCCACTTCGAGGAAGACCTCAACAAGATGATGCCCTCGTCGAAGAATGCCGACGGCACGACGAAGTTGGCTTTTGCCGACCTCCGCATCAAGGACAAGACCTATCTGCTCTTCCATGGGCGGAAGGGGATGCCAGCCGACAGCATCGCTGCTGTGGCCGATGCCTTCGTCGACTCGCTCACGGCAGCAGCCAAGCGTCAGAACCCTAAGGCGCCGGTGGTGCGCGACGTCTTCTATCAGATGCCAGAGGACGCTATGGGCGACGCCATCGACTACATGATGGACCATTTCCCCGCCTATATCGACACGGCCGTCTATGCCCACATGGACACTCTGCTCATCCCCGAGCACTTCCGCCGTCAGATGGCTCAAAACGCGGCCGACATGGAGGGAGAATTCGGATCAGCCTATCCCGAACTCATCCAAATGGACCCCATGGGCATGCGCACGCTTCTCGCCGATCAGATGAAGCCCCTCTTTGCTGGTTCTACTGGAGGCTATAAGACCATCGACGGCCATTTCTTTGTGCCCGACTCTACGGTCTGCGTGGCCTTCATCACACCGCGCTTCTCGGCCACCGACACAGGGCAGGGCAATGAGCTCTTCAAACTGCTCAATGCCGAGATCGAGAAGTTCGCAGTCATGCACCCCGGCGTCTCTGTGTCTTATCATGGTACTCCCGCAAGCGGTTACTACAACTCCACTACCATCAAGCACGACCTCACGACGACGCTCCTTGGCGCCTTCGTCATTGTCTTGCTCTTCATTTTTATCTGCTTTCGCAATTGGGACACCCTGCCCTTCCTCATCCTTCCCGTGGCCTTCGGAACCATCTTCGGCCTGGCCATGATGTACTTCATCGAGGGGCAGTTCTCGCTCCTTGCTCTTGGCATCGGCGCTGTGGTGCTGGGCGTGGCCATGAGCTACGTGCTCCACGTGCTCACCCATTATAAGTATGTCTGCGACCCCGAACAAGTGCTGCGCGACGAGACCAAGCCTGTCTTTCTGGGCTGTCTGACGACGATTGGCTCCTTCATGGGACTCATCTTCGTCAACACCGACCTGCTCAAGGACTTCGGACTCTTTGCCGCCTTTGCCATCGTAGGCACGACGTTCTTCTCACTCATCTTCCTGCCACAGCTCCTCGACACCAAGAAGAACCGCATCAACAAGCGGATGTTTGCCATTATCGACCGCATCAACTCTTATCCTTTCGACCGCAAGAAGCCACTCATCATTCTCATCAGCTGTATCACTGTGGTGTGCATCGCGGTTTGGGCTTGGAAGGGCACCAACTTTGATACCGATCTCAACAATCTCGGCTACCGGGCACCCGAGGTTGTACATTCCGAACAACTCCTGGCCAGCAAGACGGCTTCGGGTGTGGGTTCCAAGTATTTCGCCTCTACCGGTCGCACGATGGAGAAGGCCTTGGACAATTTTGCCCTTCTCCGTCAAAAGCTTGACAGCCTGCAACGGCTCGGTCTGGTGAAGAGTTATGCGCCGACAGATATGATTCTCGTCAGTGAGAAAAAGCAACAGGAGCGCATCGATGCCTGGAAACGCTACTGGACGCCAGATCGCGTGGCCAGAGTTCATCAGCTCATTGCAGCCACCGCACCCTCGGCTGGCTTCACCAGCGATGCCTTCGATCCCTTCTTTGAGGCAGTAGACGCCGACTACGAGCCCGACAAGCTCTGCAATGCAGGCATCATCCCCTACGGTTATCTCTCCACCATCATGGAGAAAACCTATGGCGGAAAATACCTCTGCTATACCACCGTGCGCTACGATAAGTCCACGGAGCGGGATCCCAACGGAGCCTATCAGCGCATCTGCCGGGCCATTGCCGATGAGTCCAATATGATGGTGCTCGATACTTCTTACTACACGCAGGACACACTGGCCAAGCTCAACAGCGATTTCAATATCCTGCAGTGGGTATCCATGGCGTTCGTCTTCCTTGTTCTCCTCGTGAGTTTCAAGTGGAATATCAAATTTACGCTACTCGGTTTCATGCCCATCATTCTCAGTTGGCTGATTGTCCTTGGTGCCATGGACATCTTTGGGATGAGCTTCAATCTGCTGAACATTATCATCTCAACCTTTATTTTCGGCATTGGCGTAGACTATAGCATCTTCGTGATGAACGGACTGATAGCCGGTGGCGGCGACAACCGATTGCTCTATATGCACAAGAGCGCTATTTTCTTCTCGGCCTTCATTCTGGTCGTGACGGTATCGTCGATGCTCCTGGCACAGCATCCAGCCATTCGCAGTGTGGGCTTCTCTACGCTTGTTGGTCTGCTATCGGCACTCATCCTCAGCTATGTGCTGCAACCCGCTATCTATCGCATCATAAACAGAAAGAAATGAAAGATGTCATCATCATAGGTTGTGGTCTGGGAGGACTGGAGTGTGGCTACATCCTGGCCAGTGAGGGCTATCATGTCCTCATCCTGGAGCGCGAGGCCCAGCCCGGAGGCTGCATGCAGAGCTACCGGCGGAGTGGGGTAGAGCTTGATACGGGCTTCCACTATGTGGGCGGACTCGAGGAGGGACAGGCCCTCCATGCGCCCTTCCGCATGCTGGGACTGCTAGACCTGCCGTGGGTGAGGCTCGACAACGACTGCTTCGACCGGATACACATTGCCGGAGAGGCTTATGACTTTGCGATGGGCTATGCCCACTTTGCCGAGACTATGGCGGAGCGCTTTCCCCAAGAAAGGGAGGGCCTGAAGGAGTATGTGGAGAAGCTGCAGGACATTGGACGCCACCAAATCGACTGGCTCGACCCGTCGCTGTCGGCAGACTGTACCACTTTCGCCCCCGATGTCTATGGAGCGGACTTTGCTACTTCTGCCTGGAAATGGCTGAACAGTCATCTCCACGATGCCCGGCTCGTCAACGTCATTGCCGGCAACGCCATGCGCATGGAACTGCGCAAGGAGACGCTGCCTGTCTTCACTCTCGCCCATTACAACAGCAGCTATATCGCCAGCAGTTACCGGCTCAGGGGCAGTGGCAGACTAATAGTCGACAGACTCATCAGCGGCCTTGAGCGCCATGGTGGCAAGGTGGTGTGCAATGCCGAGGTTGTCAGGCTCTGCGAGGAGAACGGACAAATCACCAAGGCGGTCTGTAGCAACGGCGACAGCTATGAGGCTGACATTTTCATCAGCGACGCCCATCCCATGCTGACTTATGACCTTGTGGGCGAGAGCAGCAAGATACACAAGAGCCTGAGATGGCGTATGCACAAGCTGGAGAATACTTACGGGATGCTTACCGTTTCCATCATCGTCAAGCCCGGTGCTCTGCGCTATGCAGGCCATAACGACTACATCTATTTCCGGCCCAATATCTGGGACGGCTTTGAGAATGACAGCCCGGTATCGGGAGCTCTCGTCAGCTATCGCGTACCGGAGGACGGCACAGACTGTGTCCGCGTTCTCGACATCATGACGCCGGTTACTTGGAAGGAATGCGAGCCCTGGGCCTCAACCTCTCTCGGTCATCGCACTGAGGCTTATGAAGCTTGGAAGCAGCGCAAAGCCTCTGAGACTGTAGCCCTTGCCGCGACGGTGATTCCGGGACTTGAGTCGATGGTGGAGAAGGAGTTTGTCAGCTCACCGCTCACTTACCGCGACTACACCCTCACCCCAAATGGCTCGGCCTACGGCCTGCGTAAGGACTGCGGCAGTCCACTGCTTACCGTGCTTTCTCCACGTACCCCTGAGCCCAACCTCTTCCTCACCGGCCAAAGTCTTATGCTTCACGGCGTGGAGGGCGTCACCATGACGGCCCTGATGACATGCGCTGAGATTGTGGGGAAGGAAACAATATGGAATAAACTCTATCAAATATGAAATACGCATTAGTTACCGGCGGAAGCCGGGGAATAGGGCGCGCCACGAGTGTGGAGCTTGCCCGCCGAGGATACCATATCCTCATCAACTATGTCCACAAGACCGATGCCGCCGAGGAGACACTGCGCCTGGTGCGTGAAGCCGGTCAGGACGGTGAGTTGCTGATGTTCGACGTCAGCAATTATGAGCAGACGCGCACGGCTATCGAGGCATGGCAGACGGCTCATCCCGAAGAATATATCGAAGTGCTCGTCAACAACGCCGGCATCCGCCACGACGAGATTATGGCCCTCATGCCGGTTGAGGACTGGCAGCGTGTGCTGCAGATTACGCTCAACGGCTTCTTCAATGTCACGCAGCCACTTCTTCCCGACATGCAGAAGCATCGCTTTGGGCGCATCATCAACATGGCCAGTCTGAGCGGAATCAAAGGATTGCCCGGACAGACCAACTACAGTGCTGCAAAGGGAGGAATCATAGCCGCCACGAAAGCATTGGCGCAGGAAGTGGCTCGAAGGGGAATTACCGTGAATGCAGTTGCTCCGGGATTCATCAAGACCGATATGGTGGAGGGGCTCGATGAGGCCGCGCTGAAGAAGCAGATACCTGCCAACCGCTTCGGTCGGCCGGAAGAGGTAGCCTCACTCATTGGCTTCCTCGCATCCCCCGAGGCTGGATACATCACGGGCAATGTCATTTCAATCAATGGTGGACTTTATACTTAATTAGCGATGAAGAAGATAATTTTCTTATTGTTGCTGTCGCTCACGATGGTGACGACAGTAGCTGCCCAGGAGGCAGCATTCACAAGCGCAGTGGCCAGATACCGCACGGCCAAGACAGCTTCGGCCAAGGTGGAGATGGTAAAGCACAACAAGGCCATGACCAAGAGTACGTCCTCAACGGGTACGCTTTCTATGAAAGATCCCGACAAGGTGGCTATCGTCTGCAATGGCGGCAAGGACCAACTTGTCATGAATGGCAATACCTTCACGATGGTTATGGGTGGTCATAAGCGCGTGGCTTCGGCCAAGACTGCAAGCCAGTTTGCTGCTTTTAAAGCCGTCCTGCTCAGTGTGCTCAATTGTGGCAAGACCGACATCTCTAAAGTTCAGGGCGTGAAAGTGACCACGGGCGGCGGCAATGTCATCATCACGATGACTCCTACTGCCCAGAAGCATCTGATGTTTACTTCCTTTGTACTTACCATCGATCGCAAGACCGGTGCGCTGGAGACTCTTACCCTCAACAGCAAGCGTGGATATACCAAGTACACGTTCAGTGGATTCCGGTTTGGGGCTGCGGTTAACGACAAAGTATTCTTGCCTTAAAGCTGAAGAAAAAGAACTTGAGAATGTGTGCCGTGTGCGGGTGAGGTTCAGCAAGATGAACCTGATGAACATCGTCTGGCACGGCATCTGTCTTAACTATCTTGAGGACGGGCGAGAGAGCTTCGGGCGCCATTACTCGGGCATCGACTATCAAACGATGGCCGATGCCCGCTAGCCTGCGCCCTGAAGTACTTCGCCTCACTGGGAATCAACGATATAGCCGAACATTCTACGTCTATCATCGTTGTTTCCGATTCGACTATCGCTACGAAGTTTATCGCGAGCGCGACCATGAGCTGTGTATTAATGCTGAGACCACTCAACTCTTCATCGACAGTCATGGTGAGTCCATGATCGACAAGTCCGACTATTTCGTTGGTTGGCAACAAAACATCTGAAGAAGAAATAGTCTAATGTCCGTTTATCTACTATGACCTGTCGGCTTCTGAGGTAGTGCCGTCTAAGGGTCTTTCAGATTGCTCACGAAAACGGATGTTTTGAGTTTTCCAGTCCATAGCATCAATAATGGCAATAGACTCGAGACGGTAACCCTCCTCACGAAGCATTTGTCCGCCCTGTTGCTGCCCCTTCTCAATGGCCACGCCAAGACCAGCCACTATGGCGCCAGCCTGATGCACAATATCGATTAAGGCATGCATGGCCTGTCCGTCGGCAAGGAAGTCATCAACGATGAGAACTCTCTCTCCAGTACTGAGATACGGCTTCGAGATGAACACATGATTCATTCGCTTGTGAGTGAACGAATAGGCCTGCGACATGTATTTATCGTCGGTGCTGTTGGCCGTCTCGCTCTTCTTGGCAAACACCACAGGCACATCGTACAAGTCGCCAAGCAGGGTAGCAATGGCAATGCCACTAGCCTCGATGGTCAGCACCTTGTCCACCTCAACGCCTTTAAATCTACGCTTAAACTCGTAGGCCACCTGACGGATGATATCAATGTCGATTTGATGGTTGAGGAAATTGTCAACTTTCAGGAGGTTTCCAGGCTTAATGACGCCATCTGCTATGATTTTTTCTTCGAGGAAATTCATGTTGTACAGTATTTATGATTGGAGTAAAAGAAACGTATTAATAATATTCGATTTCAAACTCATCGGAGATGGCGGCGTCATCCATGATGCTGTCACCATTATACTCAATACGTAAGCCTCGGTAATCTTTCGGTACAAACAGTTTGCCGGTTACAAACGTCCACTGGGGTTTGCCGTAATCATAGGATTTACCAGATAATATTAACCTGTGGGAAATATGGTCAACCTCCCAGAAACCTCCACCGATGCATACGTCTCCAGGGAGTAAAAGGTCCTTATGCATCCGGACGTAACCTAAACGAATATAACCGTCGAGAGTAAGAATGAATTTCGGTTCCATGTCACAATTGTTGCGATTGCAAATTTACAATATAATTTTCAAAGAGGTGTGTATTGGACCAGTTGAATTTTTCCGTGGATGATGATTAAAAGGAAAATCTCATCCTCAGCGCTTAGGCTAAAGCCTATTGTTGTTTTGTGGAGGAGTCTGG
>ONYS01000003.1 GCA_900322095.1 uncultured Prevotella sp.
AACACTACAAAGATACAAATAAAATGTTAAATAGCCAAGCAAAAACGATATTATTTTCTGATTATCAGAACGTTACATTTATTCAGTGAACACTATTTAGACGTACAGCATCTGAGCAAGCGTTTCGGCTCACAAATTATCTTCCACGACCTGTCGTTCTCGATCAGTGAAGGACAGAAAGTGGGACTCATAGCCAAAAATGGCACTGGCAAATCTACCCTCATGTCGATTCTGAATGGCAAAGAGGGATACGAGGAGGGCAGCATCATCTATCGCAACGACATCAAGCTGGGCTATCTGGAACAGACTCCCCACTTCAATCCCGACGACAGCGTGCTGGATGCCTGCTTCAATCATCACGGCGACCCGGAGCGCGTGCTCAAGGCAAAGCAGATCCTCACACAGCTGCACATCCCCGACCTCGAACAGCCTATGAAGCAGCTCAGCGGCGGACAGCAGAAGCGCGTCGCTCTGGCCAACGTGCTGATCACGGAACCCGACTTCCTGATGCTGGATGAGCCCACCAACCATCTCGACCTGGAGATGATAGAATGGCTCGAGGGCTATCTGAAGCGGGGCAACAAGACGCTGTTCATGGTGACCCACGACAGATTCTTCCTCGACCGCGTATGCAACATCATCATGGAACTCGACGACCAGACGATATACACCTATCGGGGCAACTTCAGCTATTATCTGGAAAAGCGCCAGGAGCGCATCGACAACACGCGGGCCAGCATTCAGCGGGCCAACAACCTCTATAGGAAAGAGCTGGAATGGATGCGCCGCCAGCCCCAGGCGCGTGGCCACAAGGCCCGCTATCGTGAGGATGCCTTCTACGAGCTGGAGAACCGCGCCCATCAGCGTATTGAGGAACGGCAAGTGAGACTGAAGGCCAGCAAGGTGTATATCGGAAGCAAGGTGTTTGAATGCCAATACGTCTCGAAAGCCTTTCCCGCCCGCGACGGTCAGCCGGAGAAAGTCATCCTGAAGGACTTCTACTACAACTTTGCCCGCTTCGAGAAGATGGGTATCGTGGGCAACAACGGTACGGGAAAGTCCACCTTCATCAAGATGCTGCTCGGCATCATCCCGCCCGACAGCGGACGGTTTGACGTCGGTGAGACCGTACGCTTCGGCTACTTCTCGCAGGAGGGATTGAAATTCAACGAACAGCAGAAGGTGATCGACGTCATCACCGACATTGCCGACTATATCGACTTGGGCGACCGCCGTATAACCGCCTCGCAGTTTCTGCAGTACTTCCTGTTCACTCCCGAGCAACAGCACAATTACGTGTATAAGCTGAGTGGCGGCGAACGCAGAAAACTCTACCTCTGCACCGTACTGATGAAGAACCCCAACTTCCTCGTGCTCGACGAGCCCACCAACGACCTCGACATCCAGACGCTCCAGGTGCTGGAAGAATACTTGCAGGATTTCCCGGGATGCGTGATCGTGGTGAGCCACGACCGGTATTTCATGGACAAGGTGGTGGACCACATCCTCGTATTCAAGGGAGAAGGCGTCATCAAGGACTTCCCCGGCAACTACACGCAGTACCGTGAGTGGCAGCAGCTGAAGAGCAAGGAAGAGGAGGAACAGAAGAAGAAGAGCGCTAAGACGGAGAATTCACATCCGTCGAAGCCTGTCCATCATGATTCGTCCCGCCGGCTGAGCTATAAGGAAAAGCGGGAGCTGGAGCAACTGACCACGGAGATTGAGCAATTGGAGAAAGAGCAGAAAGAGATTGAGGAGAAGCTGTGCTCTGGCACGCTCAGCATCGATGAGCTGACCGAGAAGAGCAAGCGCCTGCCTGAGATCAAAGACCTGCTCGACGAGAAAGAGATGAGGTGGCTGGAACTGTCGGAAATCCAGGATTCATAATCTTCCCTAGTGCTGATGCATAGTGCATGAGAAGTAAGGCTCTGCAGCCTACTATGCACTATGCATCATGCTTTTGATGTTAAACAAAAATTAAATTTCAACTACCACTATCCGAATTAGCGATTTATTATTAAATTTGCATTTAAACAAATCGAATAACGGCAGAAAAAAGACATGAGTGAACCTTTAGCAGAGAGAATGCGACCACAAACATTGGACGACTACGTAGGCCAGCAGCACCTTGTTGGCCAGGGTGCAGTGCTCCGGAAAATGATTGATTCCGGACGCATCCATTCGTTCATCCTTTGGGGTCCGCCGGGAGTCGGCAAGACAACTCTGGCACGGATCATCGCCCATCAGCTGAAGGTACCCTTCTATACGCTGTCGGCCGTGACGAGCGGAGTAAAGGAGGTGAGAGAGGTGATCGACAGAGCCAAGAACAGCACGTTCTTCAACACGGTCTCCCCCATCCTCTTCATCGACGAGATCCATCGCTTCTCGAAGTCGCAGCAGGACACCCTGCTGGGCGCTGTGGAGCGCGGTACGGTGACCCTCATCGGCGCCACGACCGAGAACCCCAGCTTTGAAGTCATCCGCCCCCTGCTCTCGCGCTGCCAGCTCTACGTGCTGAAGCCGCTGGAGAAGGACGACCTCATGACCTTGCTCAACAGGGCCATCACGCAGGACGTGGAACTGAAGCAGAAGCACATCGAACTGAAGGAGACGGGCGCCATCATGCGCTACAGCGGAGGAGACGCCCGCAAGCTGCTCAACATTCTGGAGCTCGTTGTCGACGCGGCCGAAGCGGACGACATCGTCATCACCGACGAGATGGTGGAGCAGCGCCTGCAGACCAATCCCCTGGCCTACGACAAGCAGGGCGACATGCACTACGACATCATCTCGGCTTTCATCAAGAGCATCCGCGGCAGCGATCCCGATGCGGCGCTCTACTATCTGGCCCGAATGATTGAGGGCGGCGAGGACCCGAAGTTCATCGCCCGCCGGCTGGTGATCAGTGCCTCGGAGGATATCGGTCTGGCCAATCCCAACGCGCTGCTCCTGGCCAATGCCGCCTTCGACGCCGTGGACAAGATAGGCTGGCCCGAGGGCAGAATTCCGCTGGCCGAGGCTACCGTGTACCTCGCCACGTCGCGCAAGAGCAACTCAGCCTATCTGGGCATCGACGCCGCCCTGCAGCTGGTACGCCGAACGGGCAACCTGCCTGTGCCCCTCCATCTGCGCAATGCCCCGACGAAGCTCATGGAACAGCTCGGCTATCACGACGGCTACAAGTATGCCCACGACTACCCGGGAAACTTTGTGGTGCAGCAGTACCTCCCAGACGGCGTAAAGGACGAGCGCATCTGGCACGCCCAGCACTCACCGATGGAAGAGAAGCTCTATCAGCAAATGCTGAATTGCTGGGGAGAAAGGTTCAAGTGAGTCTCTTTCTTTTAAGTTCTTGAGTTTGTGAGCCTTTAGTTTGTGAGGTGAAGGAAGAGAGCGAGGGGCTGAAGTATTGAACAATTTTAAACTGCTTAAGTCAATGATTTACTGTAGTTTTCGAGCTTTAAGTTCGTTCAGTACTTGAGGCGACAGAGAGTCAGGAACATTCAATTTTGAAACATTAAAAACATTAGATATAAAGACAATGAAAATAGTAGTACTCGACGGATATGCCGCCAATCCAGGTGACCTGTCATGGGATGGATTCAAGGAGTTAGGAGAACTGACCGTGTATCCCCGCTCAAAACGCGAGGAAGTTGTGGAGCGTGCCAAAGACGCTGAAGTCGTTCTGACCAACAAGGTGGGATTCGACGATGAGCTGATGAGCCAGTTGCCCAAACTGAAATATATCGGCGTGCTGGCCACGGGCTACAACATCATCGATACTGCAGCCGCCAAGAAGCGCGGTATCGTAGTGACCAACATTCCGTCATACAGCACCATGTCGGTGGCGCAGATGGTGTTCGCCCATATCCTCAACATCACCAACCACGTGGCCCACTATGCCGATGCCACACGCCAGGGCGTATGGAGCAGTAAGCCCGACTTCTGCTATTGGGATACGCCACTGCCAGAGTTGGCTGGTAAGACGCTGGGAATCGTTGGCTTAGGCCATATCGGCAAAACCGTTGCTCAAATCGCCCACTGCTTCGGCATGTACATCTCTGCCTACACGAGCAAGAACTCATCCGACCTGCCCGAGTGGATTCAGAAGACCACGATAGACGGACTCTTTGCCGTGAGCGACATTCTCACGCTCCACTGCCCCTTGACGCCCGAGACGCGCGAGCTGGTCAACAAGCAGACGCTGGC
Source organism: uncultured Prevotella sp. (assembly GCA_900322095.1). Classification (GTDB taxonomy): domain Bacteria; phylum Bacteroidota; class Bacteroidia; order Bacteroidales; family Bacteroidaceae; genus Prevotella. The sequence continues at coordinate 4,210 of ONYS01000003.1, forward strand.
CAAGATGCGCAAGGGAGCCATTATCATCAATACCGGACGCGGTCCGCTGGTCAATGAGGCCGACGTGGCCGAAGCCCTGAAGAGCGGTAAGCTGGCCGCCTACGGAGCCGACGTGATGTGCTCCGAGCCCCCATCGAAGGATAATCCCCTGCTCGCTCAACCTCATGCCTTCCTCACGCCCCACGTGGCCTGGGCCACCTTTGAGGCTAGAACCCGACTGATGGACATCGCGCTGGGCAACGTTAAAGCGTTTGTTGAGGGAGCACCAACTAACGTAGTGGGATAAAGCACAACGTATGATAGTACATTTTGCAGACCCCGAGCTTGTTCACAGTCTGCAACGAATCATTGAGTTTCTCGGAACTTTCGCCTTCGCCATCTCAGGCATCCGCCATGCCGCTGCCCAACACTTCGACTGGTTCGGAGGGTTCGTGTGCGGCATTGCGGTGGCCATTGGCGGAGGTACCATCCGGGATGTGATGCTTGGCCAAACCCCGTTCTGGATGACCTCGCCCATGTATATCCTCTGTACGGCGCTGGCCCAGGTGTTCGTGGTGCTCTTCGCCCACTATCTGAAGCGACTCGACAATGCATGGTTTGCCTTCGACACCCTGGGACTGGCCCTCTTCACGATTGCCGGTATACAGAAGACGCTCTCGTGCGGTCATCCCTTCTGGGTGGCTATCATCATGGGCTGCATCACGGGTGCCGCAGGAGGCGTGATCAGAGACATCCTGCTCAACAAGGTACCGGTGATCTTCCACAAAGAGATCTACGCCATGGCCAGCGTGGCCGGAGGACTGCTCTACTGGGCCATGTTCAAGATGGGCATAAGCCTTCCCGTGACCGTGATCACCGTCTTCCTGCTGATCTGCATCATCCGCTTCCTGGCTGTTAAATACCACATCTCCCTGCCCATACTGAAGAGCGAGGAAAGTGAGGGTAATTCATAATTCATAATTCATAATTGGCTGCGCGGTGAATTATTCATTATGGGCTGCGCGGTGCAAGGGCAAAGAATGATGGGCAGCAAGGCCCGATGATGCCGGCTAGGGCCAAAATATGCTTTATACATAATGTATTAAGCATTTTATTTTTTGCATTACAGAATATATTTCTTAATTTTGCACGGTAGAAAACGGTATTGGGATATAAGACAACACAATAACAGAAGTTATGATCAAAGCAACGATAACGGATGATGCTCTGCGCAAGGCAGCCCAGGAAGGCACTTATTCCTTCATCAAGGCTGTAGCTGACGCCCTCCACGAAGCCATCGGCGGAGAGTTGACCGCCGAAAACATGCAGGAACTCAACGCCGACCAGATCACCCTGATTGGTTTTATGGCCCTCCACGACGAGGTGATGGACGGAGGATTCGTACAGCTCATCCACAATGGCTGGGGAGGCTTCATCTTCCTCAACCCGTTTGCCAAGGCCATGCGGCTCTGGGGCGTCGACCAACTCGCCACGATGGTCAACAAGGGTCATAAGCTGTATTCCAAATACCATAAGGAGATAGAGCGCGACTGCACCGGCGAGGAGTTCATGGCTCTCTTTGAAAAGTTCCCCGAGTTTGACGACCTCGACGATGCATTCGTGGAAAATGAGGAGGAACTCACCGATCAGGCCGCTCACTATGTGGACGACCATTTGTCCAATTTCGTAACAATCGTATGAACAAGCAAGAACAAGAAATAAGAAAGAAAAGTCCGATTCAGATCAAGAACAAGAAGGCTTCGTTTGAATACTTCTTTGTCGACACCTATACGGCGGGAATCGTGCTCACCGGAACGGAAATCAAGAGCATCCGCAACGGCAAGGCCTCGCTCGTCGATACCTACTGCACGATATACAACGGCGAGATATGGGTAAAGAACATGTACGTAGCCCCCTACTTCTATGGTAGCTTTGCCAATCCCTCCGTGCGCCGCGACCGTAAGCTGCTGCTCACCAAGCGTGAGATCAAGAAGCTGCAGGAGGCCGAGAAGACGCCCGGTCTGACCATCGTCCCCACCCTTGTCTTCATCGACGAGCACGGAAGAGCCAAGATGGACATCGCTCTCGCCAGAGGTAAGAAGCTCTACGACAAGCGCCAGACGCTGCGCGAGAAAGAGGACCGGCGCGAGATGGACCGGGCAAGAAAGAACTTTTGAACACCATTATGACAATTCAGGAAACTGCCGAACATAAAATCATCGTACTTGACGGCGCTCTGGGCACACGAATCCAGCGCTATGGGCTCACGGAAGCCGACTTCCGCGGAGAACGGTTCAAGGACCTGCCGGGACAGATGAAAGGCAACAACGATATGCTCTGTCTGACCCGCCCCGACGTTGTGGCCGAAATCCATCATAAGTATCTCGAGGCCGGTGCCGACCTGATTGAGACCAATACGTTCTCATCACAGCGCATCTCACAGGCCGACTACGGATTGCAGGATGTGGCCGCCGAGATGGCCCTCGAGGGAGCCAGGATCGCCCGCCGCGCAGCCGACGAATGGTCTACGCCCGAGTGGCCGCGCTTTGTGGCAGGCAGCATGGGTCCCACCAACCGCATGCTCTCCATGAGCGACGACGTGAACAATCCTGCAGCCCGTGCCATCACTTACGACGAATTGCTGGCAGCCTTCAGGGAGCAGGCCATTGCACTGCTCGAGGGAGGTGTGGACACGCTTCTCGTCGAGACCTGCTTCGACACGCTCAATGCCAAGTGCGCTGTCGACGCAACCCGCCAGGCCATGAGCAAGGTGGGACGCGAGGTGCCGGTCATGGTGAGCGTCACCTTCAGCGACAATTCGGGCAGAACCCTGAGCGGACAAGACCTCGATGCCTTCATGACCAGCATGGAGCCATTGGGGCTTTGGTCTTTAGGACTGAACTGCGGACTGGGCGCGCGCCAGATGAAGCCCTACGTGGAACAGATGGCAGCCAAGGCCACGACGCTCGTCAGCGCCTATCCCAACGCCGGACTGCCCAATGCCATGGGCGAATACGACGAGACGGCCGAGAGCATGGCTGCTGAGATGAAAGAATTCCTCGACGAGGGACTGCTGAACATCATCGGCGGCTGCTGTGGAACCGACGAGGACTTCATCCGGCTCTTTGCCGATATGGCCAAAGGCAGGGCTCCCAGAAAGAGGAAGCAGAGCAATGGTCGTCTGCGTCTATCAGGATTGGACATGCTGGAAAAGACCGACGACATCAACTTCGTCAATGTCGGTGAGCGCTGCAATGTTGCCGGTTCGCGCAAATTCCTGCGGCTCATCAATGAGAAGAACTACGACGAGGCCCTGGGCATAGCCCGCAAGCAGGTGGCCGACGGAGCCCTCGTCATCGACATCAATATGGACGACGCCCTGCTCGATGCCCGCAAGGAGATGACGACATTTCTCAACCTCATCGCCTCGGAGCCCGAGATTGCCAAAGTGCCCATCATGATCGACTCCTCCGACTGGGGCGTGATCATGGCCGCGCTGAAGTGCTGTCAGGGCAAGAGCATCGTCAACTCCATCTCGCTCAAGGAAGGTGAGGAGGTGTTTCTCAGCCATGCCCGCGATGTCAAGCACATGGGAGCGGCCGTGGTGGTGATGCTCTTCGACGAGCAAGGCCAGGCCGTGAGCTATGAGCGCAAGATAGAGATTGCCCAGCGAAGCTATGAACTGCTCACCCAACAGGCAGGCATGGCCGACTGCGACATCATCTTCGACCCCAATATTCTCTCGATAGCAACCGGTATGGAGGAGCACGACAGCTATGCCCTCGACTACATCCGCGCTGCCGAATGGATCAGGAAGCACTATCCCCTTTGCCACATCAGCGGCGGAGTGAGCAACCTGAGCTTCTCGTTCCGCGGCAACAACTATATCCGTGAGGCCATGCACGCCGTATTCCTCTACCATGCCATCCAGCACGGTATGGACTTCGGCATCGTGAATCCCTCTACCAAAGTCACCTACAGCGATATTCCGTCCGACCAGTTGGTCATTCTTGAAGACGCCATCCTCAACCGCCGCAAAGGGGCTTCGGAAGACCTCATCAAGCTTGCCACGAAACTGAAGGAGGAGCTGTCGGGAAAAGGTCCGTCCACAGCAGGCGGTCAGGCCGATGAATGGAGAAGCGGTAGTTTGGAAGACCGCCTGAAATACGCCCTCCGGAAAGGCATCGGCGATTGGCTCGAGCCCGACCTGAACGAGGCTTTGGGCCAATACGACAAGGCCATCGACATCATTGAGGGTCCGCTCATGGATGGCATGAACGAGGTGGGCGACCTCTTTGGACAGGGTAAGATATTCTTGCCCCAAGTGGTAAAAACCGCTCGCACCATGCGGCAGGCCGTGGACTTCCTCCAGCCCTATATCGAGGCCGACAAGACCGAGGAGAAGTCATCGGCCGGAAAGATTGTCCTTGCCACCGTCAAAGGCGACGTCCACGACATCGGGAAGAACATCGTCGGCGTAGTGCTCGCCTGCAACAACTTCGACATAACCGATTTGGGCATCATGGTCCCAGCCGAGAAGATTGTCGAGACAGCCATCAAGGAACATGCCGATCTCGTAGGTCTGAGCGGTCTCATCACTCCCTCACTGACCGAGATGGTAAACGTGGCCCGGCTGATGAACGAGTCGGGGCTGGGGATTCCTCTCTTCGTGGGCGGTGCGGCCACCAACAAGACCCACGCAGCGCTGAAGATCCAGCCGGCCTATGAAGGACCGGTGGTATGGATCAAGGACGCTGCCCAGATTGTCGGCGTGGCCAATGCCCTGCTCTCCGAGTCATCCCGCAGGCCATTCATCAATAAGCTGAATGAAGACTATGAGCGGCTCCGCAACGAGTATCACGACAAGCAGCAGAAGTTGATGGGAATCGAGCAGGCCAGACGCAACAAGTTGAATCTGTTTAATGACAAATAATTCATCGTATGAAGAAATTCTTATTGATATTCCTGTGCAACATGACGGCCCTCATGGCCCAAGCACAAATAGAGATATGGAGCACCATTGCCAAGGCTCCAAGGGATATGCAGACCACCGACTACGGCAAGGCTGAGCCACTGACGCTCGACATCATCAAGGATGGAAGCCGGCAAGTGCTCGTGGATACAGCCCGCTATGTGGTGGAGAGCATCGACCGCGAGATCAATACCGACTCAATAAAGAGCACGGAGCTCAGCGCCACGGACTGGAAAGGCGATGAGTATGTCTTCAAGTTCAACCGCGACCTCTATGCTGAGAGTCCCCTCATGCGCTTCTGCGTGATTATGTTCGCTGCCAACAATCCTTATCAGTGGACTTATTTCTTTTGTAAAGAACCAAAATAAAACAACATTCGGCCTCGAATCCCTTAAACGATGGGATGAGAGGCCTCATAATTAAAGATATATAATAAAATGTTTCAGAAAAAGAGAAGATGGCACATGATTCCAGGCCAACCCAAGACCGAACTCGATGAAAAGGTGATGTATTGGGAGAGTAAAGGAAAATTGGTACCAACTCGTGATATGGTCCGCACACCCGAGCAGATAGAAGGCATCCGCAAGGCCAGTGCCGTGAACACCGGATGCCTCGACGCAGTGGCCGAGGCCATACACGTTGGAATGAATACTCAGGAGATCGACGATATCTGCATGGCTTACTGCAAGGAGCACAACGCCATTCCTGCCTGCCTCAACTATGAGGGTTTCCCCAAGAGCGTCTGCACGAGCATCAACGAGGTGGTGTGCCACGGTATTCCCAAGAAGGAAGACGTGCTGCAGCCAGGCGATATCGTCAATGTGGATATGACCCTGAGCGTAGACGGATATTATGGCGATGCCTCGCGTATGTTCATCATCGGCGGCAAGACCACTCCCGAGAAGGAACAGCTGGTGAGGGTCACTAAGGAGTGTCTCGACATAGGTGCCGAGGCCGCAAAGCCCTATTGCTTCGTGGGCGACATCGGACATGCCATACAGAAGCACGCCGAGAAATACGGCTATGGCGTGGTGCGCGACCTTTGCGGACACGGTGTAGGACTCGCCATGCACGAAGAGCCCGACATCCTTCACTATGGGCATAAGGGCACGGGCATGCTTCTCGTTCCCGGAATGACGTTTACCATCGAACCAATGATCAACATGGGCACATGGAAGGTGTTTATCGATGCCGACGATCCCTACGGTTGGGAAGTCATCACCGGCGACGAGAAGCCCAGCGCTCAATGGGAGCACACGTTCCTCATGACCGAACACGGCGTGGAAATTCTGTCTTATTAATCGTAGAATTTGAATATGGAAGATATATATATTTTAGGTATTGAGTCGAGTTGCGACGACACTTCGGCAGCCGTTCTCCGCAATGGAGTGATTCTCAGCAATGTCACGGCCTCGCAGGAAGTTCATCGTGCTTATGGAGGTGTGGTGCCCGAACTGGCTTCCCGCGCCCATCAACAGAACGTAGTCCCCGTAGTCGACCAGGCCATCAAGCGTGCCGGCATCACTAAGGAGGATCTTTCGGCCGTGGCCTTCACCCGTGGTCCAGGACTGATGGGCTCTTTGCTCGTTGGAGTTACTTTCGCCAAGGGATTCGCCCGTGCGCTGGACATCCCACTCATTGACGTCAACCACCTGCAAGGACATGTGATGGCCCATTTCATCAAGGAGAGCGACGATGACAACTCGCACCCGCCCTTCCCCTTCATCTGCCTGCTGGTTTCGGGCGGAAACTCCCAGATCGTGAAGGTCAATGCCTACAATGATATGGAAGTACTGGGGCAGACCATCGACGACGCTGCAGGCGAGGCCATCGACAAGTGCTCGAAGGTGATGGGCTTGGGCTATCCCGGCGGTCCCATCATCGACAAGCTCGCCCGCCAAGGCAACCCTCTGGCCTTCAAGTTCTCTGAGCCTCACATTCCCGGACTGGACTATTCGTTTTCAGGACTGAAGACGAGCTTCCTCTACAACCTGCGGAAGTGGGTGGCCGAGGATCCCGACTTCGTGGAGCATCACAAGGAAGACCTTGCCGCAAGCCTGGAACACACCATCGTTGACATCCTCATGAAGAAGCTGCGCGAGGCAGTGAAGATAACCGGCATCAAGCATGTGGCTGTGGCCGGAGGCGTCAGTGCCAACAACGGTCTGCGCAATGCTTTCCGCGAGCATGCTGCCAAGTACGGCTGGACCATCTATATCCCGAAGTTCAGCTATACCACCGACAACGCGGCCATGATAGCCTGCGTGGGCACATTCAAATATCGCGACAAAGCCTTTGCTTCCATCGACCTGCCTGCTTTCTCAAAGGTCACATTCCAGTAAGACGGGAGCATCTGCAATAGCCGCATGATGTGCGGAACGAATTAAGAGAACGATAATTACACGAAATATGGAATTCGAATCTAAAGTATTAAGTAAGGAGATCCAGCAGGTTCTCTACGACAATGGCAAGACACTGGGCACAGCGGAGAGCTGCACGGGTGGTCGTATTGCCGAGGCCATCATCGCCACTCCCGGAGCAAGCAACTATTTCAAGGGTGGCATCATCTGCTACACCAATGAAGTGAAAGAACGCCTGCTCCACGTCTCACACCAGGTGCTGGAAGAGCAGACTGCCGTCTGCGAGGAAGTAGCCCGCGAGATGGTGGTGGGCGCCTGCGAGGCGCTCAACTGCGACTTCGCGCTCTCAGCTACTGGTATTGCCGGTCCCGATGGAGGCACACCCGCCATCCCTGTGGGCACAATCTGGCTGGGCTACGGATCAAAAGATGAGGTGAAGACTTACAAACTGACCGAGGACGATGGCCGCGACTTGAACCTGAGCCACGCCACCAACCAAGTGTTGAAACTGTTTCTCGAGTATCTAAAATCACACCTCTAAGCGATATGACTTTCAGATCTTTAAGTCTGGTCGCTGTGCTGTTTCCCATGTGGGTGACGGCACAGCGACTGTCTGTAAATATAGACTCTTGGGAATTCTCCCGTGATCAGCAGCATTGGCAACAGGTCTCCGTTCCCCACGACTGGGCCATTGCGGGGCCGTTCGACAAGAAGTGGGACCTGCAATACGTGGCCATCACGCAGAACGGTGAGACGGAGAAGAGTGAGAAGTCTGGCCGGTCAGGAGCATTGCCTTGGATTGGCCATGGCTATTACCGCACTCATATCAATGGCAGTAAGTTGAAAGGCAAACGCGTAGTCTTGGCTTTCGACGGTGCTATGTCGGAGCCTCACGTCTTCGTCAATGGTAAGGAAGCTGGCTGGTGGGCCTATGGCTATAATGCTTTCAATATCGACATTACCAGATTCGTCCAGCCCGGCGACAATCTCATTGAAGTGAATCTCAACAACTTGGAGGAGAGTAGCCGATGGTATCCGGGCGGCGGTATCTACCGTCCCGTCCATCTCATCGCCACTTCTCCCACTGCCATCGACGACTGGTCTGTCTTTTGCCGGACGCTTTCAGCGAACGATAAAGAGGCAGTTGTTGGAGTCTCAGCCTCTCTCACCGATGGAAGCCGACGGTCGTTAAGCTATAAGCTCACCGATAGTAAGGGACATGTCGTAGCCTCTGCCAAAGGAGAAGGCGACGTTAGCCTGCATGTGTCCAATCCCCAATTGTGGTCGCCCGATCATCCCTACCTTTATACACTCACAGTGGAATATAAAGAAAAGGACCGTATCGTCGACTCTTATTCGCTCAAGACCGGTATCCGCACATTGACCATCGGAAGGAATGGCGTTTGGCTCAATGGTAAGCCCTTCGAAATCAAGGGAGTATGTCTGCACCATGACCTCGGCCCATTGGGAGCTGCGGTCAACAAGGCCGCCATCATCCGTCAAGTGAAGATACTGAAGGACATGGGAGCAAATGCTATCCGAACCTCTCACAATATGCCTTCCCAGACGCAGATGCAAGTCTACGACTCATTGGGAATGGTGGTGATGGCAGAGAGTTTCGACATGTGGGTCTATCCCAAATGCCAGAACGGCTATGCCCGCTTCTTTAAGGACTGGGCCGACAAGGATATCAAGAACCTTGTACTTGCCAACCGCAATCATCCCTCACTCATCATGTACAGCATCGGCAATGAGATTCCTGAGCAGTGGAGCGAGGAAGGACGTGAGATAGCCCGCCACCTTCAGGATATCTGTCACCAATACGACTCAACGCGAACCGTCACCCAGGGCATGGACCGCGCCGAAGATGCCTTGAAGTCAGGATTCGCACAGGTCATGGATGTGCCAGGCTTCAACTATCGCATTTGGAAGTACCCTGCTGACATCAAGCAGCTCCCCTGCGGTTTCCTGCTTGGATCGGAGACAGCCAGCACGGTCAGTTCGCGTGGAGTATACAAGTTTCCCGTAGTCTGGGGTTCGGACATCACCTACCCCGACGGCCAGTGCAATGGCTACGATACGCAATGGTGCTCCTGGAGCAATCTCCCGGAGGAAGATTTCATGGCCCAAAGCGACGCACCTTATACCATCGGTCAGTTCGTTTGGACGGGCTTCGACTATCTTGGTGAGCCCACGCCCTACGATAGCTATTGGCCTTCGCGCAGCAGCTACTTCGGCATCTGCGACCTTGCCGGCCTTCCCAAAGACCGGTATTATCTTTACCGTTCGGTTTGGAACACTAAAGACAATACGGTTCACGTACTTCCGCATTGGACTTGGCCAGGCCGGGAGGGACAGAGCACTCCGGTATTTGTCTATACCAACTACCCATCAGCCGAACTCTTCATCAATGGCAAGAGTCAGGGCCGACGCACAAAATCAAACATCACCGATGGAGAATTCAATACGGGGCGTCCCTCCACACTAGCTGATGCCCAGCGCCGTGCAGCCCGCTACCGACTGATGTGGGACAACGTCAAGTATGAGCCCGGTGAACTGCGCGTCGTTTGCTACGACTCAGCAGGCAATCCAGTGGCTGAGACATCAGAGCACACCGCAGACAAGGCCTGTGCCATCAAGTTAGAGGCAGACCGCGACGCCATAAAAGCTGATGGGAACGACTTGGCCTACATCACCGTCTCCCTGACCGACCAAAATGGCTATGAGCTTCCTACAGACGATGATGAATTGCAGTTCGAAGTGAGGGGCGCCGGAATATTCCGCGCAGCCTGCAATGGAGATGCCACGAGTCTGGAATCCTTCGCCAAGCCACAGATGAAGCTATTCAGCGGAAAGCTTGTAGTTACTCTCCAAGCTACTAAGCAGAAGGGGGATATCATTCTGAAAGTGAAGGATATTACAAATCCTAGCCTTTCAGGAGAAATCAAACTAAAAGCCGAATAATTCCTTTTAATACAGAACTATTCTTTCCATTTCGGGGGTACATCCACATGAATCGTGAATGTACCCCCGAAGTATTATTCGCTATCAGTTCATCATCAAGGTCATCACTGTCTTCAAGTCTTTAAAGATGAAGAGAGAAAGCTGTCCGATAGTAAGAGCCGATGCTTGAGGCAAAGGACGGTCGGTCTTCTGTACTTCTCCGTTAGCAATGGCATAATAAGTATTGTTATTAGCAATATCCTTGTCAGCGAAGATGCGAAGATTGAACTTCTCTTCCGGGTGGCGGTGAGCATAAAGCCGCAGTGCTGCCTCTGCATCAATAACCCTGACCATTCCTGAAGCAGCCACTGGGAGAGTTTCTCCGGATGTGTGCAAGTCCTTAATGGCCGTTTTGAAATCCTTTTCACTATGGAGGAGAATACTTTGCTGGGAGCGCTGCCAAGCGTCAAACGTAGCAAAGTCCATCTCTCCTACTCCATCAGGTCCGGCGATGGCATTGATGCTCTGAGAATACCCACATTGTGCATACCAATCGAAGAGCCACGGTTCAGCCGGTATCAGGCTGGCAAACACTGTATGTTTGGCGTAGAGTGTATTGTGTGCCTGACGCATGAGGCTCGATCCTATATTCTGCCGTCTCATTTCAGCCTGCACGCTCACACCGCTGATGTAGGCTGCGGAAGCCTCTTCATCGCCCATCTTCAAGCGCATGGGAATGGTCTGCAAAGCTCCAACCACATGACCGTCTATCTGACAGACCACATTAATCTCCGGGTGATAAACTTCCTCAAAATACAATTTCATGAAATCTTCACTATCGTGGAAGGTATCACGCCACAGATTCATGGTTTCTGTCTTAATACGCTCCGTGTCGGCAAAGTCAGCCAAAGGCTCTTTCTCCATAATGCTGTACTTCTCGAGCAATAGTTCGGGTTTATAAGACAACTTTGCTCTACGCAACCCATTCTCACCCAGATCTTCCTCTCGGTTGATGTGGATGTACTGCTGTGGCAGATGCTTTAAGAATTCCTGATTGATAATGGAGAAAGCTCCTTCGTAATCTACATCAGCCTTTTCTACACATACATCGAAGGTATCTAAATTGATAGCGCATCCATAGGTGAAGGCCACAAGTTTGTTGTCAACAAATATTGTACCTCCCAGACAGTCAAGTTGATTCCAATAAAGGAACGCGCGAGTCATCGACCTCAGTTCCTCAAAAAGATTCTGCTTCTCGCTGTCTGTAGCGCTATCCTTTATTTTAAGACGCCACTCTTCCTCCAGCTTCAAGCATTGGGGAATCATCTCAGGTTGCAGCGGTCGATATTCATATTGAGGATAGAGGGCACGAAACTTATTGCAGTGATTGCGTTTACTTTGAAGGTGTTTTCCGGAGAGGGTCTCCAATTTCTCACGCGAATAGATATAGTCAAAGAAGTCGCGTTCCTGCTTCATCTTGAACACACCGGGCATAGCTGCCTCCATCCGCTGTACCAACTCCTTGCCTGCGCCAATCATCAAGAAAGGATGTCCCATGGCTATGGCATCCTGCCTCAAGACTTTCACTACGTCGACAGCTCGCAATACATCAGGCAATCTTCCTTCCGAGTCTGGTTTTGCCAAAGGACCCATATACGCCAAATGATGGCCCGAATAGAAACGGAACACGAGAAAACCGTCTATCACGGCATACTGAGTGTCGTATAGGAATCTCCAACTGATAATATTAGCGAACGAGAGATCACAATTTTGGGAATCCCCGTGCAGCGTATAACTTTGTATTAGCTCACGGTCGGTCAAAAGCACATCGTTGAATTTAATCATAATAGAGGAGTATATTATTATCGTGTGGATTGTTAGAGCTACTGATTAGCGGCTCAATTGACGGCTGCAAAATTAATAAATTAGATTCTATCAACCAAAATACAAATGCTGTATTTATTGCCAAGTTGATACTTTAGGATCTTTCAGCCCAGCAGATAACTTCCGTTGCAATCAAAGTTCAGCGACGACTTGGCACAGGGCTTCAGAGGCTTTCATCTTTGTGAAGAAATAGCCCGATGTACACGATTGTATCAATTCAGTCTGTATGAGCGTTCTACGTTGATCGTATACAAAATGTTGATATTGTCTGACTATTCTCAGCAAAGTTACTCTCTGTTTTCAGCATGGTTGTTCTTTGTTATCTGCATGGTTGCTCATTGTTTTCTGCATGGTGTCTCTCAATTATCAGCACATCTGCTCTCAATTGTCAGCACGTCTGCTCTCAATTGTCAGCACGTCTGCTCTCAATTGTCAGCACGTCTATTCTCAATTGTCAAGCAAACTCGTTTTTTTAAAAGCGTGTCTGCAAGAGACAGAAACTCAACAAAATCTTTCTCCTACCTGGAAAATATCCGGTTCGACTTGTTTTTTAATCAAATTTATTTTTCTCTTCAGGATAAATTGATTAATTTAGCGCCAACTAATAAATAGGAAAATATGATGAAAAAAACAAATCAACGTGCAAGCAACTTACCTTCTGAGTGCACAACCATCATCGTCGGAGACAAAATGACGCCCGACGGGTCGCGTTTTCTTTGTCGTTCCAGCGATTTCGATGCCATGATGGCCATTAACTATGAGTTTCATGCCGATACCAATCACGGACCACGTGAGTTCATCGCAAAGGACAGTGCCTTTCGGTGCCCGCTGCCAGAAGTAGCCTTAGGCTATACTGGACTGCCCGACTATCAGTTCCCTGGAGAATGGGGAAGTGCTGGATTTAATACGGCTGGCGTTGGCATGAGTTCCACCGAAACCATCTTCAGCAGTAAGGAAGCCCTTGCCTTCGACCCATATGTAGCCGACGGATTGGCCGAAAATTGCACCTACAATATTGTACTTCCATACATTCATACCGCTCGCGAAGGTGTGGAACGTTTGGGAGCGCTTATCGAGAAATACGGTTCGGCCGAAGGTTTTGGCATTGGATTCATCGACGACAAAGAGGTATGGTATCTGGAGAACGCCTGTGGTCACCTTTGGCTTGCAGCTAAGATTCCCGCTAACAAGTACTACGTTACCGGCAATCAGAGCAGACTGCGCGATTATGATCCTGAGGACAAAGAGAATTTCCTTGCCGCTCCCAATCTCATTGAGTTTGCAGAGAAAAACGGGCTCTACAATCCTGCCGAGGGAAAGTTCGACTTCCATAAAGCCTACGCCCACGACTGTAAGGAACCAGGCCACGACGACTTCACCTATAACTACCCTCGCGTTTGGGGATTGCAGGCCATGTTCTCACCCAGCATCCATAACGACGTGACAAAGAATACATTCCCAGTGTTTGCAAAATCGGAGAAGCCCATCGATCTGCAGACTCTGCGTACAGCTTTCCGTTTCCATTACAACGGCACGCAGCACGACCCCTATCTGCACAATAATGGAAAGGAGCCCTGGCGACCAGTAAGTATCTTCCGTACCACACAGACTCACATCATTCAAGTTCGTCCCAATCTTCCTCAAGCCATAGGCCACATCACTTATATCGCCTTGGGTATGGCTGACCTGAGTGTCTTCCTCCCCTTGTATCAGGGCGTACAGTCCGTACCGAAGCCCTACACTCTTGGCAATGGACATGCTGATGAACTGTCAGCCTACTGGGCATTCCGTAAGGTGATGACACTCGTCATGACCAACTACAATGCTTATGCACCAATCGTTAAGGAAGCCTATGCAAAACTTGAGAAAGAAAATGAAGAACGTCAGCGTGAGTTTGAGTCTGACTATCTTGCTGTCTACAAGGACGCACCTATGAAAGCTCAGGACATGCTTCAGAAATTCTCTGACAGCCTGTTACTGCACGCTTTGGATGTAGCCCGTGAATTGCAGAACGAGATATTCACCCGCCTCACTTCCGACATCCAAAAAGAGTACCTATTCCATGGTGCTTAATCCTCAATAACCAACAAAAAAGCCTGTGAATCATTATTCATGGGCTTTTTTGTTGCATCTTCTGTTTATCAATTCAGATAAACACGTCCACCCAATAATATTTGCCGAAACTTGAACAACAGCAATGTCAACAAGATGATCAATAGATAAGTCAGGAATGTCAGTTCCAAACTCCAAGGCTCTGCATGCACAACAGCTCCGGGCAACTGAGCAGCCCATTGAGTAGCAGTCATCAACAAATTAGCCAGCTTAGTCCCTAAATTCACAAGAAAAGCACTATTAAAACCAATTGCCAACAGCAAAAGTCCGCTGAAGCCGACGTACAGAATAACCATTGTCAGGGGAATGAGAACAAGCGAGGTGAATGCTACGTAAAGGTTCAGTTGTCCAAAATCATAGAGCACGAGAGGTGACGTTCCTATCTGTGCAGCTATGGACACGATGAGAAAGCCCCATACTTTCTTGAGCAGTGACGGCCAACGTGCACCTATTTCATACAGAGGCCTAAAGTAGACACCAATAGAAAAGACTGACAGAAAAGACAATTGGAAACCACTATCCCAAAGCAGTAGCGGGTTAAAGGCCAACAGCAGAATGGCTGTAAGTGCCAAGACATTCAATCCTGTCCGCTCGCGATAGCCAACGGATGTGATGCTATAGACAGACAACATTAGAGCTGATCTCACTACGCTCACCGGCATTCCAACAAGCATCACATAAATCCAAATAGAAAAGACACACACGATTGTGGAGAGCCAACGGCGACGGAAGCCAGACAACAAGAAGGCAAGGAAGCCATAGACAATGGATAGATGCAATCCGCTAAGGGCCAGCAAGTGAGCTACACCTGCATCGCTGAAAGAACTTTTTTGTTGTTGGGTCAGATAACTCCTATCACCCAAAGTCAACGCTAAAAGCAAAGCTGTTGAAGGACCGCCTCCTGAAGATGCATCTATTCGGTCAACAAGCTGCTGCCGGAATGCCAACAGCCGCCATCTGGCTCTTTGAAAGCGGCTCACGCTCCTAATATCCAAAACTGCTGTATGCCATTCAGCTGGCAATAAAAATACGGTTGCGATGAATCCATGTGTATTAAGCCACCTGACGTAATCGAACTTTCCGTCCTGGTTCAATGGCTTCTCAATTGTTCCGTAGAAGACAATCCCCTGCCCTATTCTCAGTCTCTCGGCTTTACCAGCGTCGTCTTTATAAAGATGGGCTTTGACCTTGAACTGCTCGCGTAAAAGGTATAAATCCATTGCCATCGTCTTGCCGCGCGGTTGAGGCTGACTGACAACGATAGCCTGATATTCTTTCTCATTACCTGTTATAGACGTGTTGGCTCTAGACAATTCGCTGGCAGACCGCATCATAAGAGTAGCACCTAAGAAGAATGTCGACAAGTAGATGAAAAAGGTAGAAACGTATCGTCTGCGGAGAAAGACCAATGCCAACAAGACGGAGATTATCGCTAAGCCGAAAGGATATGCTATGGATGGAATGGCAAAATAATAACCAACGAGGATGCCTACAACGAAAAACAAGGCAAGCCTCAAGTAAGGATAAAACTGCCAGAATCCTTTAGCAAACAACATGATGCCCCAAAACTAAAATTGGAACGTAAAGCCCAGAGAACAATATTCCTTGAGTTGCCAGTAGCCATGATGGTTGTCCTTCGTGGAGCCATCATCGAAGCGAGGATAAAGCAAGATGTTTGTCGTTAGGAAGCGATTGATTTGCAACACGACGGTATTTTCCCACTCCAATTCAGTTCGCTCATAGGTAGTATAGAAATAGAGCCTTGAGCTCCATTTCATGTTTGTAGCGAACTTATAAGTGAGGTCTATATTGATTTCCGAACCAAAATCATTCAACTGATGTTTTCCCTCGTCCAGGCCATAACGCGTGGCCAAGGACAAACGGTCTACATACTTAAAGTTGTAAGCAATGGGAGCCAAATGGATAGAACCCGTGAGACGCTTTTTCAGCCAGTCCACGTTGTAGTCCATACCGAGAGAGACATTCAAGACAAAAGGCGAAAGGAAATCAGAGTAGACCGTAGGGTCGTTACTCTTGTAAGAACGCATAAACTGGGTCTGCGCGATGGTCTGCAGCGTATAGTACCAGCGTTTTGTAGCCTGCAAACCCAATTTTCCGGTATAGCGTATGAGGTCTTCTGAGGTCTTCACATTGTGAAGACTGTCATCGCGCGTAGCCTGAAAGCCGAGCTTCAATTCAAGTTTGTTGTCGAAGCGCACCTTCTGTTTATTGTTGTAGTTGGCTTGTATGGTCAATCCACCCACCATAGAATAGTTGCTCTGTCCACCTTTGTACCAATTGGACGAAACGTAATTCTGCAGAAACTGCATGTAATATTCTCCCGCGAAAGTCCAAAAATTGGGTTTGCTGATGACCAAGTCGATAGGATAAGCCTCAGGCTCTTCGGCTTTGGGCGCAATGATATCTACAATATCAGGCTGGACCCTCACTTGCTTGGTTTCCTCAGGCGAACCAACGGCATGAAGGTGCTGCTCTGTAGTTTTCACGAGCTCAGGAGAAGTAAGATAAATGTGGAGCAATGCCTTGTCAACCTCGTCGGGGCTCTCGCCCGGCTTCAAATAGTGACGAAGAGGAGAATCATAAAGGGACAAAGGAGTGAAAAGACGATAATAGCCATTGACCGGCGATTTGAGAGTATGAAGAGAAGTGTCCGCGGAGTGATGCAACAAACTATCAGAATAGGCCGTTATGAGTTTGGAGAGATAACTCTCATAACCCCTGCGCTGAGCTTGAACAGAGCCCACCGATAAGCTAGAGAACAATACACAAACAATAGCTATCTTGAAAGAGAAGCCCAACTTCATATCGACAAAATTTATAATTGTTACTTCAAACTATTCTATTTTTACTTCTGCAAGTAAGCCGCAGCACTCTCTGCACACCGCTCACCATCAATACCTGCCGAAACGATGCCTCCGGCATATCCGGCACCTTCTCCACAGGGAAACAACCCTTGGATTCGAATATGCTGCAATGTGTCGCGTGAACGAACTATTCTTACAGGCGAACTCGTTCTAGTCTCTGCGGCGATGAGCACAGCTTCGTTGGTGAGGAATCCTCTATAGCGTCGTCCGAATATTTTGAACCCTTCGGCGAGACGATGGGAAACGAATTCAGGCAACCATTCATCAAGACGACTGGAGACGACACCCGGTGCGTATGACGTTTTCGGCAAAGAGACACTCTGGCGACCTTCCACAAAATCCTTCATACGCTGGGCTGGTGCTGTCTGCAGACGATGTCCCTCCTCCCAACATCTCTCCTCGATTTGCTCCTGAAAAGTCATCACGCGTAGAACTTCATCGCCGGGAATATCCTCGGGACGAATCTCCACGACCATGCCACTGTTACTCCAACGGGTTCCACGGTTTGATGGGCTCATGCCATTGACAACGATCTGTCTTGGTCCTGTGGCGGCCGGAACGACAAAACCACCCGGACACATACAGAAGCTATAAACGCCACGGCCGTCGACCTGTGCCACCATATTATATTCTGCGGTGGGAAGATATGCTCCACGCCCCTCCGGATTGTGATACATGATTTGGTCGATAAGATGAGAAGGATGCTCCAAACGTACGCCAACGGCAATGCCCTTGGGTTCAATCTCTATGCGGGCAGAAGCCAAGTAGCGATAAACATCACGGGCGGAATGTCCTGTAGCGAGAATCACCGGACCGCGAAACTCTACCTCCTTTCCAGTATTAAGTTCCTCAGCCTCAACGCCGACAATCGTATCATTGCGAAGGATGAATCTTTTCATTAAGGTCTGAAAATGTACTTCACCACCACAGCGCAAGATTTGCTGGCGCATGTTCTCGATCACACGGGGCAACTTATCGGTACCAATGTGGGGGTGAGCATCAGCCAAAATGGATAATGGCGCACCAAACTGACAGAAGATGTTCAGGATCCTATCAACATTACCACGCTTCTTGCTGCGCGTATAGAGTTTTCCGTCGGAATAGGCTCCAGCACCGCCCTCACCAAAACTGTAATTGCTTTCGGGATCAACCCTCTGAGTACGGGTGATATTGGAGAGGTCTTTCTTTCTCTCATGAACATCTTTGCCCCGCTCCAGAACAACAGGGCGAAAGCCTAATTCTATAAGGCGCAATGATGCAAAGAGTCCACCCGGTCCCTCTCCAACGACGATTACCACGGGGCAATTGCTCACATCGTGGTAGTCTATCTTTGTAAACTCATCGTCTTCGGGTTCCTCATTGATATAAATCCTGACAAAGAGATTTACCAAGATGTGCTTCTGCCTTGCGTCAATACTTCGACGCAACACTCTAATATGCGTTATTGTGCGTACATCTATGGCTTTCAAATGAGCTATATGCTTTGCCAAGCGCTGACTATCTGCCGCAATATCGGGCCTCACTGATAATTGGATTTCCTCTGTCATTTGTTATTTTTTAGCAAAGGTAGTCATTTTCAGTCACAATGTAGCAGATATAAAGTTATTTTTGTACAAAGACTTGATGGAAAGACGAAAAAGCCTTGTCCTCTATCAAGCGGAAAGGAAATCCTCTTAAGCAAGGAGTTCGCTTGGCTGGCTGATCAATTGCATTGCCCCATGGGCAAGAAGGAACTCTTTACTTCTGAATCCCCAAAGCACACTGATACAGGGCATTCCGCTATTGATGGCCGTATCTATATCCACATCGCTGTCGCCTACATAGACGCAACCTTCTTTCTTAACACCAAGTTGTCTTATGGCTTCAAAGACAGTGTCGGGAGCAGGCTTCTTTCGAATATCCTCGCGTTCACCGATTGCCACATGTATTAAGTCGCCAAAGAAGTGATTCACAATCTCCTGTGTAGCAGCATAGAATTTATTGCTCACTACGGCCATCTTCTTGTGGCGCGATTGCAACTCTGCCAAGGTCTCCATGATGCCAGGATAAGGACGCGTAGTGTCAAGATTGTGCTGCATATAATGCTTGCGAAAAATCGAATAGACCTCATCGAAATGAGGATTGTCAAGTCCTCCTGGGGTGGCCCTTTCCATGAGTTTCTTCACTCCATTGCCGACCATCATCCTCACTTCGTCTACCGCGTATTGCTTCATCCCATACTGACGCAGGGCATAGTTGCAACTCGTAGCCAAATCGTTGATACTGTCAATTAGCGTCCCGTCAAGATCAAAGATGTAAGTTTGATAGTCTTTCATCACTTGATGCCTCTTCTATTTAGCGCCTCGCTATAACGTGCCGCATTGCGAAGATGCTCCTCATAGGTGCGGGCAAAATTGTGAGTACCGCTGAAGTCTTCCTTGGCACACATATAAAGATAGTTGTGATGGACAGCGTTAAGCACAGCATCAATACCCTCTACACTTGGAATACGGATAGGACCAGGGGGAAGTCCGGGATTCTTGTAAGTATTGTAGGGGCTGTTGATATAAAGAAGACTGTTGTAGATACGTTTCAGATCAAACTTCTTCCAGGCGAATTTTATAGTTGGGTCGGCCTGGAGAGGCATTCCATCAGGATATTTGGCATCGCGCAGTTTGAGTCGGTTCAAGTACATGCCGGCAATCATAGGCTTCTCTGCGTTGTTGGCTGTTTCTTCGTCCACAATACTGGCTAGAGTGGTAACCTCAACGGGAGTAAGTCCTTCCTGACGGGCCTTAGCTCTGCGGCTGTCGTTCCAAAAGGTGTCAGCTTCTTTCTTCATGCGCTTCAGGAACTTCTCTGGGCTGATGTTCCAGTAGATATCGTAAGTGTTGGGTATGAAAAGACAAGCTATAGTGGTTGTATCCAAGCCAAAACTACGGCAGACATTCTCGTCAGTCAGCATTTTATAGAGTTGCAGAGAGTCCATCATCAGTTTGGAAGACACCTCTCCGGCCAAACGATCCATCGTTCTGACACTGGGAACAGTCAGTTTCACAGGTGACTGTAGTCCATTGCGAAGATGGCGGAAGAGCTGAAGAGCACCGATGTTCTCTCCAACTTCGTAGCGACCAGTACGAATATGATCACCATATTTGAAATGTCTGGCGAGACACCCCAGAGCATTCATACCGTGGTCTGTGGCCATAGGGCGAAGCTTAGTCAAGACCGAATCCAGATTGTCATCTGTATCTATATAAACATATTGTGACTCACCGGTTTTGGCAAAACTTGAGAAAAAATAATAATAACCGAAAGCGAACATGGCAACTACAACTATTGCAGCTGAGACCAGACTTCTTTTCTTCGATATTGTATTCATAATCTTATATTTCAGGGCATATAGACCCTCTTAATTTCGGGATGCAAAGTTACAGAAATTCATTTGAACCTAGAAAGGTAAACAGAAAAAATATTATTTCGACATCATTTTTTCATCATTAAGATTAACGGATTAAAAATAATTTGCTAAATTTGTAGGCAAAGAAAGATTCACCAATGAAACTGACTTTTCATCTTCCATATAGGGCCAAATGGGGTGAGACCCTTGAAGTGGCACTCCACTTAATCAATGCGCAAGGCAGGGTTAAGGTAGAATATATCCCCATGCACACTGCCGACGGTTTCAATTGGACCATCGATTACAATGTCATGCATTCTTGGTACCGCACGTACGTTGCCATGTTCTACTCATATCAGCTAAGAGGTGGCGACGGCACCATAGAGCGTAGAGAGTGCAACCCTGTTCCACGTTCGATAGCCTTGAATCAAGACCGGGAATATGAGTTCTACGATTCTTGGATGGACTTACCGCTCCACTGGCAAAGCACCAAAGTAGAAAACGGATTCCAGGTTAGCCTGCATTCTGATAAAACATCCATAGTTCCCGTTCCATTTTCCCATATCTTGGTTATTCTGAATGTCCGCGCCTACGGCCTGTTGCCACACGAACAAATAGCTGTGCTCGGAGATACACCAACGATGGGCAGATGGCGTATAAACCGCTATTTGCCAATGAAAAAGATTGGCGACAACTCCTGGACGGTGAGCATCAATGCCGACATGATCGCGCATTTCCCCTTCCAATATAAGTATGTCATCATCAACGACGAGACACAGAACATGACCTATTGGGAGAGTGGAGAAAACAGAATTTCGTGTGCGATCGAGGAAACAACTACCGACAGAGTAATCGTCCACAACGACAATCTCGTTAGAATCGCACGGCTTCCTGTCTACAGAGCCAAGCCTTCTGATGCAACCGAAGGGGACAGCCCAAACGATAGTGAGAAAAAGCCTGCTTCATGATTAAGAAGGATGAATATTAAAATCAATAACTAATAAGTCCGATATTTTGATTATCTTTGTGACAACAAACAACAAAACAAGCAACTATGACGGCAACAGATCAGACCAATCAACAACTTGAGCGCTTCATCAAGAAAGTGGCTCAAAAATTCCCTACTACAGACGACGTCTCGCTTATTACCGATATACATTTCTGTGTCAATCAAGAGTCCGGCGAGGTGCTCGCCTTCGATGATGATGATAAGGAAATCACGCGTTGCGTGGTAGAACAATGGATTGACAATAAAGATAAGAATTTTTATGACGAGGTGAAGTTGGATTTTCGCAACACCTTAAAACGTCTCTCCCCCATTGTTGACAATATGGGTATCCTAAAGCCCTACAGTTTCGTACTGGAGGACGACGAGAAGCATTCGCTTGGCGAGCTCTACGTTGCAGATGACGAAACAAGAATCCTTGGCGGAGATTTAATGGACGGATTGGACAAAGAATTGGATGATTTCTTCGATCAACTGATGAAGGAAAAATAATCCAAACTCTGTGTCAGACCATTTCGGTTTTTAACGGCCGAAATATAGCAGCCTACAAATACTATACGAAACATCCGCAATGCGATCGGGCATTACGGATGTTTCGTTATATATCAAAGTTTTCTTCTCTTTCAGAGTTTTGCCTTCTTCTTGGCGCCCTTACTCTCGTTTGACATTCGGTCGAGAGACGTCACATAATAATAATAGGTATGTGTCCCATCGACGACGGGAAGCTTCACAAATGTATCTGAAGTTATGCCAACAATGTGAGAAGCATCCTCAAAATCGACCTTCTCTTTCTCTTCAAACCGATAAACAACATATTGCCGGGCTTCATCCTTCCAGCCACAGCCTTTGGGTTTTGTCCAGAAAAGAACAGGGCCGTCGCTTGTCTGAATGACTTTTAACTTTTTGGGTTTCTTGGGTGCCTTGTTGTCGATGAATGGCATCAGAGGCTGAAGAGCAGGCTTCTTCCAATAGTATGATCTAAGCAAAGAACCATAGCAGCCAAGATTGTCGACCACAACCCTACTGTACCACAAAACAGTTCCGTCAACATGCGGCATCTCGTCGTGAAGTCTATACTTGGCTGCCATCTGATTGGTCTGCGGATTCTGCAGATCAGGATACTTCACCGTACGCTCCACATCCTCACCGATAAACAACGGACGGGCAGAAGCATAGCGGTTCCACCACTTAATCAGCTCAGCATAATCGGCTGTCTTATGTCCAATCTGCCAATACAATTGGGGCACGCAATAATCCACCCAGCCATTATTTACCCATAGCAGAATATCAGCATACAGATCATCGTAGTTTTGTAATCCCCGCGTATTGCTGCCCACGTTGGCATCCGTAGACTTGTTGCGATAGATACCGAACGGAGACACACCAAATTTCACCCAAGGCTTGGTTTGATGAATCGTATTGGACAGTTGCTGGATGAATACATCTACATTATGCCGTCTCCAATCGCTCTTGCTCAATCCTTGCTTATCCTTTTCGTATAAGCGATCATCGTCAAATTGCTGTCCTGCAACGGGATACGGGTAGAAGTAATCATCGATATGAATTCCATCGACATCATAGCGCGAGACAATATCCTTCACTACCTCGCAAACATAATCTCTATTCTCTTTCAACGCTGGATTCAAGATGAATTGTCCGTCGTAAGGAATCACACGATCAGGATGAAGCAGGGCCACGTGATTGATGGCCAACTCAGACGTACCTTTTGTTTTGGCTCTGAAAGGATTTATCCATGCATGGAGTTCCATCCCGCGCTTATGACATTGGTCTATCATCCATTGAAGCGGGTCCCAATACGGAGACGGAGCCACACCCTGTCGACCTGTGAGAAAACGGCTCCAAGGTTCCAACTTACTCTGGTAAAGGGCATCGCACTCGGGACGCACCTGGAAGATAATAGCATTGATGCCGTCCTTCTGAAGCTCGTCCAATTGATGAAGGAGGTTCTGTTGCATAGCTTGCGTACCCAATCCCTCAAACTGCCCATTGACACATTGAATCCACGCTCCCCGGAACTCACGTTTTTTTCCCGCAAAGACCTGTGCAGAAGTCAGAAGAAGCAGGACAATCGATACTAGGAGAAGTTTACCGTTGATTGTTGATCTCATTCTTCGCCTAAATATTTCTTGATATTCTGACCTTCTGAAATCTTGCAAACCAAAAGGGTATGATTACTCTCGGCCACAATATAGCCGTCAAGTCCCTGCACAATAACTTGCTTCTCCTCAGTAGTATGCACGATGCAATTGCGTGAGTCAAACATCTTGATGTTAGGCCCGATGCAAGAATTCTTATACAAATCGTGCTCCGTATGGTCATGAAGTGAATCCCAACTGCCCAAGTCGGACCAACCAAAGTCTGCGGGGCATACAAATATCTCCTCCGCTTTCTCGAGAATGGCATAGTCGACAGAAATCTTCTCACATTCAGGATAACGTCGGTCAATCTCTTCTTGCTCTTTTTCCGTCCCATAAATAGGAAGCATGGACTCGAAAATCTTATTCATAGCTGGGGCATAGACTCTGAATGCATTAACGATAGTCTCAACACTCCAGATGAAAATTCCGGCATTCCAGAAATAATTATTCTGAGCTACATACTGTTTGGCCAACTCTAGTTTTGGTTTCTCATGGAAGCTGTCTACACGGTAGAGCTCTTTATTACGTGCCGAATTTGAGCTAAGATCAGCCTCGATATATCCGTATCCCGTGTGAGGTTCATTGGGCTTCATGCCGAGAGTTACGATAGCATCCGTCTCACTTGTAAATTTGAGGCATTCCTTGATGACGCGTTGGAACTCCACGACATCGGTAATGAGATGGTCGCTTGGAGCAACAACGATATTGGCTTTAGGATCCTTCTCTTTAATACGCCAACTCACATAGCAAACACAAGGTGCAGTGTTCCTACGACAAGGCTCCAAAAGAATATTGCCCACAGGAATATCAGCCAGTTGTTCTTTCACGAGCTCAAAATATCTGCGATTGGTAACCACCCAGACATTCTCTGGCGGGATGATACCTTTAAAACGGTCGTATGTGGATTGAAGAAGTGTTCTTCCAGAACCGAGAACATCTATAAACTGTTTTGGTTTTTCCTCTGTACTCATAGGCCAGAATCGGCTACCGACTCCGCCTGCCATAATTACTAAATGATTATTGTTGACAGCCATAAGTTGATGTTGTATGTTTTATTGGCAAAGATAAGGATTAAATATGTAATAAGCAAACCTTTTCAGAAAAAAGCGATTTGATGATCTTAAAAACGGTAGTGTCCTTCGACTAGAATCGTTGTAGCAAGTGACTCATACAACAGCATTAATCACATCGTCAAAGGGGTTGCAGTAATGAATTACAAACCTCTTCAATGGCCGTTGATTTTTCACACTGCTCAACTCAAAAGAAAATATCTGATTGGTGATAGCGTCTGACGTTCGTCGGACGGTGAGACTCTACGCATAATGCATCACCCCTGCTCGCATAATGTCACAAACGACAGCATCATCATGAAGACGGATATCAGAAATACGGCGTCTTCACAATGATGAATCAGAAAACAGAAAAGCGAAAAACAGAAACGCCAACACGTAAAAACGCTTGTCAAATTGCGGAAATCCGACTGCAATAAGAAGGAAAACCAGAAGGACAGAACTATAAAACGCCCCCTTCTACGGAATGGATGGATACAAAAAAAAGCGTTGTTCCTAATTCCGTAGAAACAGGAACAACACTTTCTAATTTTACAGAGTATGTAAAGAAGAATTAAGCGAGGGCAATCTTACCTTCGACATCCTTAATCTTACCCTCTTTGAACAACCAACCGATACCCAGGAAAGCCTCTTCCTCTGAAATCTTAGCCTGCTTAGCAATTTCTGCTGCAGTAAGAGGCTCGCCAGCTGCTGCCAATGTTTGATAAACATCACCTGCACGAAAACCAACGTTCTCAGCGTTGATAAGAAGCTCTACTTTCTTTGCGGTTGTCTTTTTTGCAGCTGTTGTAGTCTTTGTGGCTGCGCGTTTTGTTGTTTTCTTTTCTGCCATAATGTAATATTTACAGAGTCTATTAATTATGAAATAGTGTCTATTTATTATTATTTCATTGCAAAGTTAACAATTTTATCCAATGAAAACAAAAAAATAAGCTAAAATAAAATCGGCAAGGAAACGCGGAATAAAAAAATGGTGATTTTCTTGACTTAAATCAATGAAAACCACCATTTTATTAGCTAATTAACAATCGTAAAAAAACTAGATTGTATCGTTTGCGAATTATTTCTTCAAGTCCAATTTGATATGCAATTCATCCAACTGTCCAGGTTCAAGCTCAGAAGGAGCGTCGAGCATGACGTCGCGTCCACTGTTGTTCTTCGGGAAGGCGATGCAGTCGCGAATGGAGTCCAAACCTGCCAAGATGCTTACAAAGCGGTCCAATCCGAAAGCCAAACCAGCATGAGGCGGTGCTCCATACTTGAAGGCATTCATCAAGAAGCCGAACTGAGCCTCTGCACGCTCCTGGGTAAAGCCTAGAATCTTAAACATCTTCTCCTGAAGCTGCGTGTCGTGAATACGAAGTGAACCACCGCCGACCTCGATGCCGTTGCAGACAAAGTCGTAAGCTTTGGCACGCACCAACTCGGGATGCTCGTCGAGAAGTGGGATATCGTCAGGATTCGGCATCGTGAAAGGATGGTGTGTAGCCATCAATCGCTGCTCCTCATCGCTCCATTCAAACAGCGGGAAGTCGATGATCCACAAACATTTGAATACATTCTTATCGCGAAGTTTCAAGCGATCGCCCATCTCCAAACGGAGCGAGCATAACTGAATGCGTGTCTTATTGGCATTACTGCCACTAAGAATGAGCACCAAATCTCCATCCTTTGCACCCATCTTCTCTTTGACGGTCTGGAGCTGCTCAGCACTATAGAACTTATCAATTGAACTCTTTACCGTTCCGTCGGCATTATACTTGATGTAAACCAAGCCTTTAGCACCTATCTGCGGTTTCTTAACGAATTCTGTAAGTTGATCGAGTTGCTTGCGAGAATAATCGGCACAGCCTGGCACACAGATGGCTCCAATATAATTTGCCTCATTGAACACCGAGAAGCTACCTGTGCCCTTCAACTCGTCCATCAGTTCGACGAAAGTCATGCCGAAGCGCAAATCTGGCTTGTCGGAACCATAAAGACGCATGGCCTCTTTCCATGTCATACGCTGCAAGGGAGGCAATTCCACGCCTCTGATTTCCTTGAACAAATGACGGGCCATATCCTCAAAGATTTCCAAGACGTCCTCTTGGTCTACGAAGCTCATCTCGCAGTCGATTTGCGTAAACTCTGGCTGACGATCGGCACGCAGGTCTTCATCTCGGAAGCACTTGGCAATTTGGAAATAGCGGTCGAATCCAGCTACCATCAGCAATTGCTTCAAGGTCTGAGGACTCTGTGGAAGGGCATAGAACTGTCCGGGATTCATACGCGAAGGAACCACGAAGTCGCGGGCACCTTCGGGAGTAGAACCAATAAGAACAGGTGTCTCCACTTCAATAAAGTTGCGTGCGTCAAGGAAGTTGCGAATCAATATCGTCATTCTGTGGCGCAATTCCAAATTCTTTCTCACCACCGGACGACGCAAGTCCAGATAGCGGTATTTCATGCGCAGGTCGTCTCCGCCATCAGTTTCATCTTCAATCTTGAATGGAGGTGTCAGAGATGGACTGAGAATCTGTAGTTCACTGACAATGATTTCAATATCGCCAGTATCCATCTTGGAATTCTTACTCTGACGTTCACGGACTTCACCTTTGGCCTGAATACAGAATTCACGTCCTAAATTGTTGGCTTTGTCGCACAGCTCCTTATCAGAGGCCTCATCAAACACCAACTGTGTTATTCCGTAACGGTCGCGAAGGTCAACGAACGTCATACCTCCCATCTTACGCGTACGCTGCACCCATCCGGCCAACGTCACTTTTTTACCGCAATCGGAAAGCCGAAGCTCTCCGCATGTATTCGTTCTATACATTGGAAATATTGTATGTTGTTATTTTCGCACAAAAGTACAACAAAAATATGAAAAGCACAAAATTCTTCGTAGTTATGTGACCTTTTTCGCTAAAAGATATCTCTGTCGAGCACGTTCTCATTGGTATCGGCAATACGAAAGTGATAGCGTCCATCCTCCATGGTGATACGCATAAGCCGCTGGGGTTCCTTATCCGACGGCGACAAAGCGAGGGCAACATGCCCCATTGTTCTCCTGAGATTGAGTTCCACACAAGGATGAAGCAAAAGCTCACGACCAGATTCTCCACCTGCAACGATCATCATGTCTACGCCTAATGGCCCCCGGTAAACATTCCGCAGAGCAATGGTCAACAAATTGCAGATCTTCTCCTTCACGCTTTCCAGCAAGTCAAGCGAAATATATTTGGAGATCATCTCCCGCTTTGCAGACTCTTGAGCAAGGATATTGCCTGTATAAAATCCTTTCTCTGTTCTGAAAATCGAGAGGCCGGTGTAGCTGACGCCGTCAGCGCCCGATAGGAATTCCATACCGAAATCCCTTACCTTATTATATTTAGGCTCAACTTCAATACCATGCTGACGTTTGACCACATTGTTGACCCATCCTTCTAGTTTTTCGTTCCAGTCCTTCGCTTCAACGTATCTTACTCCTCGGCCACTACTGCTCCATGGAGATTTCAACACAATGCTGCCCCGGATGTCCAAGAGTTCTTTTACGTAAGCTGCCGACTGGACAAAGAAAGCCTTTCCTACGGTGCCTTTCGTTTGAAGCTCAGGCAAGAGTGACATCGAGGCCCATCGACGGTTGCTGATATCGCGTATCCGGCTCAACTGCTCCATAGAGGGCAGCGAGCTCTCTCCCACTCCATTTCGAAGCAATTCTCCATAGATCGACAAATCCCATCCCCAAGGCTCAACCGAGGAAAACTGAAGATTGCGAATCACGTCTGGCGTGACAAACAACACCTTGGCGGCATACTTAGAATAGTATCGAACGCACTTCTGAGCTCTGCTGATGTCTTCTACCAACACGCAATCTCCATCGTCCGCCCATAGAGCAGGCAGAAAGCCCAAATCACACCTGAGCTTACGACCTGCATGCGGAGCTGTAAAATGAACGTCGTTAGCGCCTAATGCTATATCGTGTTCTGGATTAAAAATATGAAGTTTCATGCAGCAAAGGTAGCAAATATTTTCTCAAAAAACGCTAATGAAATAAAGATTTTGCCAAGCAGAGTTTGCAAATCTCAAAATAATCACTATCTTTGCATCATATA
Organism: uncultured Prevotella sp.; assembly: GCA_900322095.1. GTDB lineage: Bacteria > Bacteroidota > Bacteroidia > Bacteroidales > Bacteroidaceae > Prevotella. Next base: position 33,056 of record ONYS01000003.1, read on the forward strand.
AGGAGACAGATTATCTGAAACAACAATAATGGAAGCTTTTTACCGCACACATACCTACTTGGTGGAGCATACGATATCGCCTCTCCGGCGTTCTCTCATCGATGAGATAGACTGGAGTGACAGGCTTATTGGAATCAAGGGTACACGTGGCGTCGGTAAAACTACATTCCTACTGCAGTACGCTAAAGAATACTTTGGTTCCCATGATCCCCGTTGTCTTTATGTCAACATGAACAACTTCTATTTTCAAGGAAGGGGAATTGCCGACTTTGCGGGCGAATTCGTAAGAAGAGGTGGTAAAGTACTTCTTATCGATCAAGTATTCAAACAGCCTTATTGGAGTCAGGAGCTCAAGAAATGCTACGACCTCTACCCCAATCTCCACATTGTCTTTACGGGTAGCAGTGTGATGCGTCTGAAGCAAGAGAATCCCGAACTCAATGGCATCTGTAAGAGTTATAATCTGCGCGGATTCTCATTCCGCGAGTTTCTCAATCTTCTGCAGCAACTTAATCTTCCCGCATATTCTTTGGAAGACATCATAGACCATCATGAAGAGATCGCCCATGAGATAACAAAAGCCGTCAATCCTACCACGCTTTTCAAAGATTATCTCCATCATGGTTACTACCCCTTCTTCTTGGAACATAGAAACTATGAGGAAAACCTGCTGAAGACGATGAACATGATGATAGAAGTGGACATTCTACTCATCAAGCAGATCGAGTTGAAATATCTCACCAAGATAAAGAAACTATTTTATCTCCTTGCCGTTAACGGGCCAAAATCACCTAATATCAGTCAGTTGGCCAAAGATATCGAGACTAGCCGCGCCACGGTGATGAACTACATCAAGTATCTCTCTGAGGCCCGTCTTATCAACATCATTTATCCAACAGGAGAGGAGTTTCCGAAGAAGCCCGCTAAGGTCATCATGCATAATCCCAACTTGATGTACTCTTTCTATCCTATAAAAGCCGACACGCAGGATGTGATGGAGGCGTTCTTCATCAATTCTTTATGGAAAGACCACGTATTGAATCAAAGCGGACACGACTCTACCTATATAGTAGACGACCGTTGGAAATTCCGTGTGACTGACGCGAAGAGCATGAACCGGATGCGCCATAACACAGACCTTATTTACGCCCGCTACGGGTGCGAGGAAGGAAGTGGCAACAAGATTCCTATCTGGCTGTTCGGCTTTCTCTATTGATAAAGAAACTATAATATCCAAATTCTTTATAATTTTATAATTATGGCAAAAGAAAAAAAATTTATGACTTGTGATGGTAACACAGCTGCCGCTCACGTAAGCTACATGTTTACTGAGGTTGCTGCTATCTACCCTATCACACCTTCATCACCCATGGCTGAGCACGTAGACGAGTGGGCTGCCAAGGGCCGCAAGAATCTCTTTGGTCAGACAGTGACTATCCAGGAGATGGAATCTGAGGGTGGTGCCGCCGGTGCCGTCCATGGTTCTTTGCAGGCAGGTGCCTTGACTTCGACCTACACTGCATCTCAAGGTCTGCTGCTGATGATCCCTAACATGTACAAGATCGCCGGTGAGCTGCTTCCCTGCGTATTCAACGTATCCGCACGTACACTGGCCAGCCACTCTCTTTGTATCTTCGGTGACCACCAGGATGTCATGGCTTGCCGTCAGACAGGCTTCGCCATGTTCTGCTCGGGTTCTGTACAGGAGGTGATGGACCTCACTGCCGTACCTTATCTGGCTACTCTTGAAACGTCTGTACCTTTCATCAACTTCTTCGATGGATTCCGTACATCACATGAGTACCACAAGATCGAGGCTATGGACATGGAGGATATCCGCCCGCTGGTCAATCCCGACTATATCAAGCGTTTCCGCGACCGTGCACTCTCTCCTGAGCGTCCTGTCACACGTGGTACGGCAGAGAACCCCGAGACATTCTTCACACACCGCGAGGCCTGCAACGAGTACTATGAGAAGGTGCCTGCAGCTGTTGAGAAATATTTGGGCGAGATCTCAAAGATTACTGGCCGCGAATATCACCTCTTCAATTACTATGGCGCTGCTGATGCTGAGAACATCCTCGTTCTGATGGGTTCGGCTACTGAGCCCGCACGTGAGGCTATCGACTACCTGACCAAGCAAGGAAAGAAGGTTGGTATGGTTGCCGTTCACCTCTATCGTCCCTTCTCTGTAGAAGCTATCCGCAAGGCCATCCCTGCTACAGTGAAGCGCATTGCCGTGCTCGACCGCACCAAGGAGCCTGGAGCTGAGGGTGAGCCTCTGTATCTCGACGTTAAGTCGGCTCTCTATGATGATCCTCGCAAGCCGCTCATCGTTGGTGGCCGTTACGGACTGGGATCTTCTGATACAACTCCCGCTAAGATCATCTCCGTATTCAACAATCTCGAACTTCCCGAGCCCAAGAATCACTTCACCGTGGGCATCGTTGACGATGTGACCTTCACTTCTCTGCCTGAGGTTGAGGAGATTCCAATGGGTGGCGACTCTCTCTTCGAGGCTAAGTTCTACGGTTTGGGATCTGATGGTACTGTCGGTGCCAACAAGAACTCCGTTCAGATCATTGGTAACAACACCAACAAGTACTGCCAGGCTTACTTCTCTTACGACTCTAAGAAGTCGGGTGGCTTCACCTGCTCTCACCTCCGCTTCGGCGACGAGCCCATCCATAGCGCTTATCAGGTGAACACGCCTAACTTCGTGGCTTGCCACGTTCAGGCTTACCTGCACATGTACGACGTGACACGTGGTCTGCGCGACAATGGTACCTTCCTGCTCAACACCATCTTCGACGGTAAAGAACTCGTAAACTTCATCCCCAACAAGGTGAAGAGATACTTTGCTAAGCACAACATTAAGGTCTACTATATCAATGCCACAAAGATTGGTCAGGAGATCGGTTTGGGCAACCGCACCAACACTATCCTGCAGTCTGCATTCTTCCGCATCACGAAGGTTATTCCTATCGATCTCGCTGTAGAACAGATGAAGGTATTCATCGTGAAGTCTTACGGCAAGAAGGGACAGGACGTGGTCGACAAGAACTACGCTGCCGTTGACCGTGGTGGCGAATACAAGGAACTTACCGTTGATCCCGCATGGGCTAATCTGCCCGACGACGAGGAGAAGCACGACAATGCACCCGCATTCGTTAAGGAACTCGTTCGTCCTATCAACGCTCAGGCTGGCGATCTGCTCAAGGTCAGCGACTTTGTAAAGCACGATACCGTTGATGGTACATGGCAGAATGGCACTGCAGCTTGGGAGAAGCGCGGTGTAGAAGCTTTCGTTCCTGTTTGGGATTCTGAGAACTGCATCCAGTGCAACAAGTGCGACTTCGTTTGTCCTCACGCTGCTATTCGTCCATTCGTTCTGACCGACGATGAACTCAAGGCTGCCGGCGACCTGGTCACCCTGCCTGTACTTGCTCCTAAGGCCCTCAAGGGCATGCACTTCCGTCAGGAGGTTTCTGTTCTCGACTGTCTGGGCTGCGGCAACTGCGCTGATGTATGTCCCGGCAAGAAGGATCGCGAGACCGGCGAAGTGAAGAAGGCTCTGAAGATGGTGCCCTTCAACGTGGATGCTCCCGACATGAAGAAAGAGGCCGAGAACTGGGAATTCCTGGTGAACAAGGTGACCAGCAAGCAAGACCTCGTCGACATCAAGCAGAGCCCGAAGAACTCTCAGTTCGCACAGCCTCTGTTCGAATTCTCTGGCGCTTGCTCTGGTTGCGGTGAGACTCCTTACGTGAAGCTCATTTCTCAGCTCTTTGGCGACCGCGAGATGATTGCCAACGCCACAGGTTGCTCTTCAATCTATTCAGCTTCTATCCCCTCTTCTCCTTACACAACCAATGCTAAGGGTCAAGGTCCTGCCTTCGACAACTCTCTGTTCGAGGACTTCTGCGAGTTTGGTCTTGGTATGGCTCTGGGCAACAAGAAGATGAAGGAGCGCATCACAGTGATCCTCAACGAGCTTATCGCCGACGACACTACTCCTGCCGACTTCAAGGAAGCAGCTAAGAACTGGATTGAGAACAAAGACGATGCCGACGGTTCCAAGGCTGCAGCAGCCGCACTGAAGCCTCTGATCGCTCAGGGTGCTGAGGCTGGTTGCCCGAAGTGCAAGGAACTGAAGACCCTCGACCATTATCTTGTAAAGCGCAGCCAGTGGATCATCGGTGGCGACGGTGCTTCTTACGATATCGGTTACGGCGGTCTCGACCACGTGCTCGCATCTGGCGAGGATGTCAATATCCTCGTTCTTGATACCGAGGTCTACTCCAACACGGGTGGTCAGAGCTCTAAGTCTACTCCTTTAGGTGCAATTGCTCAGTTTGCAGCTTCAGGCAAGCGTGTCACGAAGAAAGACCTGGGTCTGATGCAGACCACATACGGCTATATCTACGTAGCACAGATTGCTATGGGTGCAGACAATGCCCAAACACTGAAGGCCATCCGCGAAGCTGAGGCTTATCACGGACCTTCACTCGTCATCGCTTACGCTCCCTGTATCAACCATGGTATCAAGGGTTCTAAGGCTGACCGTCGTAGCATGGGCCGCTCACAGCATGAGGAAGCTCTCGCCGTTGAGTGCGGATACTGGCATCTGTGGCGTTTCAACCCGGATTTGGCTAAGGAAGGCAAGAATCCGTTCCAGCTTGACTCTAAGGCTCCGCAGTGGGATAAGTTCCAGGATTACCTCCTCGGTGAGGTTCGCTTCTCTTCTTTGAAGAAGGCTCTTCCCGACCAGGCCGACGAACTGCTTCAGGAGACCGAGAAGGCTGCTAAGCGCCGCTATCAGTCCTACGTTCGCAAGAGCAAGGAAGACTGGTCTGAGGTTGAATAATCGTCCTATGAGACAATGATAATCAAGGCCCGCTTCTCAAATGAGAGGCGGGCCTTATTTTTATATCCGATGGGCTTTAGCTTGGCAAAAGGATGTCAGCCACTGATATTCTCAGATTTGCAAACTTTCAGCCAATAATCTCTGATCTCTGAATGAAGGAACAATTTATTCTTTCCTACGGATGGCGATGTTCATTTGTCTCCACAAGCAGATTGGCACCAATCTCCAAAGGAAGACAAGAATACGATAGCGCCAATCGATAATCGACACATGACGATTAGATTCTACAGCCCTCATGATTCTATCGACGGCATACTTCACCGGCATGGTCATCGGGAAATGGCTTCCTTTCAACAAAGGAGTGTCTATGAAGCCTGGTCGGATCTCTGTAAATCGGACATTTGTTCTGTTGACACAAGCCTGTTGTTCCAAAGCTTGGATATAGTTATGTTGGAATGCCTTAGTGGCACTGTAGCTTGGAGCGGCTCCCAAACCACGGACTCCGGCAATGCTGGAGATCACAGCTATATGTCCCCCTCCTTGAGCTACCATCTGTCGATAAGCCTCACCCACCAAGCGCGTGAAGCCATAGGCATTGGTCAGGACGGTTGGTTCCTCTATACCAGGAAGAAGTTTGGGATTGGTCTTGCCGATGCCGGAGACATGAAAGTACAAATCTACATGCCCCAATTGCTGGAAGATTTGGCTAAGCTTGTCTACGGCTGAATCTTCCAAGACATCGAGCTGCACGGCCATCGAACCTTCTACAGCTTTGGCGACCAAGGGCTCAAGCAGTTGCTTACGCCGTGCAGCCAAAGCCACACGCCACCCTTTGGCGATGAATCTAGTTGCTATCTCATAGCCAATACCCGAACTTGCTCCTATAATAATTGCCGTTTTCATTTCCGTAAGAATTATTTTACTGTGATATGGAAGCATCCTTGGTTGACCTCATACTTCACCAGACAGCGGTTGTCTTGCCTAAGATCATTAAGTACCTCAGCCAGTACCCATTTCAGCGTATCATTCCGCACCGCCCGCCGACTGGGTCCATTGGGATCTTCTATCGTTTTATAGCGATTGTAGCAAAGGTCGAAAGTGGTGCCATAGCGATGGCAACTGTTCTGGGAGGCGTTGGAATTATGACCACGAAGCTTCTGCATGTCGTCCTCGCTGCGCATCACACTGGTGACAATCACCTTATGAAGCGGGATTCCCTTATGCTGAAGACTGTCGAAGAAGTTGCGGCCGATGTCCTGCAGCAGGACGGAAGCACGGGGAACGAGATAGGGCTGGCTGTTGCGCAGACGATCGATGTAGAAATAAGGATTACTCCCGACGTAGACAAGCCGATCCTTACGACGGTCCATATCCGACAGATTGTCCGACGGTTTGACTCCCCAGCGCTGGGCCGACTGCAACTGCACATCGTTAAGGTCGGGAAAGGTATTACCGAAATTAGGAACGCTATATATTCTCTCCTTAACGAGACCGCCATCGCCTTTGAAGAAGGCGATGCTCTTGGGCAGAGGTATATTCGTGCAACTGTCGTAGCGCCAAACCATCTGCGTGGTCTCTTCCTCGGGCACCGACACCGCATCCTTTCCCTCCGTCTTACTCGCAGACTCAGGCTCAGATGAAGGCTTGCGGTCTTCGGCTATGCTAGGAAAGATGAGCCTTACAAGAGCCAGGAAGAAGGTCACAGCCAGAAAGCCGAGAAGGAAATTTTTCTTCTTTATCTTTATCATTAATCACCTAATTACGAAGTTTTCCGGGGCAATCACAGCTTATCAACTTCATCAAGCCACTGCGTCGACATAGCATCAGAAGGCATACGCCAATCGCCACGCGGACTCAGGCTTACACTACCCACCTTGGGACCGTCGGGCAGACAACTCCGCTTGAACTGCTGGGCGAAGAAACGGCGCAAGAACGTGCGAAGCCACTTTTTGATTTCCTCGTCGTCATGATGCGAAGCAAAGGCACGCTGGGGATGATCGAAAGCCTTCCTGGCCATGAGGAAGATCTTTTTGGGCGAGAAGCCAAAGCGCAAGAAATAATAGAGGAAGAAATCGTGAAGCTCATAGGGACCCACAAGGTCTTCCGTCTTCTGCTTGATATTGCCTTTCTCGTCGGCCGGAATCAATTCGGGAGAGATGGGCGTATCGATGATGTCGAGGAGAATGTCCCTTGACGTGCTGTCGAGATGGGAGGCGGCATAAGCGACAAGTGTCTTAATCAGCGTCTTGGGAATGGAACAGTTCACGCCATACATGCTCATGTGGTCACCGTTGTAGGTGGCCCAACCCAAGGCCAACTCGGACAAATCGCCCGTGCCCACGACCAATCCACCGACCTGATTGCTCAAGTCCATAAGGATTTGCGTACGTTCGCGCGCCTGACCGTTCTCGTAGGTTATATCGTGCACGTTGATGTCGTGACCGATATCCTCAAAGTGCTGGGTAACGCTCTTGGCAATGGAAATTTCACGGATACTGATGCCAAGGCTCTCCATAAGGTGCATGGCATTGTGATAAGTGCGGTCGGTAGTGCCGAATCCGGGCATAGTCACACCATAGATGCCCTTGCGATCGAGGCCCAACAACTGGAAGGCGCGCACACATACTAGCAGGGCCAGCGTAGAATCCAGGCCACCACTGATGCCAACCACCACATTCCGGCAGTGCGTATGCTGCAGGCGTTTGGCCAGACCCATAGCCTGAATGGTGAAGATATCCCTGCAAGTAGCCTCACGCTTCTCCTCGGTCGGGACGAAAGGCAGCGGATCAAAACTGCGCTCGAGTTCAAACGGCCGCTCACGCACAGCCAAGCAGGGCACGACACATACCGACTCGTTGATCATCCGGCGCTGGGCATTGATGAAGGTTGTATTTGTCCGACGCTCAGCACGAAGTCTTTCCACGTCAATCTGTGCCGTCTGCAAGAACGACTCCATAGCGAACCGCGGACCTTCGGCCAGCAGCTGACCGTTCTCGTAGATGATGGCATTGCCTCCATAGACTACGTCCTGCGTACTCTCGCCGAATCCACATCCGCTATAGACATAGCCCGTGATGGTACGGGCACTCTGCTGGCAGAGCAGACTTTCGAGATAGGCATGCTTGCCGATGAGCTCGTCGCTGGCCGAGAGATTAAAAATCAGGTCTGCTCCGGCGAGGGCCAAATGATTGCTGGGCGGCGTAGGTGCCCAGACGTCCTCACAAATCTCAATGCCAAAGCGGACGCCATCATCGGTAGTGAACACCATGGGCGAAGCGTGCACCGAGAGATGCGCTCCGGCATAGTCGACCATCGTGGGGCGCAAGTCCTGGGAGGAGGCGAACCAACGCTTCTCGTAGAACTCGGCATAATTGGGCAAGTAGGTCTTCGGCACGATGCCCAGGATATTACCCTTCTGTATGACGACAGCGGCATTGAGCATCAAGTCACCGGCCACAATCGGCGCTCCAACAATGACTATGATATCCTTGTCGGCAGTGAATATGACCAGCTTCCCGACGGCAGTCTCTGCTTCAGAGAGCAAGACAGACTGGCGGAACAAGTCCTGACAAGTATAACCTGTGACGGAGAGTTCCGGAAAAACCACAATAGCAACGCCTTCGTTCTCGGCCTGCTGGATGAGTTTCTCTATTTCGTTGCGATTGTATTCACAGTCGGCCACTCTTACCGTAGGCACAGCAGCAGCAATCTTTATGAATCCATAGTCCATAGCTGTAGTCTTAAAAAATTATCTGATGGTTACTTGTGTGGCTCCATACCCGTATTCTTGGAAGGAGGCGTCTTGATAGGTATAGCGCTTATAGCGATACTGAAGGTCGTTAATGAGGGCACGACGCAGCACGCCCTCACCCTTGCCATGGATGAAGACGATCTTCGTCCCCTTAGCCTTGGCAAACTCGGCCAAGGTGTCGCGGAACACCTTCAACTGGAAATTCAAGATATCCACATTGCTCATACCGTTCGTCGACTCCAGAATCTCGTCGGCATGAAGGTCTACGACGACGGTATTGTCCATGGAGCGATAGCGGTAGTAGGGCGAATGCTTCTTGTTGCCTTTGCTCTGCCGGTCGTCGTAACGGCTGACGGGCTCCGAGCGATGCGGCCCATCCGCAGACTGTGCATTGAAAGGCTTTTTGTCGGCGGTCTCCTCATTCTTATCGTTGGAGGTATACATCTGGCGCTTCAACTCCTGAGCGTCGATTGTAGAGGTGATCATAGGCTTGTCTTCCTCAACCAGCTTAAACATCAGCACGGGCGTCTCGAAGTAGATGCTCTTCTCGAAGCAATGATATTTGTAGAATCTCACCGGATTGAGGCGGAAGCGGAGATCAACGGGCGACTTAGGCACGTAAGGCTTCGATGACTTGAAAGCCAATAGCTGAATGCCGATGTGCTGCATCTCGTCCAAATCCTCAAAGCCTACTTCCTCGAGAAAGAGCTTCGTATTGGGCTCAACAAATCCGCGCTGTCTCAATTTCCAGTTGTTTCCTTCGGCCACACTGTAGACATAGGCCATGTCGTAGTTGCAGTCGTTGACGAGATACACTTCGAAGCGGGTATTCGAGAGGTTCTTGATGTCGAGGGGTACAAAGGCAAGAATGACGTTCAGCCGGTTTCCCTCCTTGCGTTCCTCGGGCTTTCTCTGGTAGGTGATGTCGCCGTCGGCAGGATCCTCATCCTCCTCTGGCTCAGCGGAGTCCTGACCGTCGCGAAGCATCGACGAGATCGAGCGTCCGTCGTGGTCGATGGTCTGGGGCTTTTTCTCCCCCTTCTTGCTCACCACCCGCGTAGTGGAATAGTCATTGTCCTCTTCCACCACCACGTCGCTGATGGCCGTAGGTATCTGGAAACCGTCGGAATCCTCCACCAATACTATATCTTTGCCCTGAAAGCCGGCAACGACACCGCCACCGATATCATTCAGGAATCTCACTTTGTCTCCTATCTTCATTTTATTACTATAAATTTTCTTATCGTTATACTGTTCCGGATCAAGGAATAAGCAAGGAACTGTCGCCGTAGCTCAGGAACCGGAAGTCATGGCTGAGCGCATAATCATAGATTTTTCTCCAGTCGCCATTGACGAAGGCGCTGACGAGCAACAGCAATGTCGACTGCGGCTGATGGAAATTGGTCAGCAGCATCTTCACGATCTTATACTTGTAGCCCGGAGCAATGATGATCTGCGTGCTGGTATGCAGGGCCTCCACCTGGTCGCGGTCGAGCCAGTCGATGATGTTCTGGATGGCCTGAACCGGGGTGATAGGTTTGCCATCCACCAGCACCAGTCCCTCGTCGTTGTGGGGCAGGTCGTATGGTGCCCACTGCTCTACATGGAGCTGATCCTCACTGGCTTCAGGATTCGTGGCCAAAGTGACGCCGATATAGTAGAGGCTCTCCAGCGTGCGCACGCTCGTCGTGCCGATGGCGAAGGCCTGCACATCATGCTGGATCAGGTGTTCCAGGGTGTGACGATGAACGCAGATGAACTCTGAGTGCATCTCGTGGCCTTCAATCTCCTTGCTTTTGACGGGTTTGAAGGTTCCGGCCCCTACGTGCAGGGTGACCTCCTCGCGCTCAACGCCCATGGCCTCGACAGCCTGAAGGACCCCTTTGGTGAAGTGGAGTCCGGCCGTAGGAGCAGCCACACTGCCGTCGATCTTGGAGTATACGGTCTGATAGGTTGTCTTGTCGCTCTCCTCCGTAGCCCGGTTCAGGTAGGGAGGAATAGGCAGTTCGCCCACCGACTCCAGAATCTCGGCAAAGGAGGCCGAAGTATCGTCCCAGTCGAAGTCCACCCAATAGTTTGTGCCGGTGGCACTGTGGGCGCTGCGGTCGCGGTCGAGCGTAGCCTTCAGCATGACGGGCTTGCCCTTGACGGTGAACTCACGCTCCAGCGAGCCTTCCTTCCATTTCTTCAGATTGCCGATCATGCAGAGCCAGGAGCAATGGCCCATGGTCTGGAAGATCTGCTCGTAGTCGGTAGGAGCGGCAGGCTCCATCAGGAACACCTCGATGAGCGCTCCCGTGTCCTTATGGAAATGAAGGCGTGCCTGGATGACGCGCGTATTGTTGGCCACCATCAGCAAGCCGGGATGCAGATGCTTGGGCAGATTGTAGAAGACATCCTCACTCACCTCACCATGACGATAAATGAGCAACTTGCTATGGTCACGGGGCGTCACCGGGAACTTGGCGATGCGCTCGTCGGGAAGAGGATAGTTGAAATCACTGATTTGTATATGTTTTGTATCCATTGCGTTATCAAATAAGCGACAAGATAAGGGCCACAACGAAGGTGAGCACCAAGACGCTGAGCACGATATTTATGTCGAGAAGTGAATATCCTGTTGATGTGTATTGAGAAGAGACGTAGTTGATCTTCACGCTGACCCGCCTGTAGATGCGGGAATAGAACAGATAGTAGACACCCAGGCCCACAAGCGTGCCCCATGCAAGGCCACAGAGGATGTCGAGCGGATAGTGAAGGCCCAGATAGATGCGCGTGTAGCAATTCACGAGCGACCAGCAGACCATGAAGATGTTGAACGTCTTATTGCGCACGAGCAGGCATAGGAACACAGCCAGCGACATCGTGTTGGCAGCATGGGCCGAGAAGAAGCCATAGTCGCTGCCCCTGACCGAATTGGCAATGTGAACCAGATATTTTATCTCCGGGTCGTTGCTGGGGCGGAACCGTCCCACCAGCGGTTTCATGATCAGATCGGCCATCACGTCGGAAAGGAAAATGCACAGCGCCGCCGAACCCACGACAAGTATGATCTGCTGCATGGTCTCGTTGTTTTTCACAACAAGACACACCAATGCTATATACAACGGAATCCATGTAAGCCCTGAGGTCAGGACCGACATGAATTCGTCCATGAAGAGCGAGCCACCTCCATTGAGAAGGAAAAACATCTCGCGGTCTAAATCCAATAATGACTGAATATCCATTTTTTCAGAGATCTGCCGAAGCAGTCCTCCGGAAGCCGGGCTCCCGACGGGACTCCTCGCAAATCCGCACTAAAATATTAAATCTCTTCCAATTGATTGGTCAGCACCCAGCCTTCCCTCCCGTCGGCGAGTTTTATGCCCCGCCAGTTGGGCAGGCTCTTGTCGATGATGTCGACGCGCGTGCCCTCGTGCAGGATGAAGGACTCGCCGGAATTGCGGGCGGGCGTCTTCTTGACGTTCACCGAACTCGACATAATGATGGCGCCCTTGCGGTTGATGAACTGCTCCTTCTGCTGATAGGCGAAAAGATTGCTCAGGAGGAAGACCACAAAGAAGGCCGCTCCGCCAAAGAAGCCAATCTTGCGCGAAAGCACAGTGGGGCCGAACAAGTAGACCAGAACGAGCAGCAGCGAGGCGATGATGCACACGATGGCTGTCACGGCCCAGTTGTCGACGCTCGTGAAGTTGACCAGCGACTTATACCACGTGACGAAGAACATCTCGCTCTTGGGCGAGATCTGGTCGATGGTGCGCGAGCGGGCAAACTCAAGGTTGAACCGAATGTCCTTGTCGCCAGGCGAGAGCATCAGCGCACGCTCATAGTTGAGCACGGCGTGGGTGACGTCCTGCGAACGGAAGTAGGCATTGCCCAAATTGTAGTAGAGGTCGGCACTGGCACCCTTCTTGAGCAACTCCTCATAGTCCTTGATGGCCTGATGGTAGTTGCCCTTCAGATATTCGTTGTCGGCATTTTCCTTAGTGATGGCTCCTGCACTCAGCGGAAGCAGAAGCATCACCAGCAACAGCATCGACATCGTGCGCCGGCCTGACTTTTTATTCTGTTTCATCACATTCTCAATATTCTCTATTGCGGTCATAGCCGTCTCGAAAGTCTTACTCATGTTGCCCTCACTGTCGCCGGGGGCAAAGCGCTCATACTCGCACTCGTCGAGGGCCTTGATAAACTTGTCGATGGTCTGATCGTCTACGCCGTGCGACCGCAGCATGTCGGAGATGTTCTCGCGCGAAAGTTTCTCTACCGGCATATTGAGCTTGTCGCCCACGTAGCCCCACAGAGCGCGCAGCACCTCATCGTAGAACTCGCTGCGCTTGCTGGCGAACATCAGGTCGCGGGCATGGCGCAGATGCTTGAAGGCTACGCGGTTGGCCTTCTTTCCACGCATCTTCACCACGTCGGCATTGTCGATGGCGCGCTGGCGGAAGATGACAAGCAGCACGATGAAGGCGATCAGAGGGATGAGCAGGTCCACCCAGTAGCTGGCGCTGCCAAAGAAGAACTCGTCGATAGGATGCTGGTCGGCAGCTCCCTGCTTGATGGGATGAATGTCCTTGTTCTTCATGTCGTCGAAGCTCTCCGATGAGCCCGAACCGGCGCCCTTGCCCACCTCTACCGTGAAGGGCTGCGTGCGCAGCGTGCGGTATTGATTCAGCTGGGTGTCGTAATAGGTGAACTCTACGGCCGGAATGGTGAACTTGCCCTCATTGCGCGGCACAGCCAGGAAGTCATAGATCATGTTGCCTTCCACGCCATTGGCTGTGAGTTTGGTCTTGTCTGTCACCTTGGCGTCGTACTTATCAAAGTCCTTGGGGAAGTTGACGACGGGCAGCTTCAGCAGTTTCAGGTTGCCCGTACCGCCAATGACGATGCGCAGGGTGATGGGATTGCCGGCCTTCACCGACTGTTTGTCGAGCTGGGCCGAGATGTTGAACCGCCCCACTCCACCCGAGAAGCCGGCAGGCTTGTCAGGCAGGGGATCCACCTGAATGGTGACTCCAGGAGCGACGATGCTCTTCTTCACCTCCACATAGCCCGAACCGCCATTGAGGAAGGCCTCCATGGGGTCGACGGTGCGGTTCTGCTGCACCACGATGCCGCGGTAGGTGATGGGTGGTATCTGGAGTTTACCCGTCATCTGGGGATACATCACATACTGGCTCCAGGTGACGGTCTGATAGTTCTTGCCTCCCACGCGTTCCAAGTGGAAGCTCTTCTGCTGGGGCAATGGCACCTCCTGCACGTGGAAGCCCGTCAGATCGGGCATCTTGCCCTCGAGTTGGGTCAGATCGACGGTGGTATAGACCTTATAGGTCAACAGCACCGGTTCCTGCTCGTGCACGCGCTTCTTGTTGGCGCTGACCTTGATGAAGAGCTCGTTGCCATTGATCGGCGTGCCAGCCTGCTCCATGGGCGCACTGTTGCTCTGATGGTTGCGCGGTGCACTGCCATTGGCTCTTGTGGCGCCAGAGACGGTCACCCGAGCGCCATTGGAGCTGATCCAACGGCCATTCACCATTGCCTTCAGAGCCGGCAACGAATAGCTTCCTGCCTTCTCGGCATAGAGCGTATAGGTCACTGTGAGCGATGAGGAGCTGCTCATGTGACCATTGACCATCATAAAACTGGATTGTCGCGACGTATAGGGACCGGCGATGAGTTCCAAGCCATTGGGGAAACCGCCAACACGGAAATCCTCTACGTCGTTGGTAGAGATGGTATAACTCAAGCGGAAATTTTCTCCCGTCGATACATGCTGGGGTACAGACACAGAGATCCGCTGCGCCAAGGAATCAGCAGTATCCAATGAGAGTAGCAATATCAAGAAAAGCAATGACAGCTTTCCCGTTGAGTCGTGTAGAAATTTCTGTATCATATTCAATTTTCAGCGGGTGATAGTCCACAGATGAGAGGAAGGCCTAAGCCCAGCCTCTTTGCCCGAATAATTATTTCACTTGTCTTTTTAACTGCAAAATTACAATTTTATAGCCACCCCACACAAACGTGGCTTCTAAATAATATTAAAAACATAAGTTTATCGGCGTAAATTAAGAAAGATTAAGACCGACGATAATGTTGATCTGACGCAGAACACGGACGTGAGGAGAAAATATCTGCTCTGACGACCAAGCAAGAAGGGGGGAAGACCCAAACCAGCTAGACACGCCCCCGGCTAGACCCACCCCAGCTAGACCCACCCCCATCCCCTCCCTACAGAGGGAGGGGAACGCAAATGTAGGAATCCGCATGGAAGGAGGGTCGTCATTCCTGACGACCAAGCCCGTACTCTAATTGCGAATCACAAGCAAATCTTTCGTCGATAGTAGGGTCGTCATTCCTGACGACCAAGGATTTAATTGCGATGAGCAAGCGGTCCTTCTTTCTTGGCCGTCAGGAATGACGGCCCTCCTATTCGCCCCTACCATCTACCCCGCTTACTTCTCCCCTCCCTTTGTAGAGGCTGTAACAAAACCCCAAATAGGGGGGCTATATGGGGGCACTTTTTCCAATATTTCTTTCGTATTTATTTGCGTAAGTCATTTATTTTTAGT
>ONYS01000175.1 GCA_900322095.1 uncultured Prevotella sp.
GCAGCCGGAAATATTTTGGCGACCGCTTCAAGTCGCGCTACGGCATGACTCCTTCCGAGTTCAGGGCTGCCCGGCAATGATGGTCTGACAGCAAGTCATTATATGCCAGAAATTGTCTTCGGACGTCAGAAATGGTCTTTCTGACGTCCGAATTTGTCTGAAACCACGTCCGAATCTGTCTGTGCCCTTGCGGGCGCAGGCATTTTTGTGTACCTTACGCGCCGTAATAACAACAAAAAGGTACGCTTATGCACACATCAACACTCATCCTTCTGCTCACGGGCATCATCGCGATGCTCGTCGCGCTCGTCGGTTTCCTTTGCTGGCGCATGGCCCGTAAGAACGACGAACTGCGCCACAAGAACAACGTCATCGTCAGCGAGGTGGAGCGCAACCAGCGCCTCATCGACCGTGCCGTCAGCCTCGGCCTCAATCGTGCCGCCCTGCTGTAACCGAGGGAATAAGACAGAAAATCTTTAACATATAAACACCATGATGAAAAGAAAATACAACAGACCAACGATGAGAGTTGTCACCTTGCAGCAGCAACAGCATTTGCTCAGTGGCAGCAGTGGGATAAACGGAGAGATTTCCGGGTATCAGAAGTCGAGTGGCGGCTTTAGTCAAGATGATGACTTAACAGAATAATAACTATAACGAATACGACAACGCGATATGAACAAGAGGAAACTATTTCAATGGGCTGTGCTCGGCTACATGATGCTGACTGGGATGACGGCTTGCTCGAGCGACGATGATACTACGGACATACCCGACGACGGTGTGAAGGTGCGCCGCATTACCATTACCCAAACCGACGATGCGGCAGCGCGGCAGATGCTAACCCGATCCACGCTTGTTGAAAGTGATGGTCTTACCGCCTCATGGACAGCAGGCGACGGACTGACGTACTGCAACTTGAGTAGAACGAACCCTATGAATTATGAGATATACACTGGCCCACTAACCGCTGCCTCCACCGCCTCCACCTCGCAGTTCACTGGCAACGTGACGTGTAATGCCGGCGACTACCTCGCTGTGGTCTATCCCGCCGCGACTTTTGTGACGAACGAGAGCTACACCATTTCGCTCTCTGGACAGGACGGCACATTAGGGACTCTGGCTACGAACTACCACTACGTTTATGGCAAAGCCTACGTCACATCTGTCACCGACAACACAGCCAATGCCACGATGGAGAAGATGAAGAGCCTGCTTACGGTGTGCAAGTTCTCGTTTGTCGATAAGACCACGGGCAATGCCATCGCCATCCGCTCGCTCACCATCGGCTATGGCGGCTCGGGCAGCGATGCCGACACCTATCCTCAGGAGGCCACGGTGGCCGTTAGCCCCTCCACACCGATGGCCGACATACATGCCACGGGCGCGACAGGCGGTAGCAAGGTGCTCACCGTCAGCCTGACGGCGGCACAAGGGGCGGTCTATGTGGCCCTGCTGCCCACTAACGGGCAGCGCACCTTCCGATTCACCGTAACCGACGACAGCGGCAACACCTACAGCGGCACGGCCAAGGCCACGCTCACCGAGGGTGACTATGTCGTGGCAACAGGGCTGAAACTCACCAAGAACTAACCAACAGAAGATATGGATACAAGACTTTTTTTCCGACAGCTGACCCTCATGCTCGTACTGGTGATGGGCGGCACCGCTCCGACGTGGGCGTGGGAGTATGAAACCAGCAAGACCGACGGGGGAGGCGGCAACTACACCTTCCGCTCAGAGAAGCGCGAGTGGGCTGGGCGCTACGCGTGGAACGCCTGCGACTTCACGACACAGAAGACGCTGAACTTTTCCGATGTGCAGCTCTGCTGGGAGTTCGACTTCCGCGTGGCCAACCTGGCACCGTCGTTTTATATCGAAAACCTGCGCTTCGAGGGTGAGGTCTATGTGGTGAACGGCGACAACTCCGTACAACAGATAGGAACCTGGAGCAAGACCAAGAGCAGTAGCAGCAATCCCGAGGTGAAAGACACCAACTTTGGTATATACGGCCATTTACAAATGGAGAAGGTCGATGACGGTCACACCATGAAGCTGAAATACTGGCCTACAGGAGAAGCACATTGGAGTAAGGTGAAACGCATCATACTGAAGCATCGCTTCATCTATGGCAACGACAGCTGGGACTCCGGCTGGATGCAGTACGAGAAGGACATCACGTTCAGCGACTTTGTGGGCGATGGCTATCCGCTGTCGCCGCTGTCAGCCGAATGGACGGAGGACGGCAAGGTGCGGTTCACTGCCACCGACGTGGTCGACCGGCTCGGCCACAGTGAGGTGAGGAGTCAGTTCTACTACATGGCCTTATGGCGTAGCGGCATAGAGAATCACCACCTCTCCATAGAAGACGCCACACGCACACAGCGAACTGACGGAAACTATGACCTGTCTTTCACTACCGACTTTATCTACACTTACAACGACTGCTCCTTCACCACACCCGTCTATGCTCTCTATCGCGGAGATATTGACGTGCAGATGCCGGGCATGAGTGGCGACGAGGCGTTTTTGCAACCCGAAGCTGCGGTCATACTGAAGGCTTTTACCTTTCCGCAGAGCGTCACGGCGACGTTCGACAAGTGGAACCGCCGGAACACAGTCAGGTGGACACGCACGGAATCGCGCCAAGCGGGTGATCATGACATAGAGTGTGACTTTAACGGCACCTGGTATGTGCTGCGTTACGATAAAGGAAAAGACGCCAGCCAATACAAGGTCGTAGGCACCGTGGAGGGCGATGCCGCCACACTGGAGATGAAAGATGACGACGTGGAATACGACCATGAGTACACCTACCGCGTGGTGTTCCTGCCCAAGCTGCTGGAGAAGAACTATAAGGACAAGCTCACCAGCCTGCCTCACGAGAACAACCATTCACCATACCTGTGGAAGGAGGCCGCTTCTGACACCAGGCTCGACATGCCCATCAAGCTGGCGCAGGACCGCAGCTGTCAGGATGCCGTGCGCTTGGTGTGGGAATACTGCGTGAAGCCCGATGGCCAGAGCTGGACCATAGAGAGCAGCCCTGCGGGCGAGAACAAGTGGCGCACGCTGGACAACAGCCTCAATGTGGACCAAAACGCCTCCACGGCCAGCTTCGATGCCAGCGGCAGCGTGTGCGACATGGTGGACTACCGTGTGAAGACCACGTATGCCGGCAAGGATTTCTACTCTAACGTTGTCACCGGCAACCTGCCGGCCGGCAGCTACATCAGCGAGGTGCGCGCTTCGACGGGAACGGAGGAGAAGACCGTCGTGGTGAAGTGGAAGGTGGCGCGTGCCGATGCGCAGAACGACATCTACTACCGCGTGCTGCGCCGCGCCATAGGCACCGGCGAGTGGACACTGCTCACCGACGAGCCCCACGGCACGGCCTCGGAATACACCTACATCGACGACCGTCCGCTGGCCGGTTCCTACTATGAATATAAGGTGGAGGCCTACGGCGCGAAGTGCGACGAGCAGCTGGTGCGCACCGACGAAATCATCACTCCGGGCTTCTCGCAGGCACGAGGCACCATCACGGGCCATATCTCCTACGGTACGGGAACGGCCGTGCAGGGAGTGCGCGTCAACCTCATCAAGTCATCGGCCGAAGAGGACAGCGGCCAGCCGCAGTTCCTCTCGCGTTACATCGAGGGCGCGGGCAAAGGTCTGCAATGGACGGCTGCCGACAAGGAGAAGTACAAGAAGGTGCTCTCGG
Source organism: uncultured Prevotella sp. (assembly GCA_900322095.1). Lineage (GTDB taxonomy): Bacteria > Bacteroidota > Bacteroidia > Bacteroidales > Bacteroidaceae > Prevotella. The sequence goes on from ONYS01000175.1 coordinate 3,725, forward strand.
ACGAAGGAGCCTTCACGCTTCAATTTTGGGTGAAGCCGATGGGCACCGATGCCGGCGGCGAAGCGCGGCAGACCATCTTGCGCCTGGCAGGGGGCCTGGAGATGGGCGTGACGAGTGACGACGGCACACATTTCCGCCTGAACAACCTGCCACTGAGCACTACCGACTTCACCCACGTCTCAGCGGTTTACGACCATGGCACACTGACCTGCTACGTAGGCACCGACTCGCTGCCGTCGGCTACGGCAATAGCCACTGACACGAGTTGGAACATCGACGACGCACCCACACTGGCCGTTGGTGGCATCACGGGTGGTGGCGGCCAGACCTTCACCGGCTACATCGACGATATACGCCTGTGGAGCCGCGCCCTGACGAGGAAGGAGATAGAGACCAACTATACGCGCATCCTCAGCGGCACCGAGGACGGCCTCATCCTCTACTGGCCGCTCGACGAGGGCATCGGTGTGAAGGACTACGCCTTCGACATCTCGCGCCAGGACGGCATCTACCAGCTCAACCACCCCGAGGTGGGCGTCAACGCCACACCGTCGGCACTGGTGCCGCAGCATCTGGGCCTCTACGGCGTGACCGATGGCAGCGGCAATTACATCATCCGCGGCATACCGTTCCAGCAGGGCGGCACCAACTACGAGCTGGCCCCGCAACTGGGCATCCACCAGTTCAACCCCGCCGTGCGCTCCATGTTCGTCAGTCCTACGAGCCTCACGGCCAACAACATCGATTTCGAGGACGTGTCCAGCTTCCCCATGGAGGGCCACATCTAC
>ONYS01000219.1 GCA_900322095.1 uncultured Prevotella sp.
CTATTCCTGTGACTTCTTGATGCGACGGGCCTTGTCCCAGTTGGGATTATGGCGCTTGGCCAGTTCATTGGCCAGGGTCTCAATGCGCATGCCTTTGGCACTCAGCAGGACGATGAGATGGTAGATGAGGTCGGCACCTTCATAGACCAATTGCTCTTTTGTGCCTCCGACAGCTTCTATCACGGTCTCAACTGCTTCCTCACCAACCTTTTGTGCAATTTTGTTGATGCCTTTGCGGAAGAGGCTGGTAGTGTAGCTGTTCTCCGGCATTTCTTCTTTGCGTTTGTTGATAAAGTCCTGCAGTTCGCTGAGGAATTCCACTGGATTACATTTGTTGGTATCACCCCAGCATGTGTCCGTGCCTTTGTGGCAGACGGGGCCGTCGGGATTGACTTTGATCAGCAACGTGTCATTGTCGCAGTCGTTTTGAATGGAAACCAGATGCAGGTAGTTGCCCGATGTTTCGCCCTTTGTCCAAAGACAGTTACGTGAACGGCTCCAAAACGTGACCAACTTCGTGTCCATGGTCTTTTTGTAGGCTTCTTGATTCATAAAACCCAGCATGAGCACGTTCTTGGTGGTTGCATCCTGTATGATGGCAGGAACCAACCCTCCCATTTTCTCAAAGTCTATTTCCATATTGTCCTCTATTTACTATGGTATGTTGTCGTATCTAAATTTGTTTATATTCTCACATTGATCCCCTCTCTTCTGAGATATTGCTTTAGTTCGGGGATGGTGATCTCGCCGAAATGGAAGACAGAGGCAGCCAGAGCAGCATCTGCCTTTCCCAGCGTGAAGGCATCGCGGAAATGCTCTTTCTTTCCTGCGCCACCGCTGGCGATCACGGGTATTGCCACTTCTGTTGACAACTCTGCCAGTGCTTCATTGGCGAAGCCTTGCTTGACACCGTCGTGATCCATGCTGGTGAAGAGTATCTCGCCGGCTCCGCGGTCAGCGACCTCGCGGGCCCAGTCCATGAGGCGCAGAGGCGTACGTTCCCGTCCGCCTTTGATATAGCAGTGCCAGCCGTCGGCATCGTTGCGTGCGTCAATGGCACACACGCAAACCTGTGAGCCGAAGCGCTTGGCTATCTCGTCAATGAGCTCAGGGTGGCGGATCGCTGCCGAGTTGATGCTGATCTTGTCAGCACCGGCATAGAGTAGTCGCTCCACGTCGGCAATACTCTCTATTCCTCCACCGACGGTGAAGGGAATATTGATCTCCCGTGCTACTCTCGTGACGAGGTCCGTGAAGGTCTTGCGCCCGTCGGATGTTGCTGTGATGTCGAGATACACCAGTTCGTCAGCACCTTGTCGGCTATATTCTTTTCCCAGTTCCACGGGATCGCCGGCCTGTCGAAGGTTGACAAAGTGTGTGCCTTTGACGGTCTCGCCGTCTTTGACATCGAGGCAGGGTATGATACGTTTGGCTAACATCTTTATCTTTCTTTGCTGTTGATGTATGGTTGAATGTCTGCGGCCGTGATCTTTCCTTCATACCAAGCTTTACCGAATACCACGGCGGGTACCTTTGCCTGGTCAAGGGCTGCTATGTCTGCAATGTTGCCCACACCACCGCTGGCGATGAGCTGTAGATGGGGATATCGTGCCATGATGTCACGATATAGTGCGGTGGAGGGGCCTTGCAGTGTGCCGTCGCGAGAGATGTCTGTGCAGAGCACCTTTGTGATGCCGGCATCGACCCATTCATGCAGGAAATCTGTCAGGCTGACGGAAGAGTCCTCTTTCCATCCGTTGATGCTGATGCGACCGTCGTGCGCGTCAGCACCGAGAATGATACGGTCAGCACCAAAGTGTCCGATCCATTTCCCTACCTCCTCAGGATGAGTGACGGCGATGCTGCCTGCGGTGACCATAGAGGCTCCAGCCTGAAAGGCACGGTCGAGATCATCGTTGCTCTTCACACCGCCTCCAAAGTCTACGGTGAGACTGGTGGCGTGGGTGATGGCGGAGAGTACGCCAACATTGACGATATGCTTGGATTTGGCTCCATCGAGATCCACGACATGAAGACGGCGGAAGCCAAGTGCCTCAAACTGCTTGGCCTGATCCACGGGATCGTCGTTGTAGGTGGCCACCTGCTGGTAATCACCGCGGGTGAGGCGCACACATTTGCCATCGATGATGTCAATGGCTGGTATGAGTTCTATGTTGTGCATGGCTGATCCTGATTAATCTT
>ONYS01000108.1 GCA_900322095.1 uncultured Prevotella sp.
TTGTCGAATTTGAGAATTTTTTTGTGTAGGGAGGTTTGGCTAGTGAAGATCTCGGAGGTTTTGTTACAGCCTCTACAAAGGGAGGGGAGAAGCAAGCGGAGGGTAAATAGCGATTGATGCTCGTAGGAGGGCGAGAGGAGGGCCGTCATTCCTGACGGCCAAGAAAGAAAGTGGATTGTACTACTAGTGAGTGGTTCGTTCGGAAATCTTGGTCGTCAGGAATGACGACCCTCCTACTACAGAGGAAGGGGAGAAGCAAGCGGAGGGTAAATGTTAAAAGCAAATAGGTGGGCCGTCATTCCTGACGGCCAAGGAAGAAAGGGGTAGGTCTTCTATTCCTTCGTCGTCAGAAATAGCGATGCTCCTACAACTCCGAAGGAAGATAAACTAACCAGCCCAGGCAGGGCTGACTCTCGGTAACCCCAGTCAAGCGACGACAGGAGTGCAGACTGGGGATAACAATACTCCTCTTTAACTGGACTCCGTGCCCCGAAGGCGGCACACCAGCGTGAAGCGCGCAGAGAGTCAGTCGACCTAAACACATAGAATATCCAATGCACCGTAGAAAGCCATTACTCGACCTAGCCCCCATATCATGGTTTTTGTTCGGTTTTACTCAATATGAGTCCCCTTTAAAAAGTCCGTTTTTTGAGGCCCCTACCTCAAAAATGTTATGATTTGAAACCTATCAGCCTAACAAGAAGGCTTTTGGAGCGTAAGATTGAAAGGGGTGCTGACTTTTTCAAGTGGACTCTCAATATTAATTTTATGATGAAAGCATGAAAAAAAATGATAGAAAGTTCTCAGATTTATAAAAATAAAATTTATCTTTGCAGGGTCAATCATGCGGTTCGGCGTCTTTGTTTATTACTCATGACGACTGTCCTCACAATGCGAGATTCCTTCCACCCTCTACAATCAACACCAAGCACTAACACCTACAGAATTATGCGAAACGAAAAACGAAGTCGGCAGACCCAGCAACAGCACACCCCCAAGACTGTCAGTCATCTCGGAAGCAAGCTTCTTGGATGGACCATCAATCTGTTGACTCTAACCCTCTTCTGCATCCTATTGACAGCATGCGATAGCAGCGGAACTAAGTCTGGTAAACAGTCCGGCACCACAACCTATACAGACACGACAACGAACGGCAAGACAATGGAACAGCTGCTGACCGACTACGACCAGCAGAAGGGCCAGCAGCGCATCAGTACAGCCAACAAGATATTCGGCATCATCTACCGCATGGAACTCTCCGACAGTCTGACGGCCGTAACACAGAAGACGAATCCCGACAGCGTAGACGCCCTGGTGTGGTATTGGGCCGGCGAGTATTTCTTCGACACACAAGAGTATCAGAAAGGCCTTACCTATGCCAAGCGTGCACTGCCCTTGGTCAACCGCAGCAACGACCTGACGCAGAAGAGCGACTGCGAGAACATCGTGGGGCTGCTCTATGTCAGGCTCTCAGACTATACCAACGCCATCCATGCCGTGCGCAATAAGCTCGACATCGACCGCAAACTGGGCGACAAAGGCCGCATCAGCAGTTCGCTCAACACGCTGGCCGGAATCTGCCTGATGACAAAACAGCTGAAAGACGGCGAGCGCTACATCGAGGAAGCTCTGGTCAATAGTACGCAGATAAAGGATTCCACCCGCATGGCCATACAATATGGCATGGCCTCGGAAATCCATCACATATTGGGAAAGAACGAGCAGGCCCTCGACGATGCGCGACGTGCCTATGTCATCGACTCCACGCTGGGCAACACGGCCAAGACGGGCATCCGCCTCTCGCAAATGGCTTCGGCCCAGATGTCACTGGGCCAGGACGCCGAGGGCGAACGCTCGCTGAAGCAGGCCATCCCTATCCTGGAGAAGGCCGGCAACACGCTGTCGCTATCCATCTGCCGCAACCAGATGGGAGAGCTGCTCAACCGTCGCGGGGCCCACGCCGAAGCCGCTGATTGTTTCGCGAAAGCTGCCAACGCCTTCGCTGCCCAGAAAGACATGTACAATGAGAGCCGGGCCCAGTTGGGACTCTACAATGCCTTGAAGGCCAGCAATCCCGCAGAGGCCGGACAGCATCTGCTGCGCTATGCCCAGCTGAAAGACTCCATCTATAATCACGACATGGAGCAGGCGGTGAGCCAGCAGAACGCACGCTACAAGACTGAGGATCTGCTCCGGCTGCAGGAGAAAGCCCGCGATGCTCAGCGGCTCATGGTCGTGGGCGGCATCGCTCTCGTGGCCGTGCTGCTACTCATCGTGGCCGTGCTCGTCTATTCGTCGAGGATACGCCGCCGCAACCTGCTGGCGCTGAAACGGCTGGCGACATTGCGCGAGAAATTCTTCACCAACATCACCCACGAGTTCCGCACGCCCCTCACCGTGATTATCGGGCTGAGCCACGACCTGCAGGCATCCGGTGAGGCGGAGGTCAAAGACAATGCGACGATGATTGAGCGGCAGGGCAATAATCTGCTCACGCTCATCAACCAACTGCTGGACATCTCGAAGATGAAGTCGGCCATGGGAGACGCCCACTGGCGCAACGGCAACATCACGGCCTACGTCACCATGATTGTGGAGACCTACCGCGACTATGCCCGCAGCCGCGACGTCGACCTGAACTTCATACACCAGGAAACGGTGGAGATGGACTTCGTGCCCGACTACGTGAACAAGGTCATCACCAACCTGCTGTCCAACGCCCTGAAGTTCACGCCAGCCTATGGAAAGGTGAGCGTCATCGTCAGGCGCGAGGGCAGCCAGTTGCTCCTCGAAGTGGACGACACTGGCAAGGGCATGGACAAGGAGACGCTCGACCACGTGTTTGAACCCTTCTTCCAGGCCGAGGACGAGGCTCAGAACATCGGTACGGGAATTGGACTTGCCCTCGTGAAGCAGATTGTCGATGCTTTGGGCGGCACCATCACGGCAGAGAGCACTCCGGGCAAGGGAAGCCGTTTCCGCGTTCTGCTGCCCATCAGCAACAATGTCCGGCAAAAGGTGGAGACCGGTGAGGCTCCCGCCGCACCCCGTCTGTCAGAGGCTGTGAAGCCATTGGAGGACAGCAACGGTGGCGACGACGCCTGCCGGCTGCTCATCATCGAGGACAACTGCGACGTGGCAGAATATATCGGCTCGCAGCTTGCGGCCACAGGCCGGTATGCCCTCTCCTACGCCACCAATGGCCGTGAGGGACTGGACAAGGCGCTGCAAATCGTGCCCGACCTCATCATCACCGATCTGATGATGCCCGAGATGGACGGACTGGAAGTGTGCCGGCAGGTGCGGGCCAACGACATCATCAATCACGTGCCCATCATCGTGGTGACGGCAAAGATTACCGAGGAAGAGCGCGTCAAGGGATTGAAAGCCGGTGCCGACGCCTATCTGGCCAAACCCTTCAATGCCGACGAGCTGCGCACCCGAGTGGAGAAACTGCTCGAGAGCCGACGATTGATGCGACAGAAGTTTGCCGGCATCGTCGAGGGATGTGGCAAAAAAGAAGACGATGAGGAGAACAAACGGCTCTGCGAGGCCGACCTGAAGTTCCTCACCAGGGTGGCCGACGTGGTCTATACGCAACTCAACCACAACAAGACCGTGAGCGTGGCGCTGGTGGCCTCGAAGATGTGTATGAGCAACAGCCAGTTCTATCGCAAGATGATTGCCGTGACGGGCTACACTCCCGTGGCCTATATCCAGTGCATCAGGATAAAGAAGGCCATGAAGCTCCTGGCCCAGGAACCGCAGATCGCCCTCTCCGTAGTGGCCGACCGCTGCGGCTTCGACATCTATCCCAACTTTGTGCGAGCCTTCAAGAACGTGTGCGGTATCACGCCAACAGAGTACCGCAAAAGGCAAGAACCATAAGCCCCACCCCCGGCTAGCTGGTGGGCCTTATTTTTTTTCACCGCCAATATTCCCCTTCCTCAGAAAAAATATGTAAGTTTGCAACGTATATCGACAACTCCATTCCTTTGCTTATGACCGCGCACGACGACGAATCTTTTATCACCGACGCACAACCGTCTTTTGTCGCAGACGATTCTTCTTATGTCTCGCTCGAATGCCTCCACCATTCTCACCGGGGGATTCTGCGAGGTATGGAAGGCACGTCATGCCGGCAAAAGGGTGGTGCAGAAATGTCTGCGCAAAGAATACGCCAACAATCCTCTTGCTCAAGAAATGCTGGAGAAGGGATACCTTACAGCATACCCGCTGCAGCATCCGGGCATCGTCACCATGTTGGACTTCGTCCTCGTGCCGCAGCTGGGCAGATGCATCGTTGAGGAATATATCGACGGCATGACGCTCGAGGAGCGAATCCGGCCGGGCAAGATGACAGCCCCTGAGATAGAACGCACAATCAGGCAGATAGCGGAGGCATTGGGCTATCTGCACAGCAAGCAATTGACCCACCATGACCTGAAGCCAGCCAATATCATGATTACGCATAATGGCGGAAACGTAAAACTAACAGTCTTGGGACTGAGCCGTGCCTATAACGATGCCACGCTGCAGCCGACTGCCGGAACACTGCGCTACGTGGCACCAGAGGTGATGAAAGGCAAAAAGACCGACTGCCGGTCGGACATCTATTCGCTGGGAATCATTATCAGCGACATGATACCCTAGGCCAGAAAGCGCTATGGACGTAGAATGCAACGCATCGTCAAGCGTTGCACCGCCCCTTTGCCCAGCGACCGGTATTCCAACACCGATTCACTGCTCACTGAACTAAAAAAGAACAGTGGTCCTGCACGGAAAAATCAACTACCTTGGATTGTCGTTTTGGTTGCGGCATGTTTTGTCCTCGCCATGTGGAGACTGAACGATTCGCCCGACGCCCCATCACAACAGATAGAAGCCCCTTCGGAAAGCCCCGCCAAGACTGCACCTCAACCGGAAACGAACTTGACACCTCACTCAATACCAATGAGCAGCAGCCTCCCAAGAACGGCAAGACAGCCCACAAGACCGAGGACAGCAATCCTCCAGAGCCGACTGCTCAGGAGACATCGAAAACTAAAAATGAGGAAGGGAGCAAGCCGGAAGTATTCGTTGACAAGAACGACACAAAGGTGAAACACCTCCACGACTACACCGTCGTCGTGACCCGGCGCGCCATTGCCGCATACGGCGACATCACGCCACAGACCGATTCGACAGTATCAACAACGAGATTGACCGAACGGTAGGCAAGGGCTCTGTCGAGAACATAAAACTCCGGCTCAGCATGCAGGCTGTGGCCAACCAGATGCTGGGCCGGAAGAAATAGCAAAGGCAGGAGAAGTCACTCGCGAGAACTGTCGATAAACGATTGCGGGAATCGCTCTACGCCTGACACATAACCTCCGTCGGTGGCTGTGTAGGTATTCTCAAAATCAGCAAAACTACCCTCCTCCTCATGGCTACTATAGTCATTTTTTCCATCCCATGAATAGTGGACTTCATAGACTCTGTAATTATATTCGGCCTCACTTTGCGCCGTTTCTTCATTTGTGACTCTGGCTTTGGCTACCGCGATGCCATCGTCGTTCATGATAATACCTGCACAGTCGGTGATGAAACGCAAATCACCGGTCTCAATGTTATATCTCTGAAGTTGGTATTCCGTCATCCATCCGCTACCATTGGCCCCCACATTGGTTACGATGAAGAGATACTTGCCATCGGGTGACACCTGATAGCCATAAGGATAGGTCGGAGAGTCCTCACCGTCGCCATAGCGGTCATAATAGCATTTCTTGTACACCTCTTCTGCCAAATCCAGCGTTTGGTCGCCGCTGCTATTATCACTCTGATCATACGCTGTTGAATCCTCATCATATACGGTTGAGTCTTCAACAGAGTCTGTCGCCGCGGCAAAGTTGTCCGACGCACCCGGATTCCCCATTCCTTTGTTAATGATGAAAAGACCACCAGCGACTCCTAAAATCATCAAAATGATATAGACAGCCAACACGATCTCGTCTCGAGAAGAGAGCTTGTTGGTGCCCTCTGCGTAACGGCTGTCTTCGGTGCCATATTGATTGTCGAGGCCACTCTGTTCGCACAGCATATACAGAAAGATGAAAGGACCTGCTACAGGAATCAACTGTATAAACAAGTACCATCCACTCTTGTTCGTGTCATGCAACCGTCGTGTGGCAGCAGAATAAAGCGGCAACATTGTCAGACCGGAGACTACGTTAGCCAAAATGCAAGCCAGTGCGAGCTCACCACCATTGAGTATGATCAATAAGCAAAGCGCATAGGTGATGGCATAAGCAATGCCACAAGCAAGCGCGAACCACCAGAATTCAGCCTTCGAAGCTCTCCCCTCGAAGACAGCATACTTGTCGAAACAGCGCTTTACAGCCTTGTCAAAAGACAACGTGTCTTGACTGTTGCTGTCAGGTGCTGCCGCCTCCTGAGCGCTTTCCTCTTGTCCATTCGTTGCGTTCTCAGTGGAAGATGAGTCGTTGGCGCTGTTCTGTTCGTCTTGGGTTGTTTCGCCAGTAAGTTGAGCCGTGGTGTTTGTTGACTGAGAGCCATTCTTCGCTAGCAGCGAACTATCATTTGCTGGCTGAGTCGTTTCATCTGTTGGTTGGGGCGTCTCTTGAGCAGACGACTCCTCTGTTTGGGGGAGCGTTGCATCCGGCTCAGTCATCGGCTGACCTTCACTTTCATGAGATTGGGTCAGAGGCTCACCGCAGTAAGGACATTCTTTACTGGTTTTGTCGACTTTCTCCCCACACGACGAACAAGTGGTCATGTGAGCGTGGTCGCCATCAATCCACTTTCCACAGTAGCGGCATTTCTTTGCCACGCCTAAGATCTCTTTGCCGCAATAGGGGCATTTCTTCAATTGTCTATCCATGATAGTAAGTTTATAGTCTTTAATTATTTACGCTGCATTATTATCTCAGGAGCTGAAGCTGAATGTAAATGCCAAAACAAAACGTATGATTTAGATGGAAAGGAGATAAGTGTAAAGTCTTCATAAGCCAATATTTGTATTGATTGATGTTATGGGGTTTGTCCTTGCAAAGATAAATCAAATTGTACTTGTTGAAAATAAAATATTGGTTCAAGTTAGTTCACGCCACACGCAATACTTTATACGTAAGGATTGCTGGACTCGCCGGATCTCTTCTGTGTTGTTGAAGCATCCGCTGGTTATCCGTCTTCAGGAGAGTACATGTAGACCAGCCATTAATAAATAGATCTCTCATGCCGACAATTGAGAGCAGATCTGCTGACAGCTGAGAGCAGAACTGCTGACAGCTGAGAGCAGAACTGCTGACAGCTGAGAGCAGAACTGCTGACAGCTGTCAGCAATCATCGATTCTCGGTATTCATAGTATACCAAAAAGGCTGTCCGCCAACCAGTGCACAGATGAGATGTTATAGGAGGGCCGTCATTCCTGACGGCCACGCAAGAAGGCCAATTGCGCATCAATAAAATATGTTCGTCAGGAAATCGACGTCGTCAGGAATGACGACGAGAGATTTGCTGTAGGAGTGTTTTAGGAGCGTCGTCATTCTTGACGACGAATGATTTGCTGTAGGAGCGTTTTAGGAGCGTAGTCATTCTTGACGACGAGAGATTTGCTTGTGATTCGCAATCAGAGTACGGGCTTGGCCGTCAGGAATGACGGCCCTCCTATGCGCTCCTACCATTTACCCTCGCTTAAATCTCCCCTCCCTACGTAGAGGCTGTAACAAAACTCTAAAATTGGCTTCCGTTAAAGGTACTTCGATTTTTTTTAGTTGCATTATGCTTGCTAAAGACATTACTCATTAAACAGATGAGGTTTGGCTAGTGAAGATCTCGGAGGTTTTGTTACAGCCTCTACGTAGGGAGGGGCAGGGGGTGGGTCTTCTTCGGCGGCATTTTTGACTCCATTTCGTTTTTTATTTATATAGAAAACCACTACCTTTGCACCCGGTTTATATCAAGAACCCGAAAAAGACATAGATTTTGATGGGGGAAAGTCCCCCTTTGTTTGTATGAAGTATTCTTACCTTCGTCTGCACATCGGCATACTGTTGGCCGGAGCTACAGGCTTGTTTGGCAAAATCATCACCATCAGCGAATTGCCATTGGTGTTCTATCGCGTATTGTTCTCAGCCATTCTCCTTGCCCTTGTCATGGCCTTGCAGCACCGTCTGCACAGGTTGCCCTGGCGGCAGGTGGCGCTGATGATGGGCTGCGGACTCTTGCTGTCGACCCACTGGGTGTGCTACTATGGCAGCATCAAGATGTCCAACGTCTCGATTGGCGCCGTGTGCTTCGCGTTGGTCGGCTTCTTCACCGCCATCATCGAGCCCATCATCGACCGTCACCGTCCGTCGTGGCGCGAGCTGTTGCTCAGCCTTATCACCGTCTGTGGCATCCTGCTCATCTTTGGTTTCGACACCCGCTACCGACTGGGTATCGCCGTGGGCTGCCTCTCGTCGTTGCTCTATGCCCTCTTCTCCGTGCTCAGCAAGTGCGTGCAGGCCTCCACAGGCCGCGCCAGCAGCACGATGCTGCTCTATGAGCTCACGGGCGGCGGCATGCTGCTCGCCGTGGCCACGCTGGTCTACTCTGCCTGTGAGCCACAAGCCGTCGTGGTGCCTCCACGCCACGACCTGATAGCCCTCATCATCTTCGCCGCCGTTTTCACCATCGCCCCCTTCCTGCTCCAGCTGCAGGCCCTGCGCTCCATCTCCGCTTTCACCGTCAACCTGAGCTACAACCTGGAGCCGCTCTACACCATCACGCTGGCCATGCTGCTCTTTGGCGAGGCCGGAGAGCTCTGTGCTCCGTTCTGGGGCGGCATTGCCCTCATCCTGCTCTCGGTGGGCGTGCAGACGGCTCTGGCCATTAGAGATAAGCACAAGGCGTAGAGCTTCACATGCATTCGTTCCAAACTGGCCCTTTATAGGCCCAATCATCCCCTGAAGCAAGGATTTCCTGCTTTTTTCTGCGAAAGATAGCCCTGCAGCTTTGCTATTCCATATATTTTACCGATATTTGCAGAAAACATCCATCAATCTATTGCTATGCCAGCTTTCAAGACACTCAAGGAACTGATCAGAGGATTGCAGACGGGCGACAAGCTGCTTGTGGATATGTTCAACAAGCGCAAGACCGTGGCCATCCGCTACGACGATGCCGTAGACACCCTCGACGGCGATGAGAACAAGCTGCGCTTCCTCATCCGGCATGGCGTCATCCTTCAGGCAGGCAACACCCTGGAGCTCGACGACAGCTATCTCCAATTCTTCGAGAAGGTGCTGGAGGTGAACGAAGACATCAATGTGGAATCGGTCAGGCAGTATATCGACCGACTGCGGTTGAACATCGACTCCTATCTAGCCGCCGACTCCGACCAGCGCCGCCGCCAGTTCTTGCGCGAGATCCGCCATACGCTGCGGAGCATCGACCAGACTACCCGCCGCAACATCATCGACCTGAAGCGCAATGTGGAGAATACCTATAAGCAGGAGCCCAACTACAAGGTGAAGAAGATTCGCCTCGACGACTTCGACCGCAAGAGCCACGACATCAGCGAGCTCATCAAGCAGACCGAGCAGATGCTCGACCACCAGACCGTGTTCTTCAGCACCGCCATGGATGCCGTGCTGCAGCAGACGGTCAACGAGGTGGCGATGGGGCTCGGCGAGTCGGCCCACGCCCTCATCGACATCCAGAAGCAAATCATCGACTATCTCAACCGCATCGAGTACCAAAGCCGCATCGTCAGGAAAATACGTGCGCTGAAATATCTCAACGACCAGTGTCTGATAGAGGAGAGCACCAACGTCAAGGCTGTTCTCGAGACGTGCAATCCCGTCTGTTGGGAACCCGAGGCCCACTACTTCACGAAGGTGTCGATGGTATATCTGCAGAACAGCGACGAGGCCTTGTCGGTGCTGAGCAATGTCAGACGACAGCTGAACCACAAGGCCACCGTCAGCCAGCGGCTCTCGGGAAAGATAGACAGCGAGTATCTCACCATGCAGCAAGAGCCGATGCGCGTCTTCAACCATCAGGAGCTCTTCGATGCGTTCAAGGCGCAGGGCAGCGACCTCTTCTCGTTCCTCATCCACTACGACTTCCATGCCGAAACCAGTCTGGAGGAGCGGCTCGTGCTCTATCTGCAATTGGCCTCGCAATATCCCGAACAGCTGCGCTTCACCGGGGAGAGGCATACTTATCAACGATTTGAATATCCCATCATCCTACCGCTATGAAATATACCAGCGAAGTATTCCAGCGGCTCTCACGCGGACAGTTTATCTCGGCCAACAGCATTCAGCCTGAGGTGAGAGCCATCTACAACGACATTGAGGAAAACGAGAAGGAGTATACCGACTACTTCTCACAAATCGACTTCCTGCTCGAGGGCGGCGACGGCTACTATTATTTCGCCCGCAACGAGCAGAAGGCCAACATCGAGGATAAGCTTAAAGCGCTGCTCGTGTGGATAGACTATCTCGACTTTCTCAACAACTACGACTCCACGTTCGGCCCCGGAAGCCAGTTCACGCTGGCCCAGATTGAAGTGCGCGTAGGCGCCGACGTGGAACTCAAGGAGAAGCTCGACAATCTCTTCGACGAGAAGCTCTCTATCCACGACAAGCTCGAAGCTCTCGCCAAGGCAATGACCAATCAGGGCTTTGCCGAGCTGATCAGCCAGAATGATAGCATGTACCAGGTGACCAACGCTTACCGCTACATCACCCATATCATTGAATGCATCAATATAGACGAGGAGGTGAAAGATGAGATACCTGAATAAGATAGTGATGATCAACAGCGCCCACATCCGCTACGCCGAGGTGATGCTCGATGGCAACGTACACTTCATCGGCACACAGGGCGTGGGCAAGAGTACGCTGCTACGGGCCATCCTCTTCTTCTACAATGGCGACAAGATGAAGCTCGGCATACAGAAGGAGCAGAAAGGCTTCGACGACTTCTACGTGCCCGATGACGACAGCTATATCATCTATGAGGTGGTGAGGGAGAATGGCAAGTTCTGCGTTGTGGTGTTCCGCGATCAGGGACGGGCCATGTTCCGCTTCATCGATTGTGGCTACGAGCGCCGGTTCTTCATCGACGAGACGGGCAACGTATATGACAAATGGGCCAAGATACGCCAGCAGGTGGGCAAACACTTCATCAGCAACATCATCCGCAACTATGACGCCTACCGCGACATCATCTACGGCAACCGCCAGGCCACCAGCGTCGAGATGCGGAGGTTCTCCATCATGGAGAGCAACAAATATCAGAACGTGGCGCGCACCATACAGAACATCTTTCTCAACCAGAGTCTGGAGAGCCGTGTCATCAAGGACATCCTCATCAATTCGCTCGACTTCAACGAGGAATGCGTCAAGCTCGACTTCTTCCGCGAGAAGGTGAAGACCTTCCGCCAAGAGTATGAGGACATCTGGAAATGGTATGTCAAGGACAAGAACGGACGGATTAAGGTGAGAGACGATGCCGAGCGCGTCAACAATACGTTCCAGTACTATCGTGGAGCCTGCGACATGGTCAATGAGCTGTCGGGCGCTCTGCGCTATGCCTACGACCGCGACCAACAATTGCTCCCTGCTAAAGCTAATGAGCTCACGACGGTGAGGGCCAACCTCGACCGCCAGCGTCGGCTCAAGAGCGAGGAGGAACAAAAGTTTACCGCTGAGCGCGACAAGCTGAAGCAGAAGATAGCCGTCATTAAGGATAAGCTCGACACCATCAAGACCAAGCGGCAGCACTATGCCGACATCCACATCGACCGCATCATCAGCAGCATGGCCGATGAGAGCCGGGTTGTGTCGCAGCGACAGAATCTGGAGAAGCAGATTGGCATCATCACCGACAAGAACCGCTCGGTCAAGGAGAAATATGATGCGCTCCGCCGACAGGAGGGCCAGCGGCTCGCCGACGGCATCAATCAGGCTGAGGCGGCTAAAAACCAAATTAAGGAGGAGGAGAACCGGCAGATTGCCGACGCACAGAATCTCTATCTCCGGATGCGCGACGAGCGTGCGGCCCTCTATGCCCAGCAGCGCAGGCAGGTGCAGGAGCAGCTCGACAGAGCCAATAACGATAAGCAGAATGCAAGATTGCAGGAAGTGCAGATGAGGCAGACTAATCCCTACCGGAAGGAACGCGAGGAGCAGGAGCAGAAGCTGGCAGAACTGGCCAAACTGGAATCGCAGCTGAAGCTCACCGTTCAGCAGCTCCTTCAGAAGATGGAACATCTGCGGGCACAGGCCCAACAGGACAGAAGCGAACGGGAAAACCAATTTAAGCTGCAGCGCGCTGAGATGCAGCACGAGCTGAACGCCCTGGCAACTTCCAAGACCGAACTTCAGCAGCTCCTCGACAGTCAGAAAGGCTCGCTCATGGAGTGGCTTTCAGACAATGTGGAGGGATGGGAGAACACCTTTGGCCGCGTGCTCGACGAGAAGGACGTGCTCTACAACACCGACCTTGCGCCCCGCATCAGTCATTCCGACTCTTCGGTCTTCGGCGTCGACATCAATCTCGACAATATCGAGCGACAAGTGCGGAAGCCTGAGGACATCAAGCAGGAGATGGAAAAGCTAGATGGACAAGTGGCGGCCGTGAAGAAGAACATAGAGAAAGAAAGGGCGCAGCTTGAAACCGACATCAAGCAGATGGAAGGCCGCATCAGCAAGCAGCTACAACAGCTCCGACAAGAGAAGGTGACGCAGGAGGCGCAGTTGCTCATCATTCCCAATCGGCGCGATCAGGCCAACGAGCAGATCGTCAAACTCGACAAAAAACTCGAGGAGTGGAGAGCCAGCGAGCAGAAGGCCATCGACGCCAAGATGCTGCAGGCTGAGAACAAAATCATCAAGTGGGAGGCAGAAAAGAAACACATCGACGAGGAAGAAAAGAAGGAGTTCGACAAGCTGTCGGCCCAGCTGAGGGCCAGCAACAAGAGAATCCTTCAGGAGGCTCAGCAGAAGACCGGTGAACAGGAACTGCGGAAGAAAGAACTGAAAGAGGAACACGACCGGAAGTTGAAGGACCTCGACCACCAGATGGACGCTGAGCTCAAAGGCGCGGGCGTCGACACATCGCAGCTGGACAACCTGCGCAGCCAGCTGGAGGCCGTCGGCAGGCAGTGGCAGTTTATCGAATCCCACCGCCCCGACTATTATGCCTATCAGAAGGACAAAGAGGAGCTCTTCGATCACGAGGTGGAGTTCAACAATCAGCGCCAGCTCACGGCCAGCCGTATTGCTGCCCTTGAAGATAAGTACCAGGCCCGGGCTCAAAGGCTCAACACAGCCATTCAGGAGTTGGCCGAGCAGGTGAGACAGCTCGAAGCCCTCATCGCTGGCATGCAGGAAGCCCTGGCCGATGTGAAGAGCTTCCTCGAAAGCGACAGCTGTCCGCCGCAGTTGCTCCAGGCCACGCCCATAGAGACCGCAAAGCCGCTCGCTCTCATCGACAAGGAACTCAGAAGCCAGATAAGCAGTCAGATGATGTATCTCAACAGCTTCAAGGAGGCGGTGGCCATATTCCGAAAGAACCTGTCGCCGCGCAATACGTTCCAGTTCCGCACGGAGTTCAACACCGAGAGCGACTACATCGACTTCGCCGCCAACCTCTATGAGTTCACCAGCATGAACAAGATAGAGGACTTCCGCAGGCGCACCAGCAAGTTCTATGTTGATATCCTCTCGCGCATCTCGACCGACGTCAACAAAGTGATGTCGAACAAGGGAAAGATAGCGAATATCATCCACGACATCAACCGCGACTTTATCAACAACAACTTCGTGGGCGTGGTGAAGAGCATCGAACTGAGAAGCGTCGACAGCAACGACCCGCTCATGCAGCAGCTGCTCACCATCAGCCGCTTCGTTGAGGACTCGGGCTTCAACCTTGGCGAGCTGAATCTCTTCAGCGACGTCAATGCCATTGAGGCCACCAACCGCAAGGCCATCAGACTGCTGATGGACTTGATCGACAAGCTCGACATCGACGTCAAGCGCAGCGTGCTCACGCTGGCCGACACCTTCAAACTGGAGTTCCGCGTGGTGGAGAACGACAACGACACGGGCTTCGTGGAGAAGCTCTCCAATGTGGGTTCCGACGGTACCGACATCCTTGTCAAGGCCATGGTCAACATCATGCTGCTCAATGTCTTCAAGACGAAGGTGAGCCGTCACTTTGGCGACTTCCGGCTCCACTGTCTCATGGACGAGATTGGCAAGCTGCATCCCAACAACGTCAGGGGCATCCTCGACTTTGCCAACAAGCGCAACATCGACCTCATCAACTCCTCGCCCACGACCTATTCGGCCGAAGCCTATCGCTACACCTACGCGCTGAGCAAGGACAGCAAGAATAATACGGTGGTCAAGACCCTATTGGTCATCCACGGGTAATAGCGCGCATTCGATAGAGAGCAGAGTCAGGTCAGCCTGTACTCTGCTCTCTGGCTATAAAACGTAGGCGGAATCAATAATCTTAGGATAGAATCGTTAAGAGAATGAATAGAAATGAAGAAGACCGTAGCGCTATTTCAGAAACTGAAACTCTTGTCAGAAGGTGGCAAGGTGGCCTCCAGCCAGATGCGTGGCGAGGAGGTAAGGGAAATGCTGGCCGACGGCGTGCTGCAAAAGCAGGCCCATGGCCGCCACGTCTGCTATCTGGCGCCCGATGCCGAAGCGTTCCTGGCCTATCTGCAAAATCGCTGGGGCATCACCGACCTGACCAAGTCGCTCCAGCTCTTGCAGGATAAGGAGGGAGCGTCTCGAGCCCAGTTCACGCAGACCACGGGCGACAGCAAGTTCATCCATCAGCGCACGATGACGGGATTCCTCGTCAACAGCTATACCGACATCCCGGCTACGCTGCATGGCCGGCCCGTGGTCATCCATCCCGCAGAAGGCTCATTCACTTACATCTACGACTACACGGCTTTCTCAGTCCCTGAGGATGTCGTCATCATTGGCGTGGAGAACGCCGAGAACTTCCGCCGGATAGCCAGCCAGCGTAATCTTTTCCAAGCCTACAACCGTCCGCTCTTCGTCAGCCGCTATCCGCAGAATGGCGACCTTCTGCGTTGGCTGTTGTCAGTGCCCAACCATTACGTCCACTTTGGCGACTTCGACCTGGCCGGCATCCACATCTTCCTCACGGAGTTCTTTCAGCACCTTGGTCCTTCCCGGTCTGAGTTTTTCATCCCCGACGATATATATCAGCGTCTTCCTTCGGGCAGCTATGAGCGCTACAAGGTGCAATACAACAAGTTTGGCTCGATGACTGTTGCCGACTCCCGTCTTCTGCCCTTGTTCGATGCCATCAACCGCGAGCATAAAGGCTACGACCAGGAAGGATATATCAACGAAAGAGAAGACCCACCCCCAGCCCCTCCCTATGAAGGGAGGGGAGCGAACATCGAAGTGTAAATCACATTGATGTTCGTAGGAGGGCGGTAGGAGGGCCGTCATTCCTGACGGCCAAGAAAGTACTTCGCTTGCTCATCACAAATAAATCCTTCGGCGGCAGGAATGCCGCCGCTCCTATCGCAAACCTTCGTCGTCAGGAATGACGACGCTCCTACAACTCCCAAGCGAGCTAGACAGGGCAAATCAACCAGCCCAGAATGGGCTGACTCTCGGTAACCCCAGTCAAGCGACGTCAGGAGCGCAGACTGGGGATAGTCAGCCCCCCACCGCTTACTTCCCCTCCCTCTGTAGGGAGAGGTTGGGGGTGGGTCTTTGAGTTGGGGGGCGGGTCTTCTCATCGTCAGGAATGCCACCGCTCCTACAACGTCATTCCGTCGAAATAAAAAAATCGTCCTCCCGTCTATCCCTCATTATCAGCCGCTTATCAATAGCTTGTAAACTATATCGAAAAATCAGTTCCCTTCCCAACACCCCGAAAATTCGGATTATCCGTGCAACTTTTGCTATATTTGCAGCGTTAATAAGAATTTCAAGAGCAATGACGATAAAGAGCAAACTGATTCAGAAGAATAATACCCTCACCGACGGTAAGTCTCGTTGGCATGTCCGTCCCGTTACTGACGATTCTCGAAAAGGCACGATTCCTGGTCATCCTTCCACCATCCACTCGCCCACAGAGAGTTTGTCGGCATCGAAGCTCACACCAACCTTCACCACCCGGCGTCCGTCGGAGAGATAAGGCTTCGCATAGCCACGGGCGTTGATTTGATCTAGAGCATGGCGCGCTGTGTCGCTCGCCTTCAACTCCATTACGTAAATGACGTTAGGCATGAAGACGACCATGTCAATGCGACCGCCAGCCACCTTAACCTGCGTGCGCACATAGACGTTGAGCATGGAGAAGATGAGATAAAACGTGTACTCATAAAATCCTTCCTTCGTAGTGGCGTCGGCGAGCTTGCGTTTGAAACCTTCCACGTATGGGATACCAGCGAGATAGGATTGCATGTGACGCATAGCCAGGTCGATATTGTCATTAGTCAATGCCTGCCAGAATTTAGCGGCAAAGCCAAGCTGCACGTCAGAATTATTCAAGCCTATATAAGTGGGCAACAATCCATTGACATAGCCAACGCGCACCTCCTGATTGGGAAAGGAGAGCAAATAGGCCTCTGTGTTTGGATCGTAGTCTTTAATCGTGAGATAACCCGTCTGATAAAGTAACGGCAAGGCGTCCTTCATGTTCTCAGTAGGCTGATCAAATGCGGATTTAGATACTTCTAAAGAATCGAGTGAGGTTATGTCGGTATGGAAGTGTTGCATCTGCTTGATGAGAAAGGTTGGAGTGCCGGATGCAAACCAATAGTTATCCAGCATTCTGTCGTCCAAAGCATTAAGCAGACTATATGGATTGAAGACCGCCTCTGCGCCACCTGCGAAATGATAGCCGTCGTATTTGAACTTAATCTTGGCATACATCTCTTCAGGCGTCACCTTAAGGTCTTTGGCCATCGCCTCGATGTCTTCCTTAAAAACTGTTTTTACCTCTTGCTCTGTAAAACCGCAAATGGTAGCAAAACGGGGCAGCAGCGAAACATTCTTCAGGTTATTGATAGTGGAGAAGATGCTCTGTTGCGAGAACTTCGTGATGCCCGTGATAAAGCAGAACTTGATGTAGGCTTCGTTTGCCTTGAGCGGCACATAGAACTCCTGCATGACCTTGCGCATGGCATCGAGCGTAGCCTGATCATGAAGTACATCAAGCAGGGGAGCGTCATATTCATCGATGATGACCGCCACCTGCTTTCCAGTCTTCTCTTGTGCCCTATGGATAAGTCCGGAGAGAAGCTTTCCAGGTGTTGTTTCTGTTGGTTTTCTACCATAAACATCAGCCAGCGGTTCCAATATCCACATCAATGTCTCGCTTAAACTCTTGGCATTGTCCAGTCCCTTTGCCACGCTGAGGTCGAGATGAATGACGGGATAGCGCGTCCACTCTTTTTCGAGCTGCATAATCTTCAGGCCTTCGAAAAGTTCCTTATCACCACGGAAGTAAGACTCCAGCGTAGTGGAGAGCAACGACTTACCAAAACGACGCGGACGGCTCATGAAAACGAAAGTGGCACTGTGGGCCAGTTGCCAAACAAGGTCGGTCTTGTCAACGTAGACAAATCCTTCTTTGATAATCCGTTCAAAGGTCTGTATGCCAATCGGGTATTTTCTCATCAGCTCCATAGCGCTTAATCTGATTTACTTTGCAAATATAATACTTTCCTCGCTTCTTACCAAAGAAATGGCCCAACTTATCTGTTTTTGAGATGCATAGCCTGCATTATTCATGAACATTAAACGCTACTTTTTTGAACATGAATTATCACAAATTACCCATAAATTATTCGTAAATGATTATATTCATGAGAAAGGATATTCGTGTGAAAAATAATCTCCATGAATAATGTAGGATAGGCCTTACTGTTCTCTGAATCAAATGCAGCCGGAAAGTTACGTATTGCTTTTCGGCTGCTTCTATATGTTTTCTCTGCGACTTGTAGTCGTAAGGGCTTACACTTCTATCTCGACATCATCCTTACTTCCTTGGTCAGCTTCTTGGCGGGGTCGCCCATGAAGCGCCAGTAGGCAACGGGCATGACGGTGAGGATGAAGAACATCGTGATGATGGTGCCCCAGAAGATGACGGCTGCCATCGGCATCCACAGACTGCTGCCACCCAAGAGTATAATCCTCAAAACGAAATGTTCACGATATATAAAACGAAGCGTTACTAATCATAAAACGAAACGGCTTTTTTATGGTCTTTTTTACATCAATAATAACCCCCATAAATCTTTGGCTATTTGAAAAAAAATAACTAACTTTGTATAGTTAAATTGGGATTTCTTACACAAAAAAATCAGGCCTCTCCACAAGGGGCAACCCTCATTTTTCCCCCAAAAAATCGACCGGCTTCGCCGGTTCTTTAAATGCGTTAGAAGGACATTGGAACATCACTCCAACGCCTTTCTAACGCTTTTTCGCTTTACGCTTACGCGACCTCGACTATCGCTTTATACGTTGCGACGCTTTGCGCTTTAACGATTTTTCCGCGGAAGGCCAGACGCGACCCGACACTCGCGTTCGCATTCGATGCATCGTTATTCGCATACGCGATCGACACACCGCCATTCGCAAACGCGCCGTAGTAGCCACGATAAACCACACGGGAACTGCTGGTACTGACCCAATAGATGTCGCCGTAATATGTAGAGGATGAGCCACTGACGTTTCCCACTGGGATGACATCCATGTATTTACCATGCGCAACTGC
>ONYS01000109.1 GCA_900322095.1 uncultured Prevotella sp.
GTGATGTAACAAAAGTACCCAGACCCGGGCTCGAACCGGGATGGATTGCTCCACTGGTGTTTGAGACCAGCGCGTCTACCGATTCCGCCATCTGGGCATCGTTGCGGATTAGACGGGTGCAAAGGTAATAATAAAAAATGAAACGGCAAAGATTTCCGAAGAAAAACTTTGCCGTCATTATTGTCAAAAAGAAATAGCCTGTGGAATTATCCTCTCTCGATAAAGGGCTCACGCCATCCAGCGACACGGGGGAGACTGACGGCTCCTACCACATTGGGCGATGTTTAGAAAAGTGTAATCAATGGTTCTATCCACAAAATTAATAAATTTTTCTTAAACACCATTGTCCCTATTTGAATTATTTTGACTAATCGGGAGATATTCTTTCGAAAAGAACTGCTGCGAACAAAAAAAGAATGCAAGCGGAATCATCGCCTGCACAGACTGCTATATAAAAAGCCGCACCCACACACGGCGTGCGGATGCTACGGGCATGTCACTTTGGAAGGGGAAAAAATAAAGGCGGGGACTCACCACGAGCACCAGCCTCCCAAAGATCAATGCTACCGGATGTTGGTCCAAACTAAAGTGATGACGCACAAGGCAGCCAGCACCGCCATTCCGCCCAACATTGAAATTGCTTCCATGTCTGATAACATAAATCTTTCTTTACTTAAAATCTATCAAACTACTAACCTAATGAAAAACTTTAATTAACCGTAATCTCACGATTACGACTGCAAAGATATTCAAAAGAACCATTCGACCCAAATAAAAACTTGGATTTTTTCATTCTTTGATAATTTTTTATGATTTAGGTCAAGCAAAATGTGTGCAAACGGTCATTGCTATAACCGTATGACGCTGCATTTAAGTGGGGTCCGCAATGGTCTCGCAAATCGCAGGTCTTCTTTAACATCAATCGGGCATTAACGCAAGCCTCAAGGGAGTATCGCAATCGGGAGGACTACAATCGTTATGTCGCGTATGGGGATTACCAAACGATGATGGCATATAACTCAATATTCTCACCGGGCACACGTCCGCTTCGCTCCCGTGTACCCGGTTACCAAGGTACTGCCTTCCAGGCAGCTATTCACATCCGAAACTAGAGATGATTATTGTTTATGGCCACTGAGGTATGGTGATACTCACTCCGTGCACTTTAAGAAGTACTTCTTGTATTCGCTTTCGAAGTTGGGCGTGAAGAATCCTTGTCCCATCTTCTCCTTGATTTCCTCGGGAGAGAAGAAGCGGCCGCCGTCGAGCTCGTCGCTGCTGGGGCGGATGATGCCGTCGTAGACCGTAGTGTTGACATAGACGAGTTCTTTCTCGCGCTTGCTCTCGAAGACGTAGTGGCCGAGCCGACGGGGGACGAAGTCGGTGATGCCCAACTCTTCGCGCACTTCGCGCCGCAGGGCCTCGTCGATGGTCTCGCCGTAGTCCACGTGTCCGCCTACGGCCGTGTCCCAGCGGTCGGGCTGAATGTCCTTCCAGTGCGGGCGCCGCTGCAAATAGAGCTGGCCTTTGCTGTTGAATACATGCAGGTGCACCACGGGATGCAGCACCTTGCGTCCGTCGTGGGCCTCGCCGCGTGTGATGCGGCCCACAACGTTGCCTTCCTCGTCTACGATGGGGAAGATTTCCTTTTCGTTATCCTTGTTCATCTTCTTTGTGTTGTTGTTTCCATCTGATGTTGCGCGGATGATGCTCGAGGATTTCCTTCCGCAGGTCGTCCGTGGAGAGATGAGTGTATATTTCGGTTGTTGATATCTTCTCGTGGCCCAGCATGGCCTGGATGGCCCTGAGGTCGGCGCCGCCGCGAAGCAGGGCCGTGGCAAAGCTGTGGCGCAGCGTGTGGGGCGAGATGGTCTTCTCGATGCCGGCCTCCTTGGCCTGCCGCTTTATCATGATGAGAATCATCGTGCGGGTGAGGTGGGCGCCGCGGCGGTTGAGAAACACGTAGTCTTCCTCACCGGGTTTAATCTTGAGCTGGCGCCGGTCGTAGAACCAGAGCTCGAGCTGATGGATGGCATCGTCGCTGATGGGAACGAGTCGTTCCTTCCGGCCCTTGCCCTCCACGCGGATGAACTTCTCCTTGAGGAAGAGATTGGAGAGCTTGAGGTTGACCAGTTCGCTGACGCGCAGTCCGCAGGAGAAGAGTACCTCAATGATGGCCTTGTTGCGCTGGCCTTGCGGGTCGGAGAGGTCGATGGAACTCTCCAGTTGGTCCACCTCCTCGGTCGAGAGCACCTCGGGCAGATGTTCGCCGAGATGAGGCCACTCCAGGAGTTCGGTGGGGTCGTCGTCGATGTATCCTTCCATGCGCATGTACTTGAAGAACGACCGTACGCCGCTCAGGATGCGGCCTTGCGACGTGGGGCCGATGCCATACTCATGCAGGCTGGCGGCAAAGTTCTCGAGGTCTTCCAGTTTCATCTCCTCGGGTTGTTTGCCGTGCTCGTCCATATAGCGCCGCAGCCAGTCGAGGTCGTGTATGTAGGCGTCGATGGTGTTGGCGGTATAGTTGCGGTCCAACTTGAGATAGCGCTGGTAAGATGATATTAATGCATGATCCATAATTTTGCTGGGGGAAGTCTTTTTGGGAAGTTAGGGGAAGTCAAAGGAAGTTAGAAGGAAGTTAATGGGAAGTTATGGGGAAGGTTTTTGGGGAAGTTAGAGGAAGTTATGGGGAAGGTTTTTTTGGGGGGGGGGAAGTTAAAGGGAAGTTAGAGGAAGTTAATGGGAAGTTTTTTTTTGGGGGGGGGAAGTTAAAGGGAAGTTAGAGGAAGTTAATGGGAAGTTAAGAGACATTAGCTTTAGCAGTTCAAATTAAATCACGGTGGCAAATGTCCCTTTAACTTCTCAATTACTTCCCATTAACTTCCCTTGACTTCCCTTGACTTCCCCAAAAACTCTCCCCAAAAACTCTCCTATAGCTTATGGATGATGCCCATCATCTGCTCGCCGAGTCCGATGGTGTAGCCCTGGCTGACGAAGACCACACGGTTGAAGGTGTCGGCAATGATGAATACGGGCAGCGTGGAGGCGTCGAGCTTCATGGCACTGCGTATCTGCGAGAGAATCTTTCCGTCTTTGTCGATGCCGTAGTTCACCGTTGATGGCAACGACTTGAACTCGTCGCGCTGCATATACTTCTGATACTGGTCTCGGTCGGTGAAGAGGAATACCATCTTCTGGCCCCACTTCTCAAATTGCTCCTTCACGGCCGAGATGTCGCGCAGGGCATGATTGGTAGGCTCCTGACCCACTCCGAGCACGGCCACGACGAAATAGCCACGGCCCGTGGTGGAGAGGATGGACTTTTCCTGGCCCGTTTTGGCGTCGATGTAGCGCGACTCAGAGTCGAAGTTGCCGATGACCTGCACGTCGTCTGTGGCCTGACGCATCACGAGATGCGTGCGCGTGGTGTCGTGGGGAGCCACAGTGAAGAACTGCATGTGGGCCAACACGCTGCCGCTGGCTAGGCGCGTTCCGCTCACCATGAGATAGCCACCGGCATCGATGGGCGTACCCTTGCGCAGCAGATTGTCGAAGGTGGTGCCGCCACCCATGTCGACCTCGCCCTCCTCATAGTTGAGAAGCTGCAAGCGGCCGTCGTTGCGGAGCTTGGAGATGGTGAAGTGGCTGTAGTATTTCGGGTTGTCGAGTGTCGGCGTAGGCTGATAGTCGGCCATCACCACACCCTGCTCGGGAGTTGTGCGGCCCTTGCCGTCGAAGTATACGTCGGTGGTCTTGCTGCCCATGAGCTGCACCTTTCCCGTCACGGGATCGATACGGGCGGGAATGTTGAGCGAGCGGGCCAGGGCCACGAAGAAGATGTCGCGGCTGTGGCGGTCGGCAATGCGGCCCCGCCATACGCCGACGGGCGAGATGGGAGCGGCACTGAGGTTGCAGCTGTCGTCGAGGGTGATGTAGCGGTTGACGAAGTCCTCGAGCAGTTGCGGCTTGCGCTGATAGTCGGCCACGGTCTGCTTGTTCTTTTTCACGTAGGCGGCAAACTCCTTCGAGAGTTTCTCGCGGAAGGGCGTGAGGAGCTCGTTGGAGATGCGCGGGCTGCGCACGTACTGGTCGAAGGTCTCACTGCTCATGCCAGCCTTCTCGCACTGCAGCTGGGCGTTGTAGGCCAGATGGTCGCGGAGCGTAGCCTCGGTGACATCGCGCAGGTCTTTCTGCATCAGTTGCTTGAGTAGGCGCACGGCTGCAGCTTTCTGCGCCTGGGGCAGCGAGGCCAGGAAGTGGCACACGGCGGCGTGGTTGCCACACGTGCCCACGAGCAGCGGAGCCAGAGCGTCGGCGTCGTAGCCATGGGCCGTAGCCCACTGGCGGGCCGTAGTGTCGTTGAGGAACGTTGCCGTGTAGGCATGGCGCAGCGAGTCCTCATAGGCAAAGCGCTTGGTGTTGAGCGCACGCTGCTCGGCGGTGACGGGCGGGATGTTGGCATGCTCAGACGGCGGCACGATGTCGATGTCGATACCCTCCTTGGGTAGGTTGGTGGGGTCGTATCGTAGGGCCACGGTCACCAGACTGTCCTTGCCAAACGAAGCCTTGGCGAAGCCGAAGCGGCCGTTCTTCGTGGCCCAGACAATCATGTCGCCCAGTCCGGCCGTGAGGAAGCTGCGGCCGTTGCCGTCGGCCTGCTTTGTGGCCACGGTGTAGAACTCGGCGTAGTTGTAGAGCTTGTATTCCACGGTGGCGTTGGGAACAATCTGTCCGTTGGCGTCCACCACCTGCACGTTGAGGCGGGCCGTGGGCGCGTAGTTGTCGATGACGTTGATTTCGGTGTAGCGGGGCGTACGGCGCATCACCTCCTCCGGACCGTCGTAGCGGCCGAAGACGCGGGTGTGCATCAGCATGCCGCGCGAGGCGGGAGCGTTGAACCAGCCCAGATTGAGTACGGGCTCAGGCTCACAGGCACCGAGAAAATACCACTTGCCGTCAATCCAGGCCTCCACCCAGGCGTGGTTGTCGTCGGTGTGGGCCCAGCGGGGCGTATAGACCTGGCGAGCCGGAATACCCACGGATCGCAGGGCGGCCACGGTGAGCGTGCTCTCCTCGCCGCAGCGGCCCAGGGCAGTACGGATGGTGGCGAGGGGCGACGACGTACGGGCGTCGCTGGGAGCGTAGGTCACGTGCTCATGGCACCAGTGGTTCACCTCGAGGGCGGCGTCGTACATCGACATGCCCTTCACGCGCTGACTGAGCTCACGGAAGAACACGGCACGGCAGGTGTCGAGGTCCTCGTTGTTGACGCGCAGCGGCAGTACGAAGTGGCGCCATTCGCGGTCGGGAATCTTTGCGCCCCAGGGCATCTCGCGGCGTGCCTTGATGGCCAGTCTGACGTTGTTGAGATAGAAAGCCTCGTCGTGGTCGATCTTGTCCGACTGTGCCATGTAGGCATAGAGGAAGTCGAGGGCTTGTTTTTCTTCCTGCGTCATCGCGGTCTTCTGCGCATGCGAGGTGGCCGCGAAGGCGAGGAGAAAGAGGGATAAAAGGATAGTTTTTATTTTCATAATGTAGATTGGTTATTTTTTCTGACTTAATGATTCCAGGGCCTCGCGTGCGGCGCGAATTTTTTCCGGGTCGGTGAGCTGTCGGCTGTATTCGTCGCTGCCGTCGGTTCCGCTCATGCTGACCTTGGGGTTGCGGTAGCGCATGGCGCTCGCCACTTCCGAGCGGCCCGAGAAGTGAAATTCGCGGCAGCCCGTGGCGCTGGCGATGTGGGCGATGTTGCCGGCGTTGACTCCGCAGCCCGGCATGATCGTGATGCGGCCTGCGGCACGCTCGTTCAGCTGGCTGAGCAGCGCAATGCCCTTCTCGGCCGTGGGCTCCTGTCCGGAGGTGAGGATGTGGTCGCAGCCCAGGCTGATGATCTGCTCCAGCGTTTCGAGAGGATTGCAGCAGACGTCGAAGGCGCGGTGGAAGGTGACGTTCATGCCCCGGGCCGCGTCCATCAGACGGCGCATGGCTTCGAGGTTCACTGTGCCGTCGGTGTTCAGTACGCCGAACACCACGCCGTCGGCTCCGGCCTTGCGGGCCATGCCGATATCGTAGGCCATGATGTCGAGCTCGTCGGCCGAATAGCAGAAGTCGCCTCCCCTCGGACGGATGATGACGTTGAGGCGGGTGGTGGTGAGCAGCTGGCGGGCCTTGACGATCTCGCCTGCCGAAGGGGTCGTGCCACCTTCGGGAATGCCGGCGCAGAGTTCCACGCGGTCGGCACCGCCCTCCTGGGCGCGCAGGGCGCTCTCTGCACCGTTGGCGCAGTTTTCTATCACGTATCTCATTTTTGCAGTTTTTTTACTACTCTACAGGGATTGCCCACGGCGATGCAATGGGCGGGAATGTCGCCAACGACAACCGACCCGGCACCAATCGTCGTGCCGTCGCCGATACTCACGCCGGGCAGCACCGTCACATCGCCGCCTATCCACACGTTGCTGCCTATCCTTATGGGACGGGCCCATTGCACGCGGGTGTTGCGCTCTTCGGGGTCGGTGGGGTGGCAGGCCGTGAACATACTCACGTTGGGACCGCAGAAGACGTCGTCGCCAATCGTGACCTTCGCCTCGTCGAGAACGACAAATTTGAAATTGGCAAAGAAGCGGTCGCCCACCTCGATGTTGCAGCCGTAGTCGCAATAGAACGGCGCGTTGATGACGGGGTGCTCGCCTGAACGTCCCAAGATCTGTCGCAGGGCCGATTCGCGCTCGTCAAATCGTGTGGGCTGAATCTGATTGTAGCGCCACACGCGGTCTTTGTTGGCAAACAACCGTTCCAGCACTTGAGGGTCGTTGCCATCATAAGGCTCGCCGGCCAACATCTTTTCCCATTCTGTCATTGGTAATTCTTTTTTGCAAAGATACAAAAAAATAGCCGTCACGGCCTTAATAATCCGGCTTTTTTAGGTGCGCCGGATATTTTCTGCGGCTTGAAATGCGATGCGGCAAGCTACACACAGTTATGCTCGACCATTGATCAATGTCTCGTGACAATTGACACGAAAGTGCGTGACAGTTGTCACGGGCGAACGTGACATTTGTCACGCGTGAACGTGACATCTGTCACGAACAAACGTGACAGTTGTCACGCAACATGACGGTCGTCACCTCTGACGTATGTCGGACAGCAAGAACTGACGCAGATTGCAGAATGAACGATGGGTTGTGGCGAAAAGAATAATGCTTTATCAGAAGATTCAACATTGCATAAAGCCTTATGGATTAGGCATTTGTGCGGTGGAGTGGGGCATAGGGTCAGAGCAGTTCCGCGCTGGAGGCAATGAGCTTGTCTACAGCGCCCTTCACCTCATCGCGGCTGACCTCCACCAGACCGTCGCCAAAGGAATACAACTGGGCGCGGGCTCTGAGGGAGAGCTCAACGTCGTGGGTGGAGAGGATGATTATTTTCTGTTGCTCCTCGGCCAACCGCGACAGCGTGGCCATCACTTCCACCTTACTTGGGAAATCGAGGAAGGCCGTGGGCTCATCCAGGAGCATCACGGGCGTGTGCTGTGCCAAGGCTTTGGCGATCATCACTTTTTGCATCTCGCCGTCGCTCAGCGTGGCCACGTTGCGCTCGGCCAAGGCGGCAATGCCCACGTCGTTGAGCGCCTCCATCACGGCTTTGCGGTCGGACTCGCGCAGTCGGCCGAAGAATCCCGTGTAGGGCGAGCGGCCCATGCCGACGAGTTCTGTGGCCGTGAGATTGTTGAGTTGCGGTCTGCCCGTCAACACGATGGAGATCAGCTTTGCCCGCTCTCCGCGCGACAGTTCCGCCAGCGGGCGCCCGTCGATGAGGATTGATCCTTCCATGGGCGGCTGGAAACCGGAGAGCGTGCGCAGTAGCGTTGACTTGCCCACGCCGTTGCGGCCCAGCAGGCACGAGAGTTGGCCCGGCATGAACTCGGCGTTGAGCGGTCCGGCCACGCGGCGTCCCTCGTTGCCGATGACGAGATTTTGGATGATAATGGATTTCATACTGCAAACTTACGCATTTATCATGTAACGAATGGCAATTCGGAAAACATCCTTTGTTTTTTTAACATAAATGATCAGGAATGGGGCAGGAATGATTCGCACTATTCGCTCCGCTCATAGCGCTCATCCCCTCGCTATGATCACGCAACCCCCTGGGGTACTTTAGTATATCATTCGGCGGCAGGAATGCCGCCGCTCCTACATTTTACCAATGCGGTCTCCGATGAAAATCTTTGGCGGATGGTCATATCTGTGAATACTGAGTTAATTTCTTCAAATTTTGGGCTAAAAGTTTGGCAATGAACAAATAACCTTGTATCTTTGCCGAAAATAACCTACAATTAAAACTTAAACCAATCATTATGAGAAACTCCATTGAATACGCAGCCAATCCTATTGTTGTGGAGCTGCAGAAAGACCACACGATGTTTACCAAGGAGGACATCATCCACTACATCGTCAGTCACCAGATTCGCTTCGTCAACTTCATGTATCCGGCAGGCGATGGACGACTGAAGACCTTGAACTTCGTCATTAACGATCTTGATTATCTCGACCTCATTCTTACAGGCGGAGAGCGCGTCGACGGCTCCTCGCTGTTCAACTTCATACCCTCAGGGTCTTCCGACCTCTACGTGATTCCGCGTTTCCGCACGGCATTCCTCGATCCCTTCAGCGCCCAGCCCACGCTCTGCATGCTCTGTTCTTTCTTCAACCGCGACGGACAGCTGCTCGAGTCGTCGCCCGAGAATACGCTCCGCAAGGCCACGAAGGCTTTCCACGACGTCACGGGCATGCACTTCCAGGCCATGGGCGAGCTGGAGTTCTACGTCATCCGTCCCAACGACAACCGCTTCAACGCCGTCGACCAGCACGGCTATCACGAGTCGGGTCCTTTCTCCAAGGGCGGTGAGTTCCGCAAGCTCTGCATGGAATATCTGGCCCAGGCCGGCTGCAGCATCAAGTACGGCCACTCTGAGGTGGGCAATTTCATCGAGGACGGTTTCAACTACGAGCAGAACGAGATTGAGTTCCTGCCCGTTCCCGCCCGTGAGGCTGCCGACCAGCTCTCCATTGCCAAGTGGTGCATCCGCAACCTCGCTTATCGTGAGGGCGTCAACGTGACGTTTGCTCCGAAGATCACGAAGGGCAAGGCCGGCAGCGGTCTGCATATCCACATGCGCATGCTGAAGGACGGCGTCAACCAGATGCTCGTCAACGGCGAACTCTCCGACACGGCCCGCACCGCTATCGCCGGTATGATGGACGTGGCGCAGAGCATCACCGCCTTCGGCAACAAGAACCCGATGTCCTACTTCCGCCTTGTGCCTCACCAGGAGGCGCCCACCAACGTCTGCTGGGGCATCAGCAACCGTTCGGCCCTCGTGCGTGTGCCGCTGGGATGGACTACGAAGGTCGACATGCTGTCGCAGGCCAACCCGCAGGAGAACAAGGACATGCGCGACCTGAGCAACAAGCAGACCGTGGAGATGCGTTCGCCCGACGGTTCGGCCGACGTCTATCAGCTCATCGCCGGACTCTGCGTGGCCTGCCGCCATGGTTTCGAGATGGAGCATCCGCTCGACGTGGCCCAGCAGACGTTTGTCGACGGCGACATCCATGATGAGGCCCACCGCGAGCAGCTGAGCCGTCTCAAGGAGTTGCCCGACAGCTGTGCGGCCTCTGCCGACTGTCTGGAGCGCCAGCGGGCCATCTTCGAGCAGCACGGCGTGTTCTCTCCGTTGATGATCGATGCCATACTTGCCGACCTGCGCTCGTTCAACGACCGCACGCTGCGCGCCGACGTAGCCAGTGATCCTGAGGCCATGGAGAAGCTCGTGAAGAGATTCATCCACTGTGGGTAAGACATAAGGACTGATGATAAAAGCAACACCGCAGGCTGGCAAGCGTCAGTCTGCGGTGTTGTTTTAATTCATAATTACCCCAGTTCGGGATAAGAAGCACCATAACAAAAGAGGACAAAAAGTTGGTAGTCTCATGGAAATTTTGTACCTTTGTATCTGTAAATCAATCAATT
>ONYS01000169.1 GCA_900322095.1 uncultured Prevotella sp.
ACCCAGACTCCTCCACAAAACAACAATAGGCTTTAGCCTAAGCGCTGAGGATGAGATTTTCCTTTTAATCATCATCCACGGAAAAATTCAACTGGTCCTCTATATTCCACGCATCGGAGCGTGAAATAGAATCATGTCAGGAAAATAAAACTCCTCACCAGTAGCTAAATGGCTGGTGAGGCGCTTTGCCGTTTATTGCAGAATCGTGAACTCAGCACAGGAAGCGAAGTCCTGACCGTTCTGCGAGTTCAGGGCCGTGAACCGGAGATAGCGGGCCTTGACAGGCTTGGTGAATATCACGCGCTGCAAGTCGGCACCCTCGGGAAACTCACCTTGCACAATGGGTTCGCTCCAATGCTCACCGTCGTCGCTGACCTGTATCTTATAAGACTTTATCCGTCCGTTCTTGGAATCCTGACGCGGCAGATAAGTGAAGCCCTTCAAGGTCTTCACTGCACCACAGTCGAAATCCACCCAGTGCGGATAGTTGGCCACAGTCACGCTGTACATCGTATGCCAGTAGGTTTCGGGATCGCCATCGGTCATCAGCTCTGCGTCGCCCTCGCCACTCTCGACGCTGGAGGCAAACTTCACCTTGATAGGAATGGCCTCGATGCGGGGGAAGCTGCGCGAGCAGGAGAAACTGCTGCCACTGGTCCAGGCGGTCACGGTGCCTCCCTCGCGCAGATTGAATGCACCCTGATAAGCATGGGACTTCTTGCTGTTGCCCACCTTATAGTAGATAGCTGGCTGTCGGCTGTCAGTTGAGTGGATAGTCACATTACCCTCATTGTCGCGGAGGATGGAGAGCGGACGCTGACCATCAAGACGGACGTTGGCTTCCTCCCTGGCCGTCTCCACACGTCTGATAGGTCTGATGACGAAGCTGAAGTCATGGGGCGTTGCCTTCACCCGATCGTTGTCCAAAGGTCCGCCTTGACCGCAACTGTTGCCGCCCAGTCCGGTGATGGCTGCGTCCAGGTGCAGGTAGGTGGCCTGACTTGCGGGCAACTCATAGGGATGGTTGACCATGTCGAGCTGCTGGGCCGACCAAGGCAGCGCCGAGATGCTCATCGTTGTGTCGGCGATGAAGAGGGCACCCTGTCCGTCGGCGTTGGTCAGGGCCACCCATCTCGTGTCCTGATGGTTGGCCATATCCTGCGGCTTGGGGAAGTTCTCAAACTCGCCCTCTACGCTGTCGCTGTACACGCCCACCAGTTGTCCGGTCTTGCGGTCGGGATAGTTGTCGATGGGACCGCGTCCGTAGTAAGCAATCCTGTCGAGATTCTTTGGAGCCACCAACTGGAAGCCCAACCGCGGAAGAACGAGGCTGCTGTGGTTGGACACGATATTGCTGTGCAGCTCCACACTGCCATCCGAATGAACCGTATAGATGACGTTGGTCGTAAACTTGAAGTCGGGCTTTCCGCCGAGATCCACAATCTTCTTCCAGTTCTTGTTGTTTCCGTCGAGCCGCGACTTCTGCCTTCCCTGACTCTCTACGACGAAGTCGAGGCTGACGCTGCCATCGCTGTTCTTCACCATCTTCTCTGAGAAGGCACGATGCTCAAGACAGTGCAGTCCGTTGGCATACCATTGCTCGTAGGCCCAGTTGTCGTTGTTGGTCCAGGAGCGGAAGGCGTCGAGACTGAGCTGTACGTCCTGCTTGATGATTTCCTGTCCGTCGTAGCTGAGGGCGCTGATGAAGCCACTGTTGCGGTCGATGCTCATCCGGAACTTCTTGCCCGTGAGGCTGTATGCCTTCTCATCCTTCCGAATCTGCACGTCGTCCTGAGCTTTTGCGACGGCTGAGAGGGCCGGCAGTCCGTTCTTCTCGGCCTTGTGCAGGAGTAGCTGCTCGTAGGCCTGCTCATAGCCGGGCTTATCGGTCCAGGGCATCTTGCTTTTGGTGAGGAAACGCACGTTGAGATAATAGTCCTTCGTGGCGTCGTACTTATAGTCTCTCAACTGGTCAATAACCAACATCTTATGCGTACGCGGGGCGACGGAGAAGTCGCTGACTACGGCCATCGGCACTTCCTTACCGTCCACACTGACGCTCAGCGCAATGTCGTAGCCGCTGAGGTCATCCGTATAATAATTCTTGTTGAAGATGTCTATCTCTCCTTTAGCCAAGTCCTTCAGGCTGACGCCGACATTCTGATACACCTTCTTCACCTCATAATACTGGGGCTTGGGCGTCATGTCGCCGAAGATGATGCCATTCATGACGAACTGTCCGTCGTTGGGCGTATCGCCAAAGTCGCCGCCATAGGCAAGATAAGGCTTACCGTCCTTGGTATAGTTGCGCATGCTCTGGTCTATCCAGTCCCAGATGGCACCACCGCAGAAGTAGTTGGTCGATTCGATAGCGTCCCAGTAGTCCTTCAGGTTGCCGCAGGCGTTGCCCATAGAGTGGGCATACTCAGAGATATGGAAGGGATACTTGATGTCCATCTGTCCCTTCACGGCACTGCGCACCCAGGCTATCGAAGGATACTGGTTGGAGCCCATGTCCACGATGTCGTTGTTGCGCTCGTACTGCACGGGGCGCGTAGTGTCGAAGAGTTTCAAACTGTCGTAGGCTGCTACGAAGTTATGGCCCGGACCAGCCTCGTTGCCCAGACTCCAGATGCAGATACAGGGTTCGTTGACCAGCGAATGGGCCATCTCCATCACGCGGGCCACATGTGCCTTGCGCCACTCCTTCGGATGCGAAAGCGATTCCTTGCCATAGAAGTATTCGTGACTCTCGATGTTGGCCTCACTCTCCAACCAGATACCATATTTATTGCACAGATAGTAGAAGTAGGGGTCGTCGGGATAGTGGGATGTGCGCACGTGGTTGATATTGGCGCGCTTCATCATCATCACCTCTTCCTCCATCTGTTCCCGAGTGATGGCGTGTCCTCTGTCGGGGTTAGTCTCATGGCGGTTCACGCCTTTCAGCTTGAGCGGTTTGCCGTTGATATAGAAATAACGTCCAGCCAATCCGAATTCGTCCTCTGAGGCGGGCGTATCCTTAATCTCCACTGTGCGGAATCCTGTCTGCACGCTCACAGCCTCCACTTCCCTACCCTTCTTGTCCTTCAGCACGGCAACGAGTGTGTAGACATTGGGCTGCTCCGAGGTCAATAGTGCAACATTGTCGATGCGCTCTGCGCAGGATGTCATGGCTTCGCCGGCCTTGGGTACATCAACAGGACCAGAATAGAATGTCTTCTGCAGGCTGTTGTTGTCGCTGTAGAGCTGGTTCTTATAGAGCTGATACTCGATGGAATAGCCTTTCACCGACTTCTTGTCGAGGTTCTCCAGGCTTGCCCCGATGCAGAGTGACCATGTTGAACCCGAGAAATGAGGCTCCACAACCAAGTCGCGAATGTGCACCTTTGGTGTGGAATACACTGCTACCGTACGGAAAATACCTGGCAACCGGAACATGTCCTGTGCCTCCAGAAAGCTGCCATCGCTGCTGCGGTATACCTCAACCGACACGTCGTTGGTGCCTTTATGAATATAAGGTGTAATATCGAAGCGTGCTGTATTGCGGGAATTCTTGGAAAAACCTACATAGTGGCCGTTGATCCACAGATAGAAAAAACTGTCGACACCATCGAAAGAAATGTAAACCTCTCTGTTGCCCCAATCTGCCGGGACCTCAAAAGAGCGCTTGTAACTACCTACTTCATTGCGGTATTCGTACGTCGTATAGTTCTTTGGGGGCTCACGCATCACGCCCTGACGCCAGTCGTCCACGGCAATGTTGTACTTGAAGATGACCCACTGATTCACGTAGATGGGCACACCGTACTTCAGACTGCCGTCCTTCTGTATGCCTTGAATGTTCCACGAGCCGGGAACCTGAATGTCGTCCCAGCCAGCCGTGTCGTAATCAGTCTTATAGAAATCGGCCGGCCGCTCATCGGGGTTCTTGGCGAAATGGAATTTCCAGCTGCCGTCGAGGCTCTGCCAGTAGGAGCTATTCTCCGGCAGGAAGCGCCGGGCCTCCTCCACTGACGCAAAGGAAGCGAACGTGGCTCGCGGCTGCAGCTTGTTGTAGCCCAAGAGTTCGGGCGACTGCCATTCCTGTCCGGTGGGCTGACTGGCCTGTCCATAGTCGTAGCCCTCCAAGCTTCGGTTGTCGGCCAGGCCAACAGCAACGCAGCCCATGGTCAGAGCCACCATCATCATTCTTATTCTCATGCTTATCGTTTTTAGTTATTCGTCCATTAAATTTCTATGCAAAGGTAATGCTTTCTTCGCTAATGCTGAAGAAATGAAGAAAATATTATCGATTTTCAAGTTGTGAGCGTTCTTAAGACCCCACCAGCCCCTCCTTACGGAGGGAGGGGAGAAAAGCCATTC
This sequence comes from uncultured Prevotella sp., assembly GCA_900322095.1. GTDB lineage: Bacteria > Bacteroidota > Bacteroidia > Bacteroidales > Bacteroidaceae > Prevotella. The sequence goes on from ONYS01000169.1 coordinate 4,366, forward strand.
TCCTTCTCTCTTGAATGACAGAAGGTTTTTCTCTTTCGATCCAATTTCAGTTTCGTTACAACCAACCGCCCCATCTTTCATACCCTAAAAGCGAGGCTATATCGCTATGATAATAATGGGCGGCACATGCCAACGATAATGGGCGGCAATTGGCAGATATAAGGGCAGCAATTGACAGTGGGCCAGGAACCAACCTTCATTTCTTTGAATTTTATCATTTTCCTTTGCTGTCTCACGGAAATTTATTAAGTTTGTGGAAAAATAGAGGCAACTATGGTAAACTATCCAATTGGCATACATTGACAAGACAAAGTACATATATGAGATAACGCATCCTGGCAAGTATGTATTTCTTTCCCGTCCTCGTCGTTTTGGCAAGTCGCTACTCACGAGTACGTTCGATGCCTATTTCTCTGGGCGCAAGGACCTATTCAAAGGACTTGCCATAGAGAAACTGGAAAAGGAGTGGACGGAGTATCCCGTTTTGCACTTCACCCTAGCCATGGCCAAGATGGGTACGGTGGAAGATCTTTTCAACCAAATCAACAATCAGCTTGCCCGTATGGAGAGAA
>ONYS01000155.1 GCA_900322095.1 uncultured Prevotella sp.
CAACCGAGCACCTGCCCAAGAATTGGGTTACAGAACGGACCAAGACGCTCAGAAAAGTGAGCTAAAATTGGCACAACGAATTGGACACCCTATAAAATAAGTGGCGGAATAGCCTTAGTCACAGCTCAAATAAATAGAATAAAAGTGGAGATTTCTCCCAGCAGCTCCCATTGCACATTACGTACGGGTCTCATATACGGCGCTACATACATATAGGAGTTCGCAAACTCTGATATAAAGCATAAGGGTCGACCAAGTCAGGTCGGCTCTTTGTTTTATCAGTCCTATTCACTTTTGCATTGCTATCACCTTGGGACTGACTATGCAGTAGTATTGCTTCATCCAACAACGATTTGATTTAGTTTAGTGAAGACTCTGAATAACGGCTGCGCATTTGGCCTTATACGCAAGAGAGCGGTTTAACCTTATCCACCGGCATCCCTCAAGCAGAGGAAATATTTCACACCGACAATCCATGTATCAATCAGATTACAGGATGAATCGTCGATAGATTAACATTTCTTCCCGGGATGATGGCTATCAGCCTATGACGTGAGCTCACATATTCTTTTTCAAAAAAAATCCTTATTGAGTTGTAAGATATTCCTATTTTTGTATATTTGCAATGTGAATCGCAAAATAGTAACATATGGAGGCTATTTCGAAGCTTTCATGGAAACGCTAACAGAAAAGGAACAAACCAAAATACAATATGGTCTGCTACTCTTAAAAACGCAAGACCGGTTGCCAAAGAAATTTGTGAAGCTTATACGTGATAGCATATATGAGCTAAGCCTACATTATTCATGGAGATTATTTTTCACACGAATATCCATAAATTATCCATAAATTTCTCATGAATATAATCATTTACGAATAATTTATGGGTAACAGGTTAGCTATAGGCATGCGTCTGCGCACCTACATTCGTAAAGAGGAAGTGAATCCGCTGTTCAAAAAACTGGCCGAAGAAAAAGTATTTCAGCTGATAGAGTCGAATTATCATCTAGCAGGTATCTATGAACGTAAAGAAGAGGACGACTATTACGTCTATCATCTCAAAAAGGAGTTACTGGACAAAGAACTCGTTCCCTTCATTGAAAAATTCTATAGCTTACGTTATGAAGGCGACCATAAGATGGATTCGCCGGCAGTTCTTTCTACCTTGAAGGAACTCCCAGATACCAGTTCGCGTTTGGCCATACTTCACGACAGAAGATTCCAAACCTACCAAGAAGGTGAGGATGTAGACTATTTCTATCCCAAAGAGGTATGGACTGACGGAATTAAATGCGTCAGCGATAATGCTATTCTTAGTCTTGATGGGAAGATTATCATGGAGTGTTACGGCGATTTGTTTGAATTCTTCCGTCGGTGTATCGTTGCACAATTGTCTGATTTCCGACTGTGCGAATCCTTGACCGTATGGATAGAGGGTTAACACTTTGACGTCACCATAGACGCGTAGGCAGAAGAAAAAATACGTGATGATAGCAAGTGTATCGAGAAGATTTGTTATCTTTGTAGACACAATTCACGATTATGGCAACAAGTTTTGGCAACACATGGTGGGGAAATGAATGGCTCCGCTCACTGACGAACATCGACTATGAGAATCGCATCCCGCGCGGGGAACGCTACGCACGCTACGGCTACGTGACGGAGCTGCAGATAAAGGACAACGTGATCAGTGCCTGGGTGCAAGGCTCACGTCCAACGCCCTACTCGGTAACGGTAGGCGTCAACAGATTCACGGCAGAGGAGACCAGCCGCCTCATGGACTGCATTCTCGCTCACCCCGTCATCGTTGCCGAACTGCTCAACCGCAAACTCTCGCCAACCGTCAACGACATCGCGCGCCAGAATAACCTGAAAGTGTTTCCCTCAACATGGCGCGACCTGGACATGCACTGCTCTTGCCCCGACTGGGCGGTGCCATGCAAGCATCTTGCCGCTGTGATCTATATGGTCGGCCAAGAGATCGACAACAACCCGTTTCTCATCTTCAAGCTCCATGGCGTAGACATACTCGAGGAACTCAAGAAGCGCAACATCTCTATCGACACAGAAAGGCTCTCACAAGTCACAGCCTGGCAAGACGCACTCGGACTCGTTCCCCTGTCCGATGTGCCTGAGAAGCCGACTGTAAAAGAGTTCCCACGATTCGACTTCAGCAAAATCACCCCTTTGGGCGACGCGATACAAAAATTGCTGCCAGCCTCACCAACCTTCTACACCGATGGTGACTTCATGACGCGCTATCAGGAAAACGCCAAGCGAATGGTAAAGGCTGCGAACTATATTCTTTCGGGTAAGAAATCGGTTGAGGATGCGCTCAATACTACCGCCACTCCTCTGACAGACAAAGCGGTTGCAGCCCCCAATCTGACGATAGACAAGAAGCAAAAGGCGGTAGTGAGATTCGGAAAGAAGAAAACCGCTTATAGTCTGGTGGACCTGATGGCCTATCTGACAGCCATTCCCACAGAGAAAATCCTTGATTGCAGTAACACAATCTTCGCCTTCCGCTCTTGCTGTATGCTTGCACTGCATCTTGCTGCAATGGGTAATGTGGTGCCCGTCATCAGCAAGCGGAAGGATGAAAGCGTGATGATTCTTTGGACGCCCTTCATGGCAGACCAGCAGACAACAGATATTCTGAGTCATGCCGACACTTTCTTCTCAAGCGACGACATTATTATTGAGTCCGACGGCCGAAAGAAACTTACTCCCGAAAGGAGAGCCTGGTTTGCAACATCGTGCTTCCTTACAGCCATCATCCATTGCTCGCGAAAGGCATTGTCATGGAGAGACAAGGTTTATGAACTGTTCTACCAAGGCGGCTGTTTCATGTTCAATGGTGTCGGCGAAACCAATATCCCCGGATCCATAAAGAGTTGGACCGATCATCTGAATACACCCCAGTTGCGCTATCTGCCTGTGGTCATGGTGAGCGACGAGAGCGAAGACGGCAGCGAATTCCAGATGGAACTGTCGGTCGTCGACACAGAGGCTGAGAATACTGCAGAGACCAGCCTGCGCAAGATTTCTACCGACAAGACTTATCGGCTGTCGAGATACAGCATCCTGCGCGATGTGTCGCTGCTGTCACCGTTGGTCCCCTCCATCGACGAATATCTGGCACGGGAGGCAGAGAGCCCCATCGTGATGGACAACGCTGGCTTCACACAGTTTCTCATCGATATCGTACCGGCCATGCGCCTGCTCGGAATACACTTACTGTTGCCCAAATCGCTGCAGCATATCCTCCGCCCTAAGCCTTCCGTATCGCTGAAGTCCAAGCCAGCCGACGGAAAATCATTCCTGCGACTCGACCAATTGTTGCAATTCGACTGGAAAGTAGCCATCGGCGACGATCTGGTCTCTCCCGGCGAGTTCAATAAGTTGTTGGTCAGGGCAGAAGGCCTTATCCGCTTTAAGCAACAATATTTCTATGTCACAGCCGATGACTTGAAGCGCATTGAGAAAGTCTTAGCCTCTCACAACGAGATGACACCGTCACGCATGCTGCAGGCCGCGTTGTCGGGAGAATATCATGGTGCCAAGATCAGCATCTCACAGGAAGTGAAGGAACTTCTCCGCCAATGGACAACGCTGCAGGAGGTGGCCGTGCCCAAGGAAATCAACGTTCATCTGCGACCGTACCAGAAGCGAGGATACGAATGGATGTATCAGAACATGCGACTGGGCTTTGGCAGCATCCTTGCCGACGACATGGGACTGGGCAAGACGCTACAGGTAATCACCCTGCTGCAAAAGCTGAAGGACGACGGGCTGCTCAACGAGAAGCGGGCCATAGTCGTGGCCCCTACCGGTCTGCTTACCAACTGGCAGGCAGAGCTGCAGAAGTTTGCTCCGACGATGACCGTGCAGGTCTATCATGGGACAAGTCGCGACCTCAATGTCTTCGATGCCGACATCATGCTCACATCATATGGTGTGGTACGCTCCGATATTGACAAGCTGAAGAAGAAGAAATGGGCCATTGTCGTCATCGACGAGGCACAGAACATCAAAAACGAAGCTACAGCACAAAGCAAGGCTGTTCGCTCGCTGAAAGCCGACACCCACATCGCCATGAGCGGTACACCCGTCGAGAACCGTCTCTCGGAATATTGGAGCATCATGGACTTTGCCAACAAGGGTTATCTCGGCACAATCAAGACATTCAACAACGACTTTGCGCGTCCCATACAGCAAGAAGGCAACACCGCATGCGCAGAGCGCTTCAGACGGATTACCGCACCCATGATGATGCGCCGGCTGAAAACCGACAAAACCATCATCAACGACCTGCCCGACAAAATAGAACAGGACGAGTTCGCGTTGCTCACTCCCCAGCAGGCAGCCATCTACAAGCAGGTCATTCAGGAGAGTATGAAGGTAATCGAAGGCATAGACGAGGACGACAAGCAACAGCTTTTCAAGCGACAAGGCCTCATCCTGCAGATGATGCTGGCGCTGAAACAAGTCTGCAACCACCCGGCTCAATACCTGAAAAACGACGACCTCTCTCCAGTACTCTCGGGCAAGGCTGAGATGCTGCTCGACCTCGTGTCGGCTATCAACGATGCCGGCGAGAAGGCCATCATCTTCACGCAGTTCAAGGAGATGGGCGACCTGCTCGTGAAGTTCATCACCGATGCCATCGGCACAGAACCGATGTTCCTCCACGGCGGCTGCACGCTCAAACAACGCAAGGAAATGGTAGACCGCTTCCAGAACAACCGTGCCGACCGCTTCTTTGTTCTCTCGCTCAAGGCTGCTGGAACAGGACTCAACCTCACTGCCGCCACACATGTCATCCACTACGACCTCTGGTGGAATCCTGCTGTGGAAGCTCAGGCTACCGACCGCGCCTACCGCATTGGTCAGCACCAAAACGTGATGGTCCATCGGTTCATCACCCGCAACACCTTTGAGGAGCGCATCAACGACATGATCAACTCTAAACGCGCACTTGCCGACATGACCGTCAGCACCGGCGAGAGCTGGATTGGCAAGCTCAGCAACAAGGAACTTCATGAGATATTTGACAGCAACTCCTAACAACATTCGATTAAATTGGCCGTCTGTAAAAATATACTAACAGGTGTATGGTACTACCGCAGACAGCCGTAATGGCTGTAATCCTGCGATTTACCCACCCAAAAAGTATATCCAGTAAACCGGATATTCTCTGTGGCTTACCCTTTACGAACAAAGAGCCCCCCTGCCCTTCCCTACAAAGGGAGGGGAGATTACATCGGAGTGTTAAAATTCGATAGATATCCGTAGGGGGGCGATAGGAAGGCTGTCATTCCTAATGTTGCAGATTGAAGAGAAGACCGAATGGTAGGAGGGCAGTCATTCCTGACGGCCAAGAAAGAAGGACAGCTTGCTTATCACAAGTATATTCTTCGGCGGCAGGAATGCCAATACAGACCCACCCTTCAATCCCCTCCCTACAAAGGGAGGGGAAAAGAAGATCACCGGACATTCACTCACGGAGGGGCACATTATGCCCGGGAAGGATAATTTGCCTGGCAGCCAATCCCCCGGTAACATACATGAGCGAAGCGAGTGTATGTTACCGGAAAGATAGCAAGGAGATGTAATGTGCCCTTTGGTCTACTTTCAAATACAGGCTGGTACTGCCTTCCAAGCAGAAGTACTCTCACAGGACATTTCCGGGCACATGTCCGCTTCGCTCCCATGTACCCGGCTGAGGTATCGTCTTCCAGACGATTACACATCCTTTCCCTCCAGACACTTTGGTAAATCCTTCGTTGGCAGGAATGCCCCTGCTCCCACAATTCCAGAGGAAGACAAGAACTAACCAATCAGTCCCGGAGGGGCTGACTCTCGGTAACCCCAGTCAAGCGACAACAGAAGCGCAGACTGGGGATAAAGACCCACTTCTCCTTGGACTCAGTGCCCCGAAGGCGGCACACCAACACGTAGTGCGCAAAACCGATTCCCGAATATTTTCTTTGGTTTGAATTAAAAAGTGTCAAGCTACATCGGGAGATTTATGTTTCGTGACAGCTGTCACGAATGAACGTGACGGTTGTCACGAACGAACGTGACGGTCAAAGAAACGATTTAAGAATAAGGATATTGTATAAGTATAAGTACAATCAAATAATGTATTTCATTATTGCGATGCGGAGTTATTACTGAAAATTTCGCCCTCGCCATCAGCCGCACGGAGAAGCGCGGTGAGGAGACCGTCCGCCCGGCAGCCTATCTGCCCTGCGAGATCTGGCGCAAGAACGGCTCCGCGGATTCCTTCGCACAGCTCACCAAGGGAGCACTTGTAGAGATAACCGGCTGGATCCGCCCAGAAGAGTTCGTCGACAAGACCGGCACACGCCACCACCGCATCATCTTCGTGGTCAACAAGTACTCGCCCGTCCAGCTGGAAGACAAGAAGACCGAGGGTGAGTAGCAGCTACCGCCCCCACGGCTTTCAAGGAGAAGGTTGCTTCGGCTGCCTTCTCTTTTTCTTTTTAAGGCAAAAACTCGTTCTTCTTTTATCCTTTGCAATAT
>ONYS01000110.1 GCA_900322095.1 uncultured Prevotella sp.
CTTGACATTGACTGCGGGTGCTGTACTGTTGGCACGAGGCATGAAATCAGTGTTAAAGAAATCATCAAACATTGTTGGGAACCAACCGTTGCTTTTCATCAATCCGTTCAACATAATCAATACCTCCTAATTATATTTTTAAATTTGACAATTTGTTACTTGATTGCTTCTGCTTTCGCTTCGGCTTTCACTAACAGACAAGCAAAGTACATGCCTATGGAAAGAATCCGTGCCAGAATGACAATCGCGAAAGTCAATCTGGTACGGAATTTAAACTCACTTAAACTATGCTGACAATTCTTTAAACTCAGTTAAACATTACTGAATAGATTCCAAATGAGACAACGCTTCATTTCCCCCTATTCACGATCTCCTCGTGGAAGAAATAGTTCACCACCACCGGCGGCTGGCCATGACGGGAGCGCACGGAGTCGTCGTTGCGAACGTAAGGCAGTCCCTCAGCCTCGCAGAAGGCGCGCATCTGCATGTCGAGCTGCATCCAGTAGGAGAATCCAGGCGAGAATCTTGCCCTTGTAGTCGCCACGCAGGTTCAGGTTCTCCAACCAGACGAGGTTGCAGCAGTCCTTAGCCTTTCGGATGATGGCCTCGACATCGGTGATGCCGGGGAAGATGGGCGAAATGAAACAGGTGGTTTCAACACCTGCCTCGTAGAACTGACGCATGGCCTCCAGTCGGCGCTCGATGCTGACGGCCACATCCATCTCACGGCGGAACGACTCGTCGAGCGTGTTGATGCTCCACGACACACGGGCATGGGGGAAGGTCTTGATCAAGTCGAGGTCGCGCAACACAAGGTCCGACTTCGTAGCGATGCTCACGCTGATGCCGCTGCCCTGAAGCTGTTCCAACAAGGCACGGGTGCGCTTATACTTGGCCTCGTGCGGCTGGTAGCAGTCGGTCACGGAGCCGAAGAAGGCTTCCTTGCCTGCATACCGTTTGACATTCTTAATCTCTGGCCAGTACTTCACGTCGATGAACTCGCCCCACGGCTCCGGATGGTTCGTAAACCGCTTCATAAACGAGGCATAACAGTACTTACAGCCGTGCAGACAGCCCACGTATGGATTCACCGAGAAATCGGCCACCGGCAGGTTCGACTTCGTCATCACCGACTTCACTTCAATTTCTTGTATCTTCACCATATTGTTTCTTATTTTGACAATGCAAAGGTACGACAAATTCCCCATACCATTGCAAGACAAACAGCGACTGAAATGTCACTTTTCGGGACTATTGATGGTTCCCTGCAATATGACTCGTCATGAACCCGATGTTAGCACGTCGGGCTTGCACCATCTGCTGGCTACGGGGAATGCGATACAGACGGCCATCCTTGCGGAACAATGCCCCCGTCTGCTTGAAATGAAATGGGACGTTTGATTCGACGCACTGACGGCGTATGTCAAGTACCCAGTCATAATCGCACACGCGAGCATCACGGCCAGACTCTCCACCAACAGTCACTTGTTCTACCCACAGGCCAAGACAGCCACGGAAGTCAATACGCTCCAACAGCGGTTCACAGATGATGGCCTTATGATGGATAGGCAGTTCACGAAAGATGGGCAGTCGCTCGTCTGTACGACACTGATTCTCCATTGTGCAGCAGATGGTGACATTTTCATATCCATAGCCCCAATCCTCTGGCAAACAACAGGCTATCCGCTCTGGCCGCTTGGTGACGATGTAGAAGTGCAGATCGCTCCTACGCTGAATCATCAGCCAAGCATCTTCGCGCCAAGCATCGCCTTCCTCGATGAAGAAGTCCGATGTGAAACACGTCCACATCAGCGTGCCGGAGGGCACCTTCCATTTTCCACTGCGGTCACGGCGGACGGGCAGGTTGAACGAGGCTGTCTTATGCACCACGTTCGAGTCCTTCTCAAACTCTGCATCGCGCCGATAGACATAGCAGTGCTGACAACCTTCGCTCTTCTTATGGCATCCATGCCACAGATTCCACATCTGGCTCATCGCTGGCACACCTTTTCAATGCACCATGCGAAGCCTTTGGCGGTACGGCGGGCACCATCCACGAAATGATTGCCCGCGTTCCATTCCAGCGTCGTGTGGTCGGAACCGAGCGTCTGCTTCAGGTGTTCATGTTCCCAACGGATGTTATTGCCCACCTGTGCTATGGCCTTGTCTCGACAGTGCTCCTCGCGGTCACCAAGGCTGAGATAGACATAGGGTGACTTGACGAGATGCTGGCTGGCATAGTCTTGCCATCCGGCAATCCATACCGAGGGTGACATGGCGGCAATGGCGGTAAAACAATCGGACTCAGAGCCTGCCCATAGGGAAAAGAGACCGCCAAGGCTGTAGCCGCCTAAGACAATGGGAATCTCGCCGTATTTCTGATGCAAATAAGGAATCAACGTGTCTGTGACATAACGGAGCGTCTCTCCAGCATGTTCGCCCACAGCCTGACGCTTCGAAACAGCAGGGTCGTGCCACGGTGTGAGTTCCACCTCCCAGTCGCCGATGGCAAAGGCTGCCATCACGAACGATGTTCCCGAAGCCTCGCTAATCATGGCCACCTCGCTGTCAATGCTGTATCTTATATAGCAGGCACTCGCGCCCGCCGATTTCTATAGTCTGTTTCATATTGACTTTAAATTACGGTTTTATTCTGAAAATGACAAATGCATCATGTCTTTCATGTCACTGAAGCCGAGAACCGAGTAGAGCAGACGGCCAGCCTCAGAAGTTTCGAGGTAGATTTTCTTGATGCCACGGGAGAGTGCTGCGCCCACGAGCCAGCGGACGATGCGTTTTCCTGTGCCGTGTCCCTGATGCTCAGGTCGCACGTAGATGTTCATCAAATAAGCACAATGACCTATGGGATTGTCAGGCGACGGCATCTCATCGTAGAGACACAAGCCACCACAGCCGACGATTTCTCCATCCTCCTCGGCGAAGCAGGCAATATGACTGCCATTGACCAATGCCTTGCGGTAGTAGTCGATATTCTGCTGGCGGAGTTCGGCGGTATCAGCATCGGCGGGGATGGAGAATACGCAATGCAGCACCTCCATGCGCCATTGAATCAAGAGGTCAAGGTCATCGAGCGATGCCTGACGAATGGTGATGTCGTTATGCATACAGCCGTCCCTCCTTTCTCACAATAGGCAGAGCGCGACGGTCCACCTTGCCGTTGGGAGTCATCGGCAGCGAGGGCATGGTGACGAAGAACTCGGGAATCATAAACGAAGTGAGATGGTCGGCCAGCGAGCGCTTCAGCGTGTTCAGACTGAACCGCTTGCTGCGAGGTACGACATAGGCCACAAGGTACGACAGCCCGTCGGTGTCGGTCTGTGGACACACCACGGCGGTCTCCACCTCCCGCTGGTCGCACAGCACGTTCTCTACCTCGTCGCTCTCCACGCGCTTGCCCATAATCATCACCTGCTTGTCCTTACGGTGGAGGAAGGCCAGATTCCCGTTGGGCAGCACATAGCCGAGGTCACCACTGCGATAGACGCGACGGCCATCGGGCATCGTAGTGAAATTAGCATTTTCAGGTACAGCGCCCTGGTAGCCGAGGGAGATACCGTTGCCGAAGATGCAGATTTCGCCTGTCTCGCCGTCCTTTACGGGTTGCAGACGGTCATCGAGAATCTCGATGCTCGTGCCGAGGACGGCCTTGCCAATCGGGAATGTCCCGTCGGCCAATGGCTGGGCATTGTCCACACGGAAGTAGGAGGCGCAGACGGTGGTCTCGCTTGGGCCGTAGGTGTTGTAGATCATCACGCCCTGCGTGCGCAGACGATCGATGTATTTGGCACGGATCACGTCACCGCCGCTGATCAGCAGGCGCAATGTATGGGGAATCCTTGGCAGTTTGTTCATCTCTAACAGCAGATAAGGGAAGCTGCTGAGCATCGTCACTTGGTTGCGCTCGATGTAATCCATTAGCCGGTGGATGTCAGCCTTGGTCTCTTCCGAGGGGATGCAGAGCGTGGCACCGCTGAGCAAAGTCGTAAAGACCTCCTCCACGAAAATGTCGAACGAGCAGACGGAGTGTTGCAGCATACGGTCGCCCGGCTGGGGATGAAACTCGTGCTGGAATGCACGGACGTAGTGGAGCACATTCTCGTTCGTCACCATCACGCCCTTGGGCTTGCCCGTCGTACCGCTGGTGTAGAGGATGTAGGCGAGGTCGCTCACCTTATTTATATTGTTATGTATATGCTGTATGCCCTTGTCCGTCACCACAAAGTCACAGTCCTCCATCATATACTTGATGCGCTCCTTGGGGAACGAGGGTTCGGCTGGCACATACGCTGCCCTCGACTTCAATGCTGCCAGAATGGTGGCAATCATCTCTACCGAGTGGCTCATCACAATGCCCACCTTGGCGGGCTGTTTCACGGGGAAACCATCAGCGATTTCGGTTGCCATTGCGTCCAGTTCGCCATACGTCAGGCACTTCTTTTCGTCCATCACAGCCACAGCGTCTGTCTGTGCCGTCACTTGCTGTTTGAATATATCATAAATCGTCTTCATATCTGTCTTGCTTTTATTGTTTCTTTTTTCGGCTGCAAAGGTACGACCTTTTCCCCAATGCATTGCAAGACAAACAGCGACGGAAATGTCACTTTTCGGGACTATCCTTTTTCTCTATACTCCAAAGGTGTCATCGCCATGTGTTTCTTGAACAGGCGGACGAAGTATGTGGCGGTATCAAAGTGCAACTGGACGGCAATGTCGGCAACCGGGAGCGTAGTGTATTTCAGTTGACGACAGGCCTCGGCAAGTATCTGGTCGAGGATGTAGGTCTTGGCCGACTTGCCGAGCGACTGGCGTACGATTTTGTTCAGGTAGTTGGGCGTGATGCAGAGGCGGTCGGCATAGAACTCCGTGCCGTGCTCTTCGCGGAAGTGGTCACTTACGAGTTGCACGAAGTCGTCCACATAGCGGCTCACAGGAATGTCCGTCAGACTGCGCTGAACGGTCTCCACTTGCTCAGCATCCACCATCGGCACTCGCTGCAGAAGCATCATCGTTTCGTAGAGCATGGCGCGCAGGATGTGCTGGTCTTTCTGGGCATAGTCCGTTATCTCGCGGCGCATCTCCTGATAGAGCGTGTGGATGCGTTCAAAGGCAGCATCGTCCGCCATCAGGAACGGACTGCTGCGGTCTGCCTGCAGATACGTGAAACGGTCGAGAAAGTGTGGGTCGCTGAAGAACGACAACAGGAATTCCTTCTCGAATATCAGGTTCAGCGCCTCTATCTGCGGTTCTGCCTCGAACGCCCACACCTCGCCCGGTATGGAGCAAATGATTAGTCCCTTCTTCAAGGGTCGCGACTTCCCGTTGACAGCCACCGTTGCATCTGCCTCCAATACCAGCGTAATGCTGTAGAATGTCTCACTGAACACAAGCGTCCGTCTGATGTCGGGCATCATCTTCTCGTAGCTGATGACATCCACCAGCAGCTCATCGCCATACTTGTGCTTGTAGAACTTATATACAGGAATCCGTTTCATGTTTCTGGCAGTTAAATTGGAATTTATCTGGCAACAACAATAGTGAACAGCACCAGATCTTCATTCCCTGTGTTGATTATGCTATGCTCAGATCCTTTCGGACAAATGTGCAAGGAGCCGGGTTTTAGTTCTTCCTCAACGCCATCGCAGATTGCTTTGCCAATACCTGACAAGACGTAGTTCATATCATCACCAGATGTTTGCCTATGCATACCAATGCTTCCGCCGCGATGAATCGTTGTGGGAATAATACGGTATTTTTCATCGTTGTACATCCGCACAGTCATCTGCCCAGTTCCCCCATTCATTCCTGGGAACGTTACTTCTTCTATCTTGCTAAAATCAATTATCATAACTTCCAATAAATTCCGATTTATCTGCCTTATTATTAAACTTTGTTGCAAAATTAGTCATTTCTGATAAATATCGGAGATAAATCCGTAACTTTGTGCATGAATTTAGGATGATTTATGAATAAACGGGAGTATAAACAGGCAAATAAGGACTGGCTGGAAGCCAAATCGAAGGAGGATGGGGTCAAGGCTCTGCCCAAGGGAATCTACTACAAAGTGCTGAGTGAGGGCAACAAGAATAGTGCCACACCAACAGTCCGTAGTATCATCACGGCACACTACACGGGCATGACCATCGACGGCAAGCAGTTCGACAGCAGCCGTGGCGGTGTGCCATTGGCTTGCCGACTCTGTGACTTGATTGAGGGCTGGATTATCGCCATGCAGCAGATGCACATTGGCGACAAATGGGAAATATACATTCCTGCCGAAATGGGCTATGGCAAATTCTCACAGCCCGGCATTCCTGGTGGCTCCACACTCATCTTTGAAATAGAACTGTTAGGAATAGCATGACACTTCGAGAACTAATCAATTCTGTAGATTCTGAGCAGTACAGCGAATCAGCGTTGTATCAGAGGCTGCGTGAGACGAAGCCTGAGTATGGTTCCAACAGACGTATTGAGGTCAAGTTGGTGAATGGTGAGATCACTATTACTGATGTTCATGTCGGCTCATTGGGTGACATTCTGACTTACCAGATTGATGTGGCTCCAGACCTGCAGATGACGAAGACGCAATTGTTGGATGAAATCCTCAAAGAGATGTCCTCAAAGACCTTCAGCGACGAAGAGCAGGCTGAGTTCTGGAATGACTTTGACAATCTGCAAAAAGCAAAGATAGTAAGATAACGATGAATATCATAGAAATAACCAATAGAACGGACTCGCTGACAAGACAATTGCTGGAGGTTTGGGAAAGTGCCGTCAGGCAGACTCATACATTCCTGTCTGAGAGTGAGATTCTTCGCATCAAGGGTTACGTCCCTGATGCTATCAGCAATGTCGCTCGTCTGCTGGTTTCTATGGATGACTCTGACATGCCCGTTGCCTTCCTGGGGTTAGAAGGAAGTAAAATAGAGATGCTGTTTGTGGATGCGAGCCATCGCGGACAAGGCATTGGCAAACAACTGGTAGCTTTTGCCATAGAGAATTATGCAGCAAGCGAGGTGGGTGTGAACGAACAGAATCCGCTCGCCATCGGTTTTTATGAGCACATGGGATTCAAGACTTACAAACGGACTGATTTTGACGAAGAGGGAAATCCGTACCCGTTGTTGTACATGTGCTTGATTAAGTAGGTTATATCACAATTGTAGGAAAAATGATTCATCTGACAAGCATAAAGGATATCGAACAGGCTATAGCAGACAATCGCCTGTGTCTTTTCTACATCAAAGCTCCGGATTGCGGAGTCTGCAATGTCATGCTCGATAAAGTGGAGCGGTTGGCAGACAGTATCACTGCGGTATATTCCTTCTATACGGACATAACAGAAGAGCCTTTGATAGCTGGCCAATTCCTGGTTTATTCAGGACCAACAGTATTGCTTTTGATGGATGGCAAGGAGGTATATCGTGGTTCCCAGTTCATTGACTTGGAGGAACTGGAATACAACATTAACCGATTTTTTACGCTTTCAGAACAATGACAGATTTTGATTCCATCTGGCGCACTCAGGATGAAATCAGGACGGTGGTTAATGCCGTTCTGGGAGAATGCATTTGGAATCTGAGCTATAATGAACGACGGATGGCCATTGAGCTGGAGATTACCAAGTGTCCGGAGGAAGAAGAGGTTGACATGCTTATCAACCAGTTTCCAGTTACGGCTGAATATGACGGAATAGGCTCGAAAGGAACAAAGTTCGTATTTTATATGTAAAAAGGGAACTCCCATTGCTGAGAATTCCCCATGTCCTTTTTTGAAGGCATATATAAAGGCAAAACGTGTGCTTTTATCTGCGTCCTCCGAAGTGGCCTGAACCACTGCGATTGTTGTTTGTATTCATTGCAATCTGGCGATTGCCGTTAGAATGACCGTTGGGCTTCGTTGTGGTAGCAGGACGAGAGGTATTTCCTGTATTTCTCCAAGTAGAGCCGTTGCTGGACTTGTTGACTTTAGCAGGAACGTTGTTAGCATGATGTACAGCAGGCTTTGTCACCTTGCGGTCAGCATAGAAGCGGACATCGCGGCGGTTGTTTCCACCCTTGTAGGTCACGAACACCGTTGGACGGTCATTGTAGAAATGGCCTCTGTTGTAGTGAGAGTACACTGCAAACGTCCAGCTACCGGCCTTCCAAGCTACAGGGCGATAGAAGTGGGAGAGTGCCACATACTTGTCGAACTGCCAGCTGTTCAGGACATAGCGGAGGTCTGCGTTACGGCGATCCCACCAGATGCCGAAGACATCAGCGTGTCCGTTCAGGCTCATCAGGTAGTCGAGATTGATCTCATAGACAGCCTCATACTGTGCAGCGGTGAGGTTGAGCTCGTAAGCCATCTTGTCAGAGAGGAAGAGGGCCTCGTTCTTTGCTGCGTTATAGCTCATTGCGTTGGCAGAGATAGTCATGACCATCATCATTGCCAGGATCATCATCTTCTTCATATCTTTATCTCCTATACTTTAGAGTTTGACATTTTGTTTCTTGTTCACGGTGCAAAGTTCGGAATAAACCGACAGTTTTGCAAAGGATAAATCCTAATCTGGTGGGTGGCTTTCCCTAAAGTTGCGTAGGATTTTCCCCTATCAGGCAATTTGAAGCTGAAAAAAGGGCAAACAAGGTTATACAGAATACGTTTACGCTTTTTTTTCGTTGTTTTTTCCCCATAAAGTCTTATTATTGAGAATTTTGTATTACTTTTGTAGAAAGATTCTGGTATAGTACTTATTATGGTTAAATACAACATAACCGAAAAGAAGGAGAAAGAGGCCGGCTATAGAACTTTGATAGGGCCTCAGATTATGGATGAACTTCAGGAGAAAATCATGAAGATAGTTGTCATGGAGAAAAAGTATCGTGACAAAGACTATTCTGCAAAAAGGCTAGCCGAGGATATCGGTACAAATACCCGCTATATCTCTGCAGTAGTGAACACTCGCTTCCATTGTAACTTCACTTCGTTTGTCAACAAATACCGAATCGATGATGCCATGTCAATTCTTGTAGATAAACGCTATCAGGATTTGAATGTCGAGGAGGTTGGTACGATGGTAGGCTTCTCAAACCGCCAGTCCTTCTATGCCGCTTTCTTCAGATTTCTCGGAATTACTCCACGCGATTACCGTATGCAACATCTGAAACTGCATCCAGCAATGGTATCTAAGCGTAAGAAAAAGAAGGAGTAGTATACAGAAAAACAGAAGGCTCGAAAGGCCTTCTGTTTCGCTATAATATGGTTCTTATGCCATATCAGGCTCTAAGACCATCTTGGGTACAGTTACAATATCCTCGCCCAAGGCAGTGGATATCTTGCAGATAGTTGAAAGCGTCAGGTTATGTGTGCCTGACAGCCATCGGCTCACCTCTGTCTCGGTCTTACCCAGACGCTGAGCCAGATCCTTCTGTGTCATTCCCTTGATTTCAAGGATCTCGTAGATACGGTTGGCAATGGCCACCGACATTTCCATCTGCTGTTTCATTTCCGGTGAGATTGTACTGCGGATCTCGTCCATGATTCTGTTTGTCTTCATATGCATTCTCCTTTCTTGTTATTCGTCGTCTATCGTGAATGACAGTTCACCAAGCAGTTCTGTGCCTGTGATGACTATCACTTTCTGCTTTTCCCTTTCCTTAATCTGGATGTCTATCTTCTGGAGAGTCTTTACGCACTTGTGAAGGTGCTCGTCCTCCTGATAGGTTGCCGATGTCTTCAGACCGCCGTTGCCAAGAATCAGGATCTTGGCCTGGATGTTAAGCAGGTAGAGTCTCAAAGAAGTGGTTTCTAGGTGAGAGGGTAGGGCCATCACCCTGTCTCTCTTCGTTCCCTCGTAACGGAAGTGCCTGTCGGCTGCTCCGTCACGCTTGATGATGTCAAGCCTGTAAACGAGCTGGCGTACATCATCGGGATAGGTGTCCTTGTAAGCAAGGAGGAACTTCTCGAATTCAGAATACTCCTCGCCCTCGAAATGTGGTGAATACAGGCTTACCTTGTCACCGTCTTCCAACAACTCAATCAATAAGTTTCTTTCCATGTCTTTACATTCTGTTTGCAAAAATAAACATAAAAGTTGATTTTTCCAAATGTTTTGGGTAAAAAATCAACTTATATGCTCATTTTGGGGTTGTTTACTATGTTTTACTATGCTAATACATTAAAAAACATTGAATTTCTTCATCTGTTCTGCTTTGATCTCATCACACACGTCGATATAGGGCTTCATCGCCTTATAATCACTGTGACCTGTCCATTTCATGATAACCTGTGGTGGGATGCCCATAGCCAGCGCATTACAAATGAATGTCCTTCGTCCAGTGTGAGAACCGACCAACTCGTACTTAGGACGTACAACATCTATACGATCATTACCCTTGTAATAGGTTTGCCTGACTTGTTCATCAATCTTAGCCTCTTTACAAAGTAGATGTATGTATTCGTTTGACCTCTGGTTACTGATTACAGGGAGTGCTTTGCCGTTTGGGAACTCAAACATCTTGTACTTATCAAGAATGGCCTTGGAATGTTTGTTCAGATCGATACGCAGGCTGTCACATGTCTTAATGGTTGTAATTTCAATGTAATCGTCGTGAACGTCACAGCGTTTGAGATTGGCTACGTCTGAATAACGAAGGCCTGTATAACACTGGAAAAGGAAAACATCACGGATGCGGTAGAGATACAGCTTGGTCTCTGGAAGTTTAGCATTCTCTATCTGTTCCAGTTCTGTCTTGGTGAGAAATATCACTTTCTTCTGGGTAGTCTTCATCTTTGGCTTGAATGCCTCAAATTGGTTGTTGTTATGATAACCTCTTTTATATGCCCACCTGATGACCACTTTTAATAAGGAGAGGCTCTTTGTTACACTTGTATTCTTATAGTCCTTTTGGCTTCTTAAGAAGTCGATGTATTCCTGTAATCCATATTCATCAAAATATTCGAAAGTGAAATCAAAAAACTTCAGCCCGGCTTTTCTCTTATACTTTCTCATATCAGTAAGGTTGTTTCGGAGCGTATGATACTTCTTGAAAGTTGACTCCGTCCAATCATGTAATCGGCTATTACTTCTTTCGTACTCATGGAACACTTCAAAAAAGCCAAAGGACTTGTTGTTTTCTGTCTTAATCTTGGTTTCGTAATTTTTGTTAATTCTTTGTTTTGGACGTATGCTGTCCTGTTTTGATTGTTTCCTGTCCTGATTCTCAGAAGTGTTTTTTACAGCCGTAGCGGATGCCACATTGAGGGCAGTGTGTTGCTGTTCTTCAGCTCTGATTTGTTCAAAGGTCTCTCTGAACTGTTCTTGGGTGGGGACTTTCTCCATTTCCTCAAACATATGGGCAGTATCCCTTACATTTCTGGCCAATCTCATAATACCACCGTTGATTTCATCAGCGGACTGACCATCACGATTCGGACCAATTGCACGTTCTGCATTCTGATCCCAGCGAAGCACGTCAATGTGATATCCTGTTGAAAACTCCAGGCGCATAGAGAGGTATGTTACTCTCATGGTTATGAGTACATTCTCTGTAGATAGGCCTTCTCTTTCGAATTGTGAACCTCTCACCTTCCTTTGCTTTAATCTGAATTTTACATCTACTTGATTGTCCATCTTTACTTGATATTTTAATTGTTATTATAAGGTATATGGGGACTCATGTTTTACACGAACTCCATTCTATTTCACAATCAATCCACAATATTGACATTTTTGACGTTTTGAACGCATAATGTCCGTATTTAAGCTGAAAATACGTTAAGATATCAAGGTTCGGAAACTTCCAACGTAGTTTAAGGCAGTTAATTGGCTTCTTGCGTCCCCATTGTATTATACATGGTTGCAAGCGTCCCCGTCCCCAACAATCTGACAGCGTCCCCGAGTAGCGTCCCCAAAGGTGACTCTTCTCTTTTTGCAAGATATACTCGTTTTCATCAAATGCCTTGTAGATCGCAATTCTCAGGATTAACAATCTGCACTCTTTTTAAGAATACCCCATGTCAAGTTGTAGGACTACAACCTTGTGGCTTTTCCTCTCTGCATGACAGGTGTCCCCAAGAACCATTGCAAAGTTAAAAGGTTCGTATTAATCTAGCAAATGTTAATTAACCTTATAAGATGATAGTATTAGATATAAATGTGACAAATTTGATTTAAATTTGCGTCAAAAATAAGAAAAAGGAGAATGGAGTTGCCTACTTTTACAAGGAATTACATTAGTTAATTTGGCTGCCTCCAGCTCCACCATATTACGCCCTCTCGAGGTATCACCCTCGTGAGGGTTATTTCGTTTCTGAATTTGATCTCAATTTGCGTATAGGCGCACAATCGTTTGCGTATAGCCGAATAATCGTTTGCGTATAGGCAAACGATGGATTAGTAGGCTTTTTGTACCTAATCTCCT